>URKI01000004.1 GCA_900548505.1 uncultured Oscillibacter sp. | reverse complement strand
CGGGCGTAAGAGATTTGAAGGGAGCTGTCCTTAGTACGAGAGGACCGGGATGGACATACCTCTGGTGCACCAGTTGTCCTGCCAAGGGCATAGCTGGGTAGCTAAGTATGGACGAGATAAACGCTGAAAGCATCTAAGCGTGAAACTCCCCCTAAGATGAGATCTCTCACTCTTCATGAGGTAAGGGCCCAGGAAGACTACCTGGTTGATAGGCCGGAGGTGGAAGCGCAGTAATGTGTGTAGCTGACCGGTACTAATAGCCCGAGGGCTTGACCTACGATTTATGCAGGCAGCCTGAAAGGTTGCTGGAGATACATTGTTCGGTTTTGAGGGTGCGGTAAGCGTACCTGAAAAAGGGATTTGCACCTTTAGCTCAGTTGGTAGAGCAACTGACTCTTAATCAGTGGGTCCCCGGTTCGAGTCCGTGAAGGTGCACCATGGCCCGTTGGTCAAGTGGTTAAGACAGCGGCCTCTCACGCCGTTAACATCGGTTCGAATCCGGTACGGGTCACCAAAAATCCCTTGACAAAGTGCGAGAAAAAGTTTATAATGCGAAATGTTCTCTGGAGAGATCCGGGAGACATAGTTGGTGCTGATTAGAACGAGGGTCCACCCGTTCCCATTCCGAACACGGTAGTTAAGCTCGTTTCTGCCCACAATACTTGGCTGGCGACGGCCCGGGAAGATAGGTAGTGCCAACACAAAGACAGCTCTTTATGAGCTGTCTTTTTTTATTCCCCGCGTTGTTTTTCTGTGCTTTTTGTGGTAAACAATACATATAAGGAATGGTGAACGCATGGAAATCGAACGGAAATTTTTGATCCGGCAAATGCCGGAAAGTTTGGATCGCTATCCACATACGCTCATGGAGCAAGCCTATATCTCTACAGAACCAGTCATTCGGATCCGCCGCAGCGGAGAGCAGTATCGACTCACGTGCAAAGGCCCCGGGCTGCTGAAACGGGAGGAATTTGAGCTGCCTCTGACGGAAAAGGAATATGGAGCGCTTCTTTTGAAAACAGAGGGAGCTCCAATTGTGAAAGACCGTTATGAGATCCCAATGGGTGAGGATCTTATCCAGTTGGATGTATTCCATCCACCCCTTGCGCCGCTGGTGATGGCGGAAGTGGAGTTTTCTTCAGAGGAGGAAGCTACAGCATTCTGCCCTCCGGATTGGTTTGGCGAGGAGGTTACCCAAGACCCGTGTTATACCAACGCCTATATGAGCCGCCGTCTGCGCCGTACGGAACAAGGCGGCTTGGTCCCCGGGCGCTATCGTCATTTCAAGGGCAGAGAATATCAGTTGTTGTGCACTGCCACCCATTCAGAGACCCAGGAGACCATGGTGGTATATCGGGCTCTGTATGGAGAGAAAGGGCTCTGGGTGCGTCCCGCTGCCATGTGGGGCGAAGAAGTGTGCCGTGACGGATACTGTGGGCCAAGATTTTATCCCATCAACGAAGAGGCGTAAGAAACGGAAAATCCAATCAGGCAGTCTGCCTGTATACGGAGAAAAGAGCATAAGTGTGCGCCGCTGTACCTATAGGATATGGTACAGCGGCGCGCTTTCAAAAGAAAAAAGAGACGCCCGGAGTATTCCGGACGTCTCTTTGATTAAGACACGATAGAGGTGCCGGTCTTTCCGACGATGCCGTCCTTGGCCTTTTCCAGCAGGGTGATCAGCGCCGTGCGGCCGGGCTTGGACTCGGCAAACTTCACAGCGGCCTGCACCTTGGGCAGCATGCTGCCGGGAGCAAACTGGCCCTCTGCGGCATACTGCCGGGCCTGCTCGGGGGTAAGACGGTCCAGCCACTGCTGATCGGGCTTGCCGAAGTTGATGGCCACCTTCTCCACGGCGGTGAGGATGATGAGCGCATCTGCGTCCAGCTCCTCGGCCAGCAGCTCGGAGGCGAAGTCCTTGTCGATAACAGCACCGGCGCCCTTGAGGTGGTTGCCCTCAGTCTTGTAGACGGGGATACCACCGCCGCCGCAGGCAACAGCTACCTGTCCGGCAGCCAGCAGGGCACGGATGGTCTCGATCTCGATGATGGACTTGGGCAGGGGAGAGGCGACACAACGGCGCCAGCCACGGCCGGCGTCCTCCATAACGGCATTGCCGCGGCGACGCATTTCCTCTGCCTCCGCTTCGGTCATGAACGTGCCGATGGGCTTGGAGGGATGGTCAAAGGCGGGATCTGCGGGGTCTACTTCCACCTGGGTGAGGATGGTGGCCACGCTCTTGTGGATGCCGCGGTTGAGAAGCTCTTCCCGCAGGGAGTTCTGCAGGTCGTAGCCGATATAGCCCTGGCTCATGGCGGTACACACGGACATGGGCGCCATGGGATGGGTGGGATCTTCACGGCTGAGGGTCGTCATGGCAACGTTGATCATGCCCACCTGGGGACCATTGCCGTGGGCAACCACTACTTCATGTCCTTCTTCGATCAGATCTACGATGGCCTTGGCCGTGTGCTTCACAGCAGCCATCTGCTCAGGAAGATTCTTGCCCAGTGCGTTGCCGCCCAGGGCGATCACAATGCGCTTACCCATATAGGTCGACCTCTTTTCGTAAAATTGAAAATAAAAATACGTCGGGAATATGGGGACCATATTCCCGACGTACAAGTTCAGCAATTAGAACATCTTGCGCTTTCCGCCATTCTCCATGGCCATCAGAGCGGCGACGGGGTCCTTCACCTTGCTCATCATGATCATGGCAGCGATGACATAGGGCTTGTAGCTGGCTTCCTTGTACAGGGGCTCAATGTAGCGATCGAACACGGAGTTGTCAACCTCACCCTCCTTGCAGCTCAGGCCGGTGATGTCGGCGGGCAGGCAGTGCATGTACAGGGCGCTGCCGTTCTTGGTGCGCTTCATCATCTCCTCAGAGCAGGTCCAGTTCTTGAACTGGGCGTTCTGAGCCAGCAGCTGCTTCTCCAGGGCGTCGATGCCGGCCTGGTCGCCAGCCTGATAGAGCTTCGTGCGCTGCTCCATGGCGGCGAAGGGAGCCCAGGACTTGGGATAGACGATATCGGCGCCGTCGAAGGCTTCTTCCATGGTGGCGACCTTCTTGTAAGTGCCGCCGGTGGCAGCAGCGTTCTTGCGGGCGATCTCCTCCACCTCGGGCATCACGTCATAGCCCTCAGGATGAGCCAGAACCACGTCCATGCCGAAGCGGGTCATCAGGCCGATGACGCCCTGGGGAACGGACAGAGGCTTGCCGTAGGAGGGAGAATAAGCCCAGGTCATGGCGATCTTCTTACCCTTGAGGTTCTCCACGCCGCCGAAGTGGTGGATGATGTGCAGCATGTCAGCCATGCACTGGGTGGGGTGATCCACGTCGCACTGCAGGTTCACCAGAGTGGGACGCTGCTCCAGGATGCCGTCGCGATAGCCCTCGGACACGGCGTCCATGAAGGTCTTCTGATACTTGTGGCCCTCGCCGATAAACATATCGTCGCGGATGCCGATGACGTCAGCCATGAAGGAGACCATGTTGGCGGTCTCACGGACAGTCTCGCCGTGGGCGATCTGGCTCTTCTTCTCGTCCAGATCCTGAACGTTCAGGCCCAGCAGATTGCAGGCAGAAGCAAAGGAGAAGCGGGTACGGGTGGAGTTGTCGCGGAAGATGGAGATGCCCAGGCCGGAGTCGAAGATCCGGGTGGACTTGTTGCGCTCGCGCAGGTCGCGCAGGGCGTCAGCCACGGTGAAGATGGCGTCCAGCTCCTCGTCGGTCTTGTCCCAGGTCCAGTAGAAGTCGGACTTGTACATGTTGTTGATGTGCAGCTTTTCCAGATGCTTGGCCAGCTCGATGGTCTTAGACATAATCAGCTCTCCTTAAGTAATATGATTGAGGCGGCAAATTGCCTCGCAGAATTTTACGGATCGGGAGGGGGGACAGCATCCCCCCTCGCGGATGGATTACTGGATGACGTTGTCCGTCAGGCTCTGGCGGAACTCGGTGACGTCAGCGGTCTTGTTCTCTTCCTTGTACAGCTTCACAGCGGCAGCGTACACGGCAGCACAGGTGACCAGATCCTGCTTCCAGGTGATCTCGTTGGGAGCATGGGCCTGGGACTCAGCGCCGGGGCCGAAGCCCACGCAGGGGATGCCGTAGCGGCCCTGGATGGACACGCAGTTGGTGGAGAAGGTCCACTTGTCGGTCAGGGGACGGCCCTCACGCAGGTGCATGGCGTCGAACTTGGGATCGGCGTCAGCATGGCCGATGCGCTTGTCGCCGTACAGGGCGTGGTGGGCGTCCACCACAGCCTGGACGTGGGCAGCGCTCTCCTTGTTGATCCAGGTGGGGAAGAAGCACTCGGTCTCATAGACCTCGCCGGTCCAGGAGGGACGGTCATACATATACATGGAGACCTTCACGTCGTCGCCGTACTTCTTCACGCTGGGCAGCTGACGGATCTCCTCCAGGCAGGAATCCCAGGTTTCGCCGGCGGTCATGCGGCGGTCGATGGAGATGGAGCAGCTGTCGGCCACAGCGCAGCGGCTGGGAGAGGTGAAGAAGATCTCGGAGACAGTGCAGGTGCCGCGGCTGAGGAACTGCGCATCCTCATAGTGCTCGGGGTTGAACTCGGGGTTGAGCATCTTGACCAGGCCCTTGACGGTGTTGGAGGGGCCGTCGCCGTTTTCGTTCAGGGCGCGCACGTCCTGCAGGATGTCGGCCATCTTGTAGATGGCGTTGTCGCCGCGGTGGGGTGCAGAACCGTGGCAGGAGACACCCTTCACGTCCACACGGATCTCCATGCGGCCGCGGTGACCGCGGTAGATGCCGCCGTCGGTGGGCTCAGTGGAGATGACGAACTGAATCTTCTTCTGGGCGTCCTCCTTGCCGGCGAAGTACTTGTTGACGATGTACTGCCAGCACATGCCGTCGCAGTCCTCTTCCTGGACGGAGCCGACCACCATGATCTTGTAGCCCTCGGGGATCAGGCCCATGTCCTTCATGATCTTGGCGCCATACACGGCGGAGGCCATGCCGCCCTCCTGGTCGGAGCCGCCGCGGCCGAAGATCACGTCGTCGGTCTCATAGCCCTGATAGGGGTCAGCTTCCCAGTTGTTGATGTTGCCCACGCCGACGGTGTCGATGTGGGAGTCGATGGCGATGATCTTGTCGCCCTCGCCCATCCAGCCGATGACATTGCCCAGGCCGTCGACTTCCACCTTGTCGTAGCCCAGCTTTTCCATCTCGGCCTTGATGCACATGACGACTTCCTTCTCCTGGCAGCTTTCGCTGGGGTGGGAGATCATGTCCCGCAGGAAGCGGCTCATGTCCGCCTTGTAGCCTTCCGCTGCCGCTTTGATCGCTTCAAAGTCCATAACAATGCCCTCCGTTTTATATAGTTCCGTGGTTGACGTTGGCTCTTTCTATCCCTATCATAGCATAAGAATCCCACTTGTCAAACAAAAAATTAGAAAACCAAAAAATTTTTTTGAAAAAGTGGTTGATTTACAAAAAAATTGTGGTATGATGAAACTGGTAAATTGGAAGTATGTCATGAAAATAAGGAGGAATGACCCACGGAAAGCGGAAAATTAGAGCTGCTCAAACAGGTGGCCGCGGGCATCGCCGGACAGTTCGGCAGCAGCTGTGAAGTGGTGGTGCATGATCTGAGCCGCCACCCGGATCACACCATCGTTGCCATTGAAAACGGACACGTGTCCGGCCGGAAGGTAGGGGACGGCGCGTCCCATGTGGTCATTGAGCAAATGGAGACCAATGCGGCCTCGCCGGAGGATCACCTGTGCTACCTGACCAAGACGCCGGACGGGAAGATTCTCAAATCCTCCACGGTGTATATCCGCAACAGCAAAGGGAAGGTGTCCGCCATCTTCTCCATCAACTATGATATCTCCCGGCTGATGATGGTGGAGGGCGCCATCCGCGACCTGATTTCCACGGGGGAGACCACGCCTGCGGAGCCGGAGAAGATCATCAATGTCAATGATTTGCTGGATGATCTGATCCAGCAGTCTGTGGCGCTGGTGGGAAAGCCTGTGGCGCTGATGAACAAGGACGACAAGGTGAAGGCCATCCAGTTCCTGAACCAGAACGGCGCGTTTTTGGTGACCAAGTCCGGCGACAAGATCGCCCGGTATTTCGGGATCTCCAAGTACACGCTCTATTCCTATATCGACGCCAAGCAATAAAGCAGCACGGCCGCCCGGCAGGGCGGCCATTTTTTTGTTGGAAAAGGGAGGAATTGTTGACTTTCGCGCAGCAGATAGTATAATGTACTATGTGATTTGGCGGCCTGCTGTAGGGCTGCTTTGAGGAGGCAGAAACATGCATTATACTTTGAACGTGGCCGGACTGCAGCGTCAGCTGCCCATCTGCAAGGTGTCGGACGATCTCTATATCGCCGCATTCGTGGTTTTCGGCGACGCGGAGCTGACTGTGGCGTGTGCCCGGGATCTTTTGAAGCTGGTGGATCTGGACAGCTTTGACTACATGCTCACCGCCGAGGCCAAGGGCATCCCCCTGATCCATGAGATGGCCCGCCAGTCCGGGGCTGAGAAGTACATCCTGGCCCGCAAGGGAGCCAAGGTCTATATGCCCAACCCCATCCATGTGGAGGACGAGTCCATCACTACCGCCGGCCGGCAGGAGCTGTACCTGGGCCGGGACGACGCGGAGCTGATCCGCGGCAAGCGCGTCTTGCTGGTGGATGACGTGATCTCCACCGGCGGCTCTCTGCACGCCATGGAGGAGCTGGTGAAGCTGGCCGGCGGTACTGTGACGGGTCGGGCGGCTGTGCTGGCCGAGGGCGATGCCCGCACCCGTACGGACATCAAGTTCCTGGCATCGCTGCCGGTGTTCAATGCCGACGGCTCCATCAAGGAGTAAGCAAAAAAGCACGCTGCTTTGGGCAGCGTGCTTTTTATCGTACCACATACACCTTATTTTATTATGGATGGGACTTCTTATAGGTGAGATAGCCCTCCAGGATCAGGGAGGCAGCCACGGCGTCTACCACCTTTTTGCGCTTCTTGGCGTTTTTCCCGCCGGTCATGAGGATCTGGTGGGCGTCGATGGTGGTGCGGCGCTCGTCCCACAAAACCACGGGCAGGCCGGTGGCCTCCTTTAGAAGCGCGGCCATGGCCTCTGCTTTTTCCGCGCGGGGACCCAGGGTACCGTCCATGTTTTTGGGATAGCCCAGCACCAGCTCCTCCGCGCCGTGCTGGCTCACCAGCTCGGTGATGCGCTGCACCACGACTTCCGGCCGGTAGGCGTCGATGGTGGTGGTGAATCCGGCCAGAAAGCCGGTGGGGTCGGAAATGGCGATGCCGGTGTGGGCGTCGCCGTAGTCGATGGCCATAATGCGCATGGGCAGGCTCCTTCCGCTTTGCAATTCAAAAAGTTTGCAGTCATCATATCATATCTTGGGGCCGGCCGCAATACAGCAGGAAAAAAGGGAAAAATTTCGCAAAAAAACAGTTGACCCGGGCTTTGACGTGTGCTACAATCATACTTACCTGTGAAAAAGGGCTTTTTTGTTGCGCGCTTTTTTCGCTTTTCTGGCGGCAGCAAGGTCCTTACAAGAGGCAGGGAGGCAGTCGGTATCCCCGGCGGAGCCGGGAATGATACCAATAATAAGGAGGTGCCGTTAGATGCGCGTAAAAGTTACCCTGAGATGCAACGAGTGCAAGCAGAGAAACTACAATACGATGAAGAACAAGAAGAATACCCCGGACAAGCTTGAGCTGAATAAGTATTGCCCCTTCTGCAAGAAGCACACGCTCCACAGCGAGACCAAGTAAGGTCAACAACGATGAAGAAAGGCGTGTAACGAGATGGCAGAAGAAGCGAAGAAGAAAAAGGATCGCGGAGTCTGGTTCCGTGAGATGAAAAGCGAACTGAAGAAAGTCGTTTGGCCCAGCCGCAAGACCGTGATGGAGAACACCGGCACCGTGCTGATGTGCTCTTTGCTGATCGGCGCCTGCATCTGGATCTTCGACGGTGTCATGGGTGCCGCTCTGGACATGGTCCTGAGCCTTCTGGGGTAAGGAGCCATGGCAGAGAGCGCCAAGTGGTATGTTGTCCATACCTATTCCGGCTATGAAAATGCCGTTAAGACCAGCATTGAAAAGTTCGTGACCGGCCGCGGCATGGAGGATATGATCCTGCGGATCGAGATCCCCCTGGAGACCGTGACGGAAGTCACCGATTCCGGCGCCACCAAAGAGGTGGAGCGGAAGGTGTTCCCCGGCTATGTGCTCATCAAGATGGTCATGACCGACGATACCTGGCATCTGGTGCGGAATGTCCGCGGCGTGACCGGCTTTGTCGGCTCCGCCAACAAGCCCATCCCCCTGACGGAGGAAGAGGTGCTTGCCATGGGCATGGAGAAGCACGAGATCGTCGTCAAGTACAATGTGGGCGACCATGTCCGCATCATGGACGGCCCGCTGGCAAGCTTTACCGGCGTTGTGGAGGAGATCGAGCCCGAGAAGAACCGGGTGAGCGTGATGGTCTCCATGTTCGGACGCGAGACGCCGGTGGAACTGGAGCTGGATCAGGTCGAGGTCCAGGACTGAGCGTCCCCGCCGTGCCGGGCGGTTTCCGGCGCAAGTGGGAGGGATGGATATCCCGCCAAAGACGGCTTCGTGCCGCCACCACATTTATGATTTTAGGAGGTGCTACTCCGTGGCACAGAAGATTACTGGTTATGTAAAACTGCAGATCCCCGCAGGCAAAGCGACTCCCGCTCCCCCGGTCGGCCCCGCTCTGGGCCAGCACGGCGTCAACATCGCCGCGTTCACCAAGGAGTTCAACGAGCGCACCAAGAACGACATGGGCATGATCATCCCCGTGGTCATCACCGTCTATGCCGACCGTTCCTTCTCCTTCATCACTAAGACGCCTCCCGCAGCCGTCCTGATCAAGAAGGAGTGCAACATCGAGTCCGGTTCCGGCGTGCCCAACAAGAACAAGGTGGCCACCATCTCCAAGGCCTCCGTCCAGAAGATCGCCGAGATCAAGATGCGCGACCTGAACGCCGCCAGCCTGGAAGCTGCCATGAGCATGATCGAAGGCACCTGCCGCTCCATGGGCGTCACCGTGGGCGACTGATCTGTCCGCGACAACTGACCATTCATAACAGCCGAGCGGCTGGAAGGCCGCTCCATACAGTGGGAGGATTTAATTCCGAAGAACCACTATGAGGAGGAAGTAACATTGTTTAGAGGCAAGAAATATCAGGAAAGTGCCAAGCAGATCGACAAGAACACTCTGTACGAGGCTGCCGATGGCATGGCTCTCATCTGCAAAACCGCCAGCGCCAAGTTCGACGAGACTGTGGAGCTGCATGTGAAGCTGGGCGTTGACTCCCGTCACGCCGATCAGCAGGTCCGTGGCGCCATCGTGCTGCCCCACGGCACCGGCAAGACCGTCCGCGTCCTGGTGTTCGCCAAGGGCGACAAGGCTGACGCTGCCCGTGAGGCCGGCGCCGACTTCGTGGGCGATATGGACATGGTCGAGAAGATCCAGAAGGAAAACTGGTTCGACTTTGACGTGGTGGTCGCCAGCCCCGACATGATGGGCCTGGTGGGCCGTCTGGGTAAGGTTCTGGGCCCCAAGGGTCTGATGCCCTCTCCCAAGGCCGGCACCGTGACTCCCGACGTGGCCAAGGCCGTCAAGGAAGTCAAGGCCGGTAAGATCGAGTACCGCCTGGACAAGACCAACATCATCCACTGCCCCATCGGCAAGGTGTCCTTCGGCGCTGAGAAGCTGACCGAGAACTACAACGCCCTCATGGGTGCCATCATCAAGGCCAAGCCCGCCGCGGCTAAGGGCCAGTATATCCGCAGCTGCGTGGCCGCTTCTACCATGGGCCCCGGCGTGAAGATGAACACCGCCAAGATGGTGTGATCTTTCGGGGAGCGCATCCCCGATTTGCGGAAAAAACGCATATTTGAGGGTTGACATTTGTCAGTTCCTTGAATATAATATCAGATGCGTTCCAAAGACAGCAGGTGGGTTTTGCCCGTAAATCCTGCCGAGGGCGGCATATCGTAAGATTGCTACACCGTCCTTGTGTCCTTGCGGCATAAGGACGGTTTCCTTTTTGAACGCACCTACAATTCCTGTGGAGGTGAAAACAAGAATGCCTAACGCAAAGGTCTTATCTGAAAAGCAGGCTATCGTTGCCGAGCTGACCGAGAAGATCCAGAAGGCCACCGCGGGCGTGATTGTCGACTACAAGGGTATCACCGTTGAAGAAGACACCGCGCTGCGTCGGGAGTGCCGTGAGAGCAATGTGGATTACGCTGTCGTGAAGAACACGCTGCTCCGCTTCGCTTTCAACAACACCGGCCTGAGCGAGCTGGACGGCCTGCTCAACGGTACCACTTCTCTGGCTCTGTGCGACGATCCCGTGGCTCCCGCCCGGGTCATGGCCAACTATGCCAAGAAGCTGGACGGCAAGTTCGAGATCAAGGGTGGTTTCATGGACGGCAAGCCCGTGGATCTGGCCACCATCAACTCTCTGGCTTCCATCCCCGCTCTGCCCGTCCTGCAGGCGCAGGTCCTGGGCACCATGCTGGCCCCCATCACCGGCCTGGCTGTGGTCCTCAAGCAGATCGCCGAGAAGAACGGCGCTCCCGCCGAGGCTGCCGAAGAGGCTCCCGCCGCGGAATAATCATTCCCGGCAACCCATTTTTAAATTTTACAATTAGGAGGCAAATACAATGTCTGAGAAAGTTACCGCTATGATCGAAGAGATCAAGGCCCTGACCGTTCTGGAGCTGAGCGAGCTGGTGCACGCTCTGGAGGAAGAGTTCGGCGTTTCTGCCGCCGCTATGGCTGCTCCCGCTGCTGGCGCTGCTGCTCCCGCTGCTGAGGAGAAGACCGAGTTCGACGTGGTCCTGGCTGGCTTCGACGCCGCTGCCAAGATCAAGGTCATCAAGGCTGTCCGCGAAATCACCGGCCAGGGCCTGGCTGAGGCTAAGGCTACCGTCGAGGGCGCTCCCAAGACCCTGAAGGAGGGCGTGTCCAAGGACGAGGCTGAGACCCTGAAGAAGCAGCTGGAAGAGGCTGGCGCCAAGGTCGAGCTGAAGTAATTTCGCTCCCGGCCATACAGCGTGTTTTGACCCGAAGTGGGCCCGAGGTAGTGAATTACCCCGGGCCCTCTTTTTTGTGTGTGATATGGAGGTCCCACAGTGGAAGAAAAAAGAAAGAAAAAACTGGCGTTTCCCCATACCTTCGTGATTTTGGCATGCATCATCGCACTGATGACGGTATGCACCTATCTGATCCCTGCCGGCAGCTATGAGCGGGTGTACAATGAGACAGCGGACCGCAATGTGGTTGACCCCAACTCCTTCACCTACGTGGATCAAACGCCGGTGAGCCTGTTCGGCCTGCTTCATGCCATCCCCGACGGTATGCTGGAGGTGGCGGATATCATGGTGTTCATCTTTGTGGTGGGCGGTGCGTTCAACATCATCACCCGCACGGGCGCCATGGAAAACGGCATCAAAAAGCTGGCCTATAAGCTCCAGGGCAGAGAAAAGCTTCTGATCCCCCTGATGATGTTTGCCTTCTCTCTGGGCGGCGCCACCTTCGGCATGTCCGAGGAGACCATCATCTTTATCCCCATCGGCATCGCTCTGGCCCGTGCGCTGGGCTACGACGCCATTGTGGGCATGGCCATGGTCACGTTCGGCGCGGCCATCGGTTTCTCCTCCGGCTTCATGAACCCCTTCACGGTGGGCGTGGCCCAGAAGATCGCGGAGCTGCCCACGTTCTCCGGCATGCCGCTGCGGATCGCTGTGTGGGTGTGTATGCTGGTGGCAGTGCCCACCTGCATTCTCCGCTATGCCGGAAAGGTGAAGCGGGACCCCTCCGCCAGCTATGTGTATGATCTGGAGCTTTCCCAGAAGGACCAGCGGGTCACCATTGAGGACGTGACGCTGCGCGGCCGGGACATCCTGGTGCTGCTGGTGCTGGCCGGCGGCCTGGGCATCATCGTCTACGGCGTCATCAACTTCGGCTGGGGTGTGCTGGATATCGCGGCAGTGTTCCTGGGCATGGGCCTGGTGGGCGGCATCGTAGGCGGCACCACCCCCAATGGCATGGCCCGGGACTTCATCGCCGGTGCCAAGGACATCGCCATGGGCGCCCTGATCGTGGGCATCGCCCGGGGCATCCTGGTGGTCATGACCGAGGGCCAGATCCTGGATACCATCGTCTACGCCCTGGCTACGGTCATCTCCGGACTTCCCAAGGCAGTGGCTGCGGAGGGTATGCTGCTGGTGCAGTGCGTCATCAATTTCTTCATCCCCTCCGGCTCCGGCCAGGCGTCTACCACCATGCCCATCATGACGCCTCTGGCGGATATCATCGGCATCAGCCGGCAGACTGCCGTGCTGGCGTTCCAGTTTGGCGACGGCTTCACTAACGCCATCATCCCCACCCACGGCACGCTGTGCGCGTCGTTGGGCGTGGCGGGCATTCCCTTCAACAAGTGGTTCAAGTTCGCCCTGCCGGTGGTAGGTGTAGAGTTGGCCATCTGTGCGGTGTTCATGCTCATCGCCACCATGACCAATTACGGTCCTTTCTGAATAAGAAAATTCTCCGGCTGTGAGGCCGGAGAATTTTTTTGGTAAACAGGCAAACTGCTGGGATATTTCCCGCGCCTACTCCGTATTACAGGTGAAAAGCTTTTCGAGGAGAGACGTTCATGCTGACTGAGCAGGAGTTCCAAAAAGCCGCGGAGCGGTATCTGGATATGGTGTACCGCATCGCCCTCAACTATTTCCGCAGCCCCCAGGATGCGGAGGATGCCGCCCAGGAGACCATGCTGCGGCTGTGGCGGGCAGAGGTGTCCTTCACCGGGGAGGAGCACCTGCGCTATTGGCTGGCCCGGGTGGCGGTGAACGTGTGCCGGGATATGGGGTGCAGCCCCTGGCGCACCCGGACTGTGGCCTTGGAGCATTGCCCGGAGCCGTCGTTCACCGATCCGGGGCAAAGTGCCCTGTATGAGGCGGTACGGGCCCTGCCGGCCAAGTACCGGCTGCCGCTGTACCTCTATTATTACGAGGGCTATTCCGCGGCGGAGACGGGGGAGCTGCTGGGGCTGAAAGTCTCTACGGTACAGACCCGCCTGGCCCGGGGGCGGGAGAAGCTGAAACGAGCATTGGAGGAGGCGTGAGAGATGAAAGAGGAATATCGGCAGGTCTTTGATCAGGTGCATGCCTCCGAGAAACTGCGCGAGGAGGTGGCGCAAATGACGAAACTGGAGCGAAGAAATCCGAAAAAGCGGTTCCCCAAGGGAATTTTGATCGCTGCGGCCATTCTGGCGGTGCTGGCCGGTTCAGCCATTGCCACGGTGGGGATGCCGGGTACGCTGCAGGGCTGGTTTGCCCGGCAGTGGACGGAGCAAAATGACACGGAGATGAGTGCGGAGCAGCTGGCGTTTATCGACCACTTGACGGAAAAGGTGGGCGTTCAGGATACTCAGAACAGCGTGACCGTGACGCTGGATTCCGTTACGGCGGGGGACTCCGGCATCTGGCTGCTGCTGAAAGTCAGCGGCAGCTACGAAGAGGATGAGGACCACCGCTACGACTTCGGACGCGTGGAACTGACGCTGGACCCGGACCCGGAGAAGATCCACGATACACCCGGCGGTTCCGGCATCCAGACCCTTTACAGCGGCACGGCATCGGACGGCGCGTTTACCGTGCTGCTGCAATACACTATCGATCTGGCAGGGAAGAGCACCTTGCTGGATGAGCCCAGAGCGGCCACACTGGTGCTGGAGGATCTGAACCGAAAGGAGATCGGCGGAGACTGGGAGGAGACTCCGGCGGCAGAGGGGACCTGGACGCTGCATTTCTCCCTGTCTTCTGATGAGGAGTGGCAGGTGCGGACCATCCCCGAGCTGGAAGTGCCGGCCCGGAACCAGAATACCCGGGAGGCTGGGTGGACCACCATCCGGGAGGTGCGGATCTCTGCTACGGAGATCCAGTATGTGCAGTCGGCGGAGGAGCAGGAGTGGGAGCCGGAGCGGGCCGCGCTGATCCTGCGGGACGGGAGCGTGGTGGAGCGCAGCGGCGGCTCCAGCCGTTTCCAGGACGCGGAATACACCCGCTGGAGCAGCACCTACTACTGGAGGGTGCCGGTGGATCTGAGCCAGGTGACGGCCCTGCGCATCGGAAATGAGACGTTCCCGCTGGAGTGAATGAAAAGAGCAAAAAAAGAGACGGCCGAAGCCGTCTCTTTTTTTACATGAACCTGCACAGCAGAATCGGCAGGAAAATGGCGGGCACCAGGTTCATGACCTTGATCTTGGTGACGCCCAGCATGTTCAGCGCCAGCGCCACGATCAAAAGCGAGCCCACACAGGTCATCTCAGCGATGACCGCGTCCCCCAGGAAAGGCTGGAGGAAGGAGGCCAGCACGGCGATGACGCCCTGGTAGAGCAGCACTGCGGCGGCGGAGAAGGCTACGCCCACGCCCAGAGAGGCCGCGTATACCACAGAGCTGATGCCGTCCAGCAGGGACTTTGCAAAGAGCGTGCTGTGGTCGCCGGTGAGGCCGTCGTTCAATGCGCCTACAATGGCCATAGCCCCCACACAGAACAGGAGACTTGCGGTGACGAAGCCCTCGGAGATGGAGGCGGGCTCCTGCGAGCCCAGCAGGTGGGCGGTGCGCTGCTGGACCCAGTCACCCAGGGAGCGCATCCGCTTGTCCAGGTCCAGAAGCTCTCCGAGAAGGGCACCGATTACCATGGACAAAATGGCGATCAGGGCATTGCTGCCCTCCAGGCACCCATCGATGCCGATATAGAGGATGCACAGGGCGACGCCCTGCATGATGATGGCCTGGAGCCGGTGGCCCAGAAGGCTGGCGCCGGCCATGGAGCCGGAGCAGCGGCCTGCCAGCGATTTGATCAGGAGGCCTGCGGCGGAACCGGCCAGAATGGCCAGCGTGTTGACGATGGTACCTGTCAGCATGATCTCACATCTCTTTCTCTTTGGAATCGCTTTGCCGGTGGATGAGTCCGCGGACCACGGCGCTGCCGATCAGCAGCCCGGCGGCGGCGGGGACCCAGGGGGTGCTGCCGGGAACACTGCGCCGCCCCGGCGGCGGAGCTTCCGGCTGGGCAGGGGTCACGCCCTCTTCGGGGCTGAATACCACCTGCACATGCTCCATGCCTCGCTTGCGCAGCTCCTTGCGCATGACCCGAGCCAGGGGACAGCCGTAGGTCTCGGAAAGGTCCGCAACGCGCAGCAGGGAGGGGTCCAGCTTGTTGCCGGTGCCCAGGGCCATGATGAGGGGGATGTCCAGCCGCCGGGCAGTCTCAGCCAGGTCGATCTTGCAGCTGACCAGGTCAATGGCGTCCACGATATAGTCATACCGGCAGCCCTGGGGGAAGAAGAGGTCCCGGTGGGCGGCGTCGTAGGTGGCGCACATGGGATGGAGCTGCAGATCCGGATTGATGTCCAGCAGGCGCTCTGCCACGGCCTGGGCCTTGGTCTTGCCCAGGGTGGAGTGGAGCGCCTCCAGCTGACGATTGAGATTGGTGAGAGCCACGGTGTCGTTGTCCACCAGGGTCAGCTCGCCGATGCCGGCGCGGGCAAGGCTTTCAGCAACATAGCTGCCTACGCCGCCCAGGCCGAACAGAATCACGTGGCTTCGGGCAAGGCGCTGCTGCGCCTCCTCGCCCCAGAGCATCTCACAGCGCAAAAATGGATGTTCCATGGTGTTTCCTCCGTTGTGAATGGGAAAGCGGCCGGCGAAATGCCGGCCGCTTTAGCGTCTTGATAGGGAAGATCAGCCGACGTAGCGGACGCCGCTGCCCTGCTCCGCGGTGTAGTCCGCGGTCTTTTCCGCGTACCAGGCGGAGACATCGTTGTTCTTCAGGGTCTCGGTGACCTCCACCTGCCAGTAAGGCAGGTCGTTGCCCACGAAGTACATCACGTGATAGCCCTTGTAGGAGTCGCTCTCGCCGTAGACGATGCCGGTGTCACCAGCCTGACGGGCGGGATCGAAGCACCAGTCATTGAACTCGGTGACCATCTGACCCTGGGCGACCTGGGAATAGAGACCGCCGGTGGTGTTGGAGCCGGTGTCCTCAGAGTACTCGTTGGCCATGGCGGCGAAGGAATCCTCCGTAGCCTCGCCTTCCTTCCACTGTGCCAGCAGATCCTCGGCCTTGGCCATGGTCTCGTCCTTGAGGGTCTGCAGATCGGCCTCGTAGGTCTCGGACTCGGTGTCCAGGGCGCTGTCGTCGATCTTGAGCAGGATGTGGCGCACGTTCACAGTGTCGTACTCATCCCGGAAGCGGCTGCCGAAGGAGACCACATAGTAGGCAGAACCGGCCTCGTCCTCCACCACGGCGGAGTCGCCGGCCTTGCGGGCGGAGTCAAACAGCCACTCGCCCAGGGCGTCGGAGAAGTAGGTCACGCCGGTGGAGTTGGTGTAATAGGTGTCCTCGTCTGCCTCAGACAGGGACTCCAGGCTCTGACCGGCCTGGAAGGAGGCGTACATGGCGTCGGCCTTCTCCTTGGCCTCGGCCATGGCCTCAGCCTTCATCTCGTCGGTGACCTCCACGGTGTTGCCGTCGGCGTCCACGGTGGGCACGGAGCCGCTGATGCGCACGCTCTGATAGGCGACCTTGTCATAGGAGTTGGGATCTTCGTTGTAGGCAGCGGTGAGATCGTCCAGGGTGTAGGTCAGGCCATCGCTGTACTCGGTAGCGTAAGCCTGGGCCAGCATGGTCTCTTTCAGCTGCTCGGTGAAGATGCTCTCCGTCATCAGGCTGCCGTAGTTCACGCTCAGGTACTGCTTGAAGGAGGTGTAGTAGCCGGAGGAGGACACGTTGTCCTTCAGGGTCTGCATGGAGCTGTCCAGCTCGGCCTGCATCTCATCCGTCCAGGTAAAGCCGTTGGCGGCAGCATCGTCGTTAAGGGCCTTGACGGTGGTCATCTGCTGGATGGTCTGGTCCAGGAAGTAGTCGAACCAGGTCTGGCCGTCCTCACTGCCGGGATAGGCCTGATCCCGCAGATCCTTGCTGGTATCCAGGCCCAGATAGCTGATGAAGTAGGAGTTCTGGCTCAGGAAGTTCTGGTATACCTGCTGGAAATAGTAGTTCACTTCACCGGCAGTGTACTTTTCGTCGCCGATGGTGACTGCGGTGGCATGCTTTTGGATGATCTGGGACTTCCAGGTCAGGGAGACGACGGCCACGATGACGAACGCCACCGCGATGGCAGCATAGATCATGTTGCTGCGCTTTTCCGCCTTGCGCTGCTGTGCCTCGCGGGCGGTCTTGGGATCGGTCCAGTCTACGCTGGGCGTAGCTTGACGGGTCTTCTTTTCTCTTGATGCGCTCATTTGTTGTTTCAGTCCTCTCAAGTAATCGGTGCGGCTTCCGGGGAAACCGTTAGTCACGCACCTTGATATTATAATGGAAAGGCGTCGTTTCTGCAAGGGGAAATTCACTGGAAGAAGTGTAGCCGCCCAAGCTGAAATCAGCCTGAAAAGAAAAAACGGAGGTGTGCATGGCACATCCTCCGAAAAACAAGGAACCCCGCGGCGGCCGTGTAGACCTCGTTATAACCTGCACCTTCACGGCCAGGTGGGTCGCCTCCAAGGCGCTTTATCGCTTCCAACTTCCAGCCGCAGACAGCAGCCGGGAGGCCTGCGAACCACGACTTGATCCGGCATCCCGAATAACGAAATGTGGGTTAAAAAAAGACCTATCACGAACCCCGCAGGGTACGATACATACGGTATCACATCTGTGGGTGAAATGCAATCGAAACTGTGTTCGCCCCGGGAAATTTTCAGCGGGGGGTCAGGACTCCTCGTCCTCGTCGCTGAACAGCTCCTCCATGAAAAGCTCGTAAACGGCCTCGGCCTCTTCCTCCGTGTCGGGGGTGGAGAGCAGATCTTCGCCGTCTTCATGGATGACCTTCAGAATAATGAGACCGGACTCCTCCTCAGGGGTTTCCTCCCCTTCGGTCTCAGCGGGGAAGAAAGCCTGATACTGGGCGCCGTTATACTCCACAGAGGAGACGAACTCCAAAACAAGCTCCTGACCGTCCTCGTCGGTGACGGTGACAAACGTGGGGCCGAAATCTTCAGACATGGGCAATGGCTCCTTTTCCTCTTTGTTACGCTTATTTTACCCGAAACAAACGATAAATGCAAGCCGCTGAAGTTTTCAAAATTCAAAAAAGCAGAAATACGGCGGCTAGAAATTTTTGCGTGTGGGGTAAAAATATGAAAAAGCGGGAACTTTTACAGAGGAAATAGCGACATTTTCAGTGTTGACAGAGGATGATACAATAAAAAGTATTATGGCGTACCATACGCCTCCGCAGAGGGGAAAATCCCTGCTGCGGGCGGCTTTGCCGAAACATTTTATGAAAAGGAGGTGCTCTGCGTTGGAGCACAGAAAACGGGAAGCGGCGTCGGGCCAAAGCGGCAGCCGTCAGCCCAGACAGCGTAAAAGCACCGGGAAAGGAACCGGACGGCGTGTAGGCTTCATTGTGGGAACGGTGTTCCTCATTGGCCTTTGCACCACGCTGATGATCGGGGGAATCTTCATGACCTACGTGAAGACCACCCTGGTGCCCACGCTGGAGGTGCGGGCGGAGGATTACACCATGAACCTCAGCTCCCGCATTTACTATCAGGACAAGGAAACCGGCGAGTGGGTGGAGTACGAGACGCTCTACGGCACGGAAAACCGCATCTGGGCGGATATCGAACAGATGCCGGACGCCCTGTGGCAGGCGGCGGTGGCCATCGAGGATCACCGTTTCTTCGAGCACAACGGCGTGGACTGGAAACGTACCATCGGTGCCACGGTGAACATGTTCATCGGCATGAAGGATACCTTCGGCGGCTCCACCATCACCCAGCAGCTGCTCAAAAACATGACCGGCGACAACAGCGGCACGGTCAACCGCAAGGTGCGGGAGATCTTCCGTGCCCTGGAGTTTGAGAAGAACTACACCAAGGAGCAGATCCTGGAACTCTACCTCAACACCATCTATCTGGGTAAGGGCTGCTACGGCGTCCAGACCGCTGCCAACTACTACTTCGGCAAGGATGTGTCGGAGCTTTCCGTGGCGGAGTGTGCGTGTCTGATCGCCATCACCAACAACCCCTATCAGTACGGCCCCATGTCCACCCTGGTCATCACCCGGGAGGACGGCACCCAGGTCACGGCCCGGGAGCTGAACAAGGAGCGCCAGGAGCAGATCCTGGACCGCATGGCCGGCCGGCAGGATACGGGCCTTTCCTACCTCACCGAGGAGGAGGCGGACGCCGCCAAGGCGGAAGTGCTCCAGTTCACCGACGGCAGCACCTCTGCAGACGACCTGGTGGCTGCGGCCTCCGGCGGCGTGAAAATCAACTCCTGGTTTGTGGATCAAGTGTTCCTGGACGTGGCCAACGACCTGGCAGAGGCGGAGAACATCTCCGTGGAAGCCGCCCAGCAGAAGATCTACAACAGCGGCTACAATATTTATACCACGCTGGACCCGGAGATCCAGGAGATCGCAGAGTCGGTCTATGAGGACCGCAGCAACCTGGACGTGACCTCCCGGAACGGGCAGAAACTGCAGTCCGGCATCACCATCATCGATCCCTATACGGGCGATATCGTGGCCATGGTGGGCGCAGTGGGCGAAAAGGAGCGGAATCTGGGCTGGAACTACGCCACAGGCCGTCGGCAGGTGGGTTCGTCCATCAAGCCGCTGACGGTATACGCCCCCGCGCTGGACGCCGGTGTGGTGACCATGGCGTCCACCTTTGATAACTACCCTGTGCGTCTATTGAACAACAGCCCCTGGCCCAAAAACTCCCCGCAGGGCTACAGTGGCTGGACCACGCTTTCCAAGGGCGTGGCAAGCTCCATCAACACCGTGGCCGTGCAGGTGGTGGAGAAGCTGACTATTCCCGCCTCCTACGCCTTTGCCACGGAGAAGCTGGGGCTGAACCTGGTGGCGGATGATATGAACACCGCGGCCCTGGGCCTGGGCGGCCTGACCCATGGCCTTTCCACCGTGGAGATGGCGGCGGCCTATGCCACGTTCCCCAACGGCGGCGTTTACCACGAGCCCCGCACCTATGTGAAGGTCACCGCCTCTGACGGTGAGACCGTGGTGCTGGAAAATGAAGGCGAGGAGCATGTTGCCATGAAGGAGACCACGGCCTACTTCATGAATACGCTCCTCCAGGGCGTTATCAACAGCGGTACCGGCGGCAGCGCCAAGTTCAGCGGCATGACCATCGCCGGTAAGACCGGTACCACCAGTGAAAACTACGACCGCTACTTTGTGGGCTATACGCCTTACTATGTGGCGGCAGTGTGGACGGGCTACGACTCGCCGGAGAAGATCAGCTACTCCGGCAACCCCGCCATCACCATGTGGAAGAAAGTCATGCAGAAGATCCACGAGGACCTGCCCAATAAGCAGTTCTCCAAGCCCACCACGGGACTGGAAACGGTGGAGGTCTGCCTGGACAGCGGCCTGCGGCCCACGGATGCCTGCCGGGCCGATGTACGCGGCAGCGCCCGGGTGCAGACGGTGACCGTGGCCGCCGGTACGGCTCCTACGGAGAGCTGCACCATGCACACGCTGGTGGACTACTGCACGGAGGGCAAGTGCCTGGCCGGAGAGTATTGTCCTGCTGAAAGCGTCAAGCAGGTCGGCGTGCTGGATTATGTCCGTGAGGACTACGGCGAGAGCATCAAGGCGGACGACGATGCATACCTGCTGGTGAACATGCAGAAGGCGGTGGAGGAGACGGGCTGTCCCGTCCACACCCAGGCAGTGGTGGAGCCCGAGCCGGAGCCCGGCACGGACCCCAGCACCGATCCCAACGATCCCAACTATGATCCCTCCGGCGGCTTCGGCGATGAGAACATGCAGCCCGAGGAACCCACCACGGAGCCGGAGGACCCCACCGGGGGCTTCGGTGACGGCGGAGATACCGGCTGGGTCATTCACTGAGATTCATCCCGGAAAATGAAAAAAGACAGCGCCCCATCGGGGCGCTGTCTTTTTTCGTTATAAGAGCCCGGCTCACGGAGCAGGATGGGCGGCGCAGTCGGCCTGGACGCCGGAGAGCATCTCCAGCCCGTGGGCCAGGGAGGGGAGGACAGCCTCCAGGTTCTCCCGGGCGGCTTTGGGAGAGCCGGGGAGGTTCACGATGAGGGTCCTGCCCCGGATGCCTGCCTGGGCGCGGGAGAGCATGGCGCGGGGCGTCACGGCCATGGAGGCGTAGCGCATGGCCTCCGGGATGCCGGGGGTCATCCGCTGGCAGACGGCAATGGTGGCCTCCGGCGTCACATCCCGGGGGGCAAAGCCGGTGCCGCCGGTGGTGACCACCAGATCCGCCCCCAGCTGGTCGCTGAGCCGGCACAGCTCCGCTTCGATCTGCGGCTGCTCGTCCGGCACCAGGCCCGTGCAGAGCACCTGATAGCCTGCCTGCTCCAGCATAGCGGCCACCACCGGCCCGCTGGCATCGGGGCGCTCTCCCCGGGCGCTGCGGTCGCTGACTGTCAAGACTGCGGCTTTGAACATGATGGTTCGCTCCTTTTCAAAAATCAAACAACAGAATGTCCTCAGGGTTGACGGCTGCCGTCATGCGGCTGCCCGGGGCGGGAATGTCCGCTCCGGCGGGATACACCATCCGCAGCAGCGCACCCTCTGGGGCGTGGTCGGGGCGGAGCAGGAGCGTCTGGTAAAAGGCGTCCGGCATCACCCGCACCACCGTGCAGGAAAACGCGTGGGGCGTCCCCGCTGGTACGGGATACAGGGAACGGGCCCGGATCCCGGCCCGGCAGCGCCCGGTGATCGGCCGGGGAGCGGGCAGCGTGATCCCCCACTGGGGGAGGGATACCTGCTGGCCGCCTGCCACGGCGTCGGAAAAATTCTCGCAGCCGGAGAGCCGGGCGGCAGCCTCCGTGGCCGGATGGCGCATAAGCGCGTCCGCCGTGGTCACCGGCTGGGACCGGCCGCGCTCCATCACGCAGATGGCCGGGCAGTTGCGCAGAACTTCGCCCCGGTCATGGGACACCCACAGCAGCGGCCCGCGGAAGTCGGCCAGCAGCTGGGAAAGTTCCACTTCCAGCTGGCTGCGCAGATAGCTGTCCAGGGCGGAAAAGGGCTCGTCCAGCAAAATGGCGCTGGGCTCGGAGGCAAGGATGCGGGCCAGGGCAGTGCGCTGCTGCTGGCCGCCGGAGAGCTGCCGGGGCCGCAGAGACGCTGTGTCCTCCAGCCGGAAGCGGCGCAGAAGATCCTCTACGAACGCCTCACGGTGGTCCTTACTGCGGACGGCGCAGGCGATGTTCTGCCGGACGGTCATGTTGGGGAAGAGGGCGTATTGCTGAAAGAGGTACCCCACGTGCCGCTGTTGGGGCGGCAGATCGATACCGGCGGCGCTGTCGAACAGGACGCGCCCGTCCAGTACGATGCGCCCTTCGTCCGGCTGCAATATGCCGGCGATGCACTTGAGCGTCACGGATTTTCCGCAGCCGGAGGCCCCGAACAGGGCCAGCGGCGTATCGCCCGCCTCAAATTGCACATCCAGGGAAAAGTTGCCCAGGCGCTTGCGAATGGCAACGGAGAGACTCATGTGTGCACCTCCTTGCGCCGTTCCAGCAGGTTTACCGCCAGCAGGAATATGGCGGACAGGGCAATGTTCACCAGCACCCACCGCAGGGCGCCGGCGTCGTCATTGGTGCGCCAGAGCTGATAGACGGTGGTGGAAATGGTAGCGGTGCGGCCGGGGGTATAGCCTGCGATCATGGAGGTGGCGCCGTACTCGCCCAGAGCCCGGGCAAAGGAGAGCACAGCCCCTGCCAGGATGCCCTGGCGGCAGACGGGCATCTGTACCCGCCAGAAGATCCAGGTGTTGGAGCGGCCCAAGGTGCGGGCGGCGTCTGCCAGCGTCGTGTCAAAGCTTTCAAAGGCGCCCCGGGCGGTGCGGTACATAAGGGGAAAGGCAACCACCACCGTGGCGAAAATGGCGGACCACCAGGTCATGACCATCCGCACGCCGAAGGTCTCCAGCACAAACGCCCCCAGAGGACGCTTGGGACCCAGCAGCACCAGCAGCAGCCAGCCCACCACCGTGGGCGGCAGTACCAGCGGCAGCGTCAGCACCACGTCCAGCACCCCCTTGATAAGCCGGGGCAGCCGGGCGATGTAGTAGGCGGAAAAGATGCCCAGGAAAAACACCGCCGCCGTGGAAATGGCGGCGATGCGCAGAGAGTTGAGGAGGGGATACCAGTCCATACGAGGACCTCCTGAGAGGGAAGTAGGATCCGCCATTTCCACCCGCCCATGGGCGGTGCGCCGCAACGCGGCGTGCAAGCGTTTCCCATGGGGAAACCTTGGACCGGGCGGGCTTTGCCTGGCCGGTCAGAATGAAAGGCGGGTCCCTGTTGGGCGAAAGCCCAATGGGCCAATGGCGGCGATGCGCAGGGAATTGAGGAGGGGATACCAGTCCATACAAGGACCTCCTGAAAAGGAGAGTAGAGATACGCCATTTCCACCCGTCCATGGGCGGTGCGCCGCAGCGCGGCGTGCAAGCGTTTTGAATCAGCCCAGAGGCGTGAAGCCTACGCTTTCAAAGACTGCCTTGGCGTCGTCAGAGGAGAGATAGTCCAAAAAAGCCTTGGCCTCGTCGCTGTGCTGGCTCTGGGCCAGGACGGCGGCGGGATAGATCACCTGACCGCACATCTCGGCGGTGGCTTCGTCCACAGTGGCAAGACCGGCAGAGAAGGCGTCCGTTGCATAGATGACGCCGCAGTCCACGGCATTCTCGCTGACCTGGGTGGTGACTTCCTTGACGTCGGAACCGTAGGTCAGGCAGCTGGAAATGGCCGCCTCGTCAATACCGTAGTAGGCGAAGATCTTCTGGGTGTACTGGCCCACGGGCACGTCACTGTTGCCCATGGCCAGCAGCACCTCTCCGCTTTGCAGCAGCTGGGAGAGCTGATCGAAGCTCTCGATCCCGGCGGGGTTGCCCTCAGGGACGGCCAGCGTCACCTTGTTTTCCAGCAGGTCCCGGCGGGTGCCCTCCAGCACGCCGCCCTCTTGCTCCAAGGTGTCCATCTGCTTGGGGGCGGCGGAGATAAAGAGGTCACATACAGCGCCCTCCTGGATCTGCTTGAGCAGGTCGCCGGAGGAGGCGTAGGAGGGGACGATGGTGACCTGGGGAGCCACGGACTGATACAAGGTGATGATCTCGTCCAGCGTCTCCGTCATGGAGGCAGCGGCAAAGACCGTCAGCTCCACGGTTTCACCTTCCGGCGCTTCCTCCTGGGCGGGCTCCTCTTTTTGACCGCAGGCGGCCAGGGACGCGGCCATCGCCATGGCCAGCAGCAGGGAAACGAACTTCTTCATAATAGTCTTCCTTTCTGATGATAATCTGATCAAACCGCCATTGCAAGAGCGGACGTATCCATAACGTAATACTTGATTGAGAATAACGGAACGGAAAAGGCACGCGCCGAATTTCCGGCGCGGTCTTTTTTACTTTCCGAAGGGACACGCGGGCCAGTGGCAGGGCTTGCACCCCAGGCACAGTCCGCCCTCGCCCATGACGGCAAAGTCGGCGCGGGTCATCTCTACGCCGGCGGCCAGGCGGGGCAGGGCCAGATCGAAGATGGTGGCGCCTGCGTACATGACGCAGCCGGGCAGACCGCACACGGCGGTGCCGTCGTCGTAGTAGCCCAGCAGGAACATGGCGCCGGGCAGCACCGGGGCGCCGTAGGTGACGATGCGGGCACCGCTTGCCTTGATCCCACCGGGGGTGTTGTCATCGGGGTCCACGCTCATGCCGCCGGTGCAGCAGATGAGATCGGCGCCGGTGGCGCGGGCCTTGGCAATAGAGGCGGCCACGTTCTGCACGCCGTCGCCGGAGTAGAAGACCTCCAGCGTCTCCATGCCGTAAGAGGCCAGCTTGTCCCGCACCACAGGGGTGAATGTATCCTGGATGCGGCCGGTGAGCACCTCGCTGCCGGTGGCCACGATGGCGGCAGTCTTTTTCACAAAGGGCAGCAGCTCCAGCAGGGGGCGGTCTCCGGCGGCGGACTCGGCGGCACGGAGCTGCTCTTCCCGGATGATGAGGGGGATGACCCGGGTGCCGGCCAGCTTGTCGCCCTTGCGGACGGCGGTATTGCCGTGGCGGGTGGCCACCATGATCTCGTCCAGGCTGTTGAGGGCGGTGAGCCGTGCGCTGTCCACCCGGAACAATCCGTCGCACCCGGCGGTGATCTCGATCTTGCCCTCGCTGGCCTGGCTCCGCTCCATGTGCTCGTTCAGGCACAGGGCGCACAGCCGCTCTGCCGCGTCGTTTTCGTGGACCATACCCGGCTCCATCTCCCAGACATACAGGTGCTCCTTACCCATGGAGAGCAGCACCGGGATGTCCTCCGGCTGGACCACATGTCCCTTGCGGAACCGGGGGCCCTTGTAGGTATCCTTGATGATCTGGGTCATGTCGTGGCACAGCACGTGGCCCACGGCGTCCTCGGTACGGATCAGTTTCATAATGCCGCCTCCAGTACTTCGATCTCGTCGCCGGGACGGACGGTGCCCTCCCGCACGACCACGGCGAAAATGCCCTCCGTGGGCATGACGCACTTGCCCACGGCTTTTTTGATGGCGCAGTCGCTGTGGCACTCCTTGCCGATCTGGGTCACCTCCACCTCCGTCTCGCCGATGCGAAGATGGGTGCCGATGGGCAGATTTTTCAGGTCCAGTCCCCGGGTGTTGATATTTTCGGCAAATACGCCTGCGTCCAGGGAGATGGGGCAGGCGGCACGCATAGTGTCCACGCTCTCCTCCGCCAGGAGGCTGATCTGACGGTGCCAGTCTCCGGCGTGGGCATCGCCCACGATGCCGTGGCGCAGCTTCAGCTGGATGCTGGGCACCGGGTGCTTGATGGTGCCCTTTTTCTCGCTGATATTGACGGATATGACGGTGGCCAAGGGGCTCACTCCTTTATCTTGTAGTCTCCGCTTTTGCCGCCGGACTTTTCCAGCAGGCGGATATTGGTGATGCGCATGTCCTTCTGGACGGCTTTGCACATATCGTAGATAGTGAGCGCCGCCACGGACACGGCGCTCAGGGCCTCCATTTCCACGCCGGTGACGCCGGTGCAGGTAACAGCGGCACGGATCTCCACCATGCAGGGGTCATCGGAGAGGGCGAAGGTGATGTCGATACCGGTGAGGGGCAGGGGGTGGCACATGGGGATCAATTCCCAGTTGTGCTTGGCGGCCTGGATGCCGGCCACCTGGGCAACCGCCAGCACATCGCCTTTTTTCATGGTCCCGTTTTTGATGTGGGCCATGGTCTGGGGCGCCATGTGGATCTCACCGGCCGCTATGGCGGTGCGGTGGGTCACGGCCTTGTCCGTCACGTCCACCATTTTGGCCCGGCCCTGTTCATTGAAGTGTGTCAGCTCGTCCATGGTTCAGCCTCCAATCTCATTCATGGTGCGGGCGGTGTCGCTGCCGCCGGAGGTCAGGTGATGCCGCAGCGGCTTCTGGGCAATGCCCTGTGCAATGGCGTCCAGCAATGCCTGACCGTGCAGCCCCCGCAGGGGAAGTTCTTCCGCGGAATGGAGGCAGCCTTTCAGCTTGCCGTCCGCTGTGATGCGGATGCGGCGGCACTGAGCGCAGAATTCGTGACTCATGGGGGAGATGAGGCCCACCGTGCCGGCGGCGCCGGGAAGCCGGTATCGCCGGGCAACGCCCTGAGAGGAAATCTCCTGTAAAGCGGGAAGCCTTTTCAGCACTTTCTCACCAGAGAGAAAGCAGCCCTTGTCCCATCCGGCGCAGGGGCCCATGGGCATCAGCTCAATGAAGCGCACCTCCCAGGGGTGCTCAATAGTCAGTCCGGCCAGTGCTTCGATCTCGTCGTCATTGAAGCCGCCGATGAGGACGGTGTCGAATTTCAGGTTTTGAAAACCGGCGGCCTCCGCGGCACGGATGCCGTCCAGCGTATTTTGCAGCGTACCGGTGCGGGTCATGGCGGCAAACCGGTCGGGGCGCAGGGTGTCCAGGCTGATGTTCAGCCGGTCCACGCCTGCCTGGCGCAGCGGCGCTGCCAGCTGGGGCAGGAGAGCGCCGTTGGTGGTCAGGCACAGCTCCTCCAGGCCGGGGATCGCGCGCAGGGCGCGGCACAGCTCCACGATGCCCCGCCGCACCAGTGGTTCTCCGCCTGTCAAGCGAATTTTCTTTACACCGCGTGCAACACACGCGGCGGCGATTTCCGTCAGCTCTTCCAGGGTGAGCATGTCCGCATGGCGCCGCTTGGGCACGCCCTCTTCCGGCATACAGTAGCGGCAGCGGTAGTTGCAAAGGTCCGTGACGCTCAGCCGGAGGTAGTCAATGGTTCTTCCGCAGCGATCCAGCATGGCGCCCTCCTGTCGTGATACTCAAATAAGGTAAACGTACTGGCTTCATGATAGCAGATTCCGAGGAAAAGTCAAGAAAAAGGGGGCGTTTTCGCTCCCCCCCTTTGCTTAGTGGTCGGACGGCACAGCGGCGTCCAGCAATCGGAAGTAGTTGCGCTCCGTTTCGATCAGTCCGTCCTGCTGCATCTTGCTCAGCTCGTTGGACAGGGCGCTGCGCTCCACATTCAGATAGTCGGCCAGCTGCTGGCGGTTGAAGGGAATGGTGAAGCTGCGCCTGCCGCAGCGGATGGCCTGGTCGGAGAGATAGCTCAGCAGCCGGGCGCGAATGGTCTTGGGCGCTGTGTGAAAGATCTTCCGGGACAGGCGCAGGTTTTTCTGGGCGGACAAGGACAATAGATTCCGGATGAGCGTGTGGTGGTGAGCACAGCTGTTGGGGCAGGTCTCCAGCACCCGGGCCACCTGGATGAACAGGATCTCGGAGCTTTCTGCGGCCACCGCATCTACCATCAGGGGCTCCTGCGGTGTGCAGGCGTAGGTCTCGGCAAAGATCTGCCCCGGCCCCACGCTGTCCAGCACCGTGACGTTGCCCCAGAGGTCTGTTTTTTGGATGAGCACGCTGCCGGAGAGGACGATGCCCATGGAGCGGACCGTGTCTCCGGTCCGAAGAATGGCCGCACCTTTCCCGTAGCGGCGGCACTCCGTGTCCAGGCAGGCCAGCATGGCCTCCAGCTCCTGGGGAGCGACGCCGGCAAACAGCGGTGTATGGGATAAAAGGACAAAATCCATGGTGATCGGCTCCTTCGTTGTTATAACAACATCTATATGTGGAAGACTCTAGTATAGTATGGACAGAAAGTCAACCCCGGGATGCCGCGCATCCTGGGAATTCACAGGAGGAAATGAAATTGGAACAGAATATGTTTTGCTATCAGTGCCAGGAAACGGCGGGGTGCAAGGGCTGCACCCGCGTGGGCGTGTGCGGAAAGACCCCGGACGTGGCGGCCATGCAGGATCTTTTGGTGTATGTGACCAAGGGGCTCAGTGCTGTAACTACCGCTCTGCGGAAAGAGGGAAAGTCGGTCTCCGCCCAGGTCAATCATCTGATTACCCTGAATCTCTTCACCACCATCACCAACGCCAACTTTGATAAGGAGGCGATCGCGTCCCGGGTCCGCGCCACGCTGGACACCAAGAAAGAGCTGCTGGGTCAGCTGAGCGACACTGCAAACCTGCCCGAGGCTGCTCTGTGGGACGGCAGCGGTGACTGGGAGGCCAAGGCCCGGACGGTGGGCGTGCTGTCCACGGAAAACGAGGATATCCGCTCATTGCGGGAACTCATCACCTACGGCCTCAAGGGCCTTTCCGCCTACTCCAAGCACGCCAACGCGCTGCTGCAGGACGACGGGGAAGTGGAAGCTTTCTTGCAGCGGGCCCTGGCTGCCACGCTGGATGACAGCCTCAGCGCGGACGATCTGGTGGCGCTGACGCTGGAGACCGGCAAGTACGGCGTTTCCGGCATGGCCCTGCTGGACAAGGCCAACACCACCGCCTACGGAAACCCGGAGATCACCCGGGTGAACATCGGCGTGGGCAAGAACCCGGGCATTCTGGTGTCCGGCCACGATCTGCGGGATCTGGAGATGCTGCTTCAGCAGACCCAGGGCACCGGCGTGGACGTATACACCCACTCTGAGATGCTGCCCGCCCACTACTATCCCGCTTTCAAGAAGTATCCCAACTTTGTGGGCAACTACGGCAATGCATGGTGGAAGCAGAAGGAGGAGTTCGAGTCCTTCCGCGGCCCCATCCTCATGACCACCAACTGCATCGTGCCCCCCAAGGACAGCTACAAGGACCGCCTCTATACCACCGGCGCCGCCGGCTATCCCGGCTGCCGGCATATCCCCGGCGGGATCGGCGAGGAGAAGGATTTCTCCGCCATCATTGAGCATGCAAAGCGCTGTGCGCCCCCGGAGCAGATCGAACAGGGCGAGATCGTGGGCGGCTTTGCCCACGCGCAGGTGCTGGCCCTGGCCGATAAGGTGGTGGAGGCCGTCAAGTCCGGTGCCATCCGGAAGTTCGTGGTCATGGCCGGATGTGATGGCCGGGCCAAGAGCCGGGAATACTATACGGAGTTTGCCAAGGCTCTGCCCCACGACACGGTCATTCTCACGGCAGGCTGCGCCAAGTATAAGTATAACAAGCTGCCTCTGGGCGATATCGGCGGTATCCCCCGGGTGCTGGACGCGGGCCAGTGCAACGACTCCTATTCTCTGGCGGTGATCGCCCTGAAGCTCAAGGAGGTCTTTGGCCTGGACGACATCAACGATCTGCCCATCGTCTACAACATTGCCTGGTACGAGCAGAAGGCGGTCATCGTGCTGCTGGCCCTGCTGTACCTGGGGGTGAAGAACATCCATCTGGGCCCCACGCTGCCGGCATTCCTCAGTCCCAATGTGGCCAAGGTTCTTGTTGAGAACTTCGGCATTGCCGGCATCGGCTCTGTGGAGGAGGACCTGGCACAGCTGGTGGGTCCGGCCCGGCAGTAAAGAGATTCCCGCTGCGCAAAAAAGCAGGGCACGAAAGTGCCCTGCTTTTTTTCAGCTTTCGGATTTCTGAATGGTCACTGCTACCGGGGACGGGTCCTCATTGTCCAGCGTTCCGGTGTAGGAGACGGTGATCTTATCGCCCTCTTCCAGCGTGCTCTTGTCCACATCTTCACCGTAGTCAAAGATGTGGTAATCCCCGTTGCTGTCCAGAAGGACCAGATAGCTGTCCAGCTTGTTGACGATGCCGCTGATGGTCTTGGTCTCCTCGGCGTCGTCCTTCTTCTCCTCGCCCTTCTGGCCGCATGCCACCAGAGGCAGCAGCAGGCAGACGGTCAGCACCAGTGCAAAAATCTTTTTCATGATGGATACTTCCTTTCTGATTGATGCAATCAGTTCCTCCCAGCGCGTGCTAGCCTGTTCGCGCAATCGTTGTTTCCCTCCTGCCGTTTTTGGATCTTTGCTGATTCCGCCTCCTCGCCCGGCAGTGGCATGATTGTATCAGCATTTGCACGGGGAAATAAACTTCATTTTGGAAACAATTTTGCAGCGAAAATAACAAATATAACAAAAAAATAAAGACGGAACGAACGATTCCGTCTTTATCGCCTTTTCAGTTCAAAAGCCAGACGCCCAGGTTCAGATAGGCGGCGAAGCTGACCCACAGCAGGTAGGGCACCTGCAGCCAAGCCGCGGGACGGTCCACCTTGGCAAAGGCGGCGATCATCCAGAGGATCAGTCCCCACAGGACCAAAAGCCACAGCAGGGCAAAGCCAAAGCGCTGAAAATTGAAGAAAATGATGCTCCAGAAGAAGTTGAACCCCAGCTGCAGGAAAAAGACCGCCAGGGCCCGGCTGCGTACAGCGGAGGCGTGGGAGAGATAGATCCGGGCCGCGCCAATGCCCATCAGGGCAAACAGGATTCCCCACACAATGGGAAATACCAGGGTGGGAGGGGACAGCGGCGGCTTGCTGATGGCTGCACTGTACTGCTCTGCCCCGTTCCGGGTCAGAAAGCCGGACAGCGCGCCCACCGCCTCCGAGAGCAGGATCCATACGGCGTATGTTTTCCAGGTACGTTTTAGCTGCATCGTGATCACCCGAAAGCAGTATATGCGCCGCGGCGCTGTTTCATACGTCACCGATCCCATGTACCAGCCTTGACGGTGGCGCCCACAGGTGTTATTCTACAAAAAGAAGAACGAAGGGAGGCGTCCGGATGAGCCTTTCTGCACTGCTGGCGATCAAGCCCGGCGTCACCGCCGTCATCGGCGGCGGCGGAAAGACCACGCTGCTGTCCGTTCTGGGCCGGGAACTGTCGGCGCGGGGACGGGTGGCGCTCTGCACCACCACGAAAATTTTTCCGTTTCCAGGGCTTCCCTGTGCCCGAACAGCGGAGGAGCTTGCGCGCCTGGCGGGAGAGCGGCTCATCTGTACAGGCACGGAGGTCCCCGATACCGGGAAGCTCACGGTGCCGCCGGTGCCCATTGCCCAGCTGGCGCGGGCGTTTGACTATGTGCTGGTGGAAGCAGACGGCTCTGCGGGACGGCCCCTGAAAGCCCATGCGCCCCATGAGCCGGTGATCCCGCCGGAGGCAGGCAATGTGATTTTGGTGGTGGGGGCGTCCGGCTTTGGCCGTTCCATCCGGGAGGCAGCCCACCGGCCAGAGCGATATGCGGCCCTGGCCGGCGCCGGACTGGAGGAATCTGTTTCGCCTGCCATGGCGGCGGAGGTAGTCCGGGCGGAGAGGCTCCATGACCGGGTGTATATCAACCAGGCGGAGACGCCGTCCCGCCTGGCAGATGCGAAACGTTTTGCGCAGTACATGGACTGTCCCGTTCTGGCGGGCAGCCTGCAAAGAGAGGAGTATCAGATATGCTGACGGTGATTCGCGGTGCCGGGGACCTGGCCAGCGGCATTGCTCTGCGATTGTACCGGGCCGGGCTCCGGGTGGTCATGACGGAGGTGGAGCGGCCCACCGCCATCCGGCGGACCGTGTGCTTTTCCCAGGCCATCGTGCTGGGGGAGACCACGGTGGAGGGCGTGACTGCCCGGCGGGCTGCTTCGCCCGAGACGGCGAGGGCCATGCTGGAAGAGGGAATCATCCCTGTGCTGGCGGACCCGGAGGGAGCCTGCATCCCGGCGCTGAAGCCGGATGCGGTGGTGGACGCTATCCTGGCCAAGCGGAATCTGGGCACGAAGATCACGGACGCGCCGGTGGTCATCGGTGTAGGTCCCGGCTTTACGGCGGGGGAGGACTGCCACGCGGTGGTGGAGACCATGCGGGGCCACTACCTGGGCCGGGTCATGTACGAGGGCTCCGCAATCCCCAACACAGGCATTCCCGGGCTCATCGGCGGCTTTGCCGGGGAGCGGGTGCTGCGTGCTCCGGCGGACGGGGTGTTTCATCAGCTCCTGGACATCGGCGCCCAGGTAAAGATGGGCGATGTGGCCGCTACAGTGGATGGTCAGCCTATGGTCTGCACCCTGGACGGCGTGCTGCGGGGCATCCTGGCGGACGGCACGCCGGTGCACAAGGGCATGAAGTCCGGGGACATCGACCCCCGGTGTGAGCTGCGCCACTGCTACTGCGCCAGCGACAAGGCGCTGGCGGTGGGCGGCGGCGTGCTGGAGGCCATTTTGCATTTTACCGGCGTTTTGGAAGAGACGAGCGCGCCAGCAGACGGGGAGTTATACAGCGCGGTGCAAAAGGAGCTGACGGAGGGAAAAAGCCTTGCGGCCCTGGCCATGCTGATCGACGGCGGCCGGGAGCTGGAGTTCACGTTCCAAGGCGGGACGTATTTCCTCTCCCACCACGGGTCTGCCCGGGGCGTTTCCCTGTGGCATGAACAGGAGGAGCAGGCATTTTCCGATGTGTGGAGCCTGCTCTCCGGTGCCCAGCTGGAGGGCGTGCCTTTCCGGGAGGCGTGGACATCCTGCGCCATTGAGACGCTCTTTTAAGGAGGCTTGCAGATGGAAAACGAAGTGAAGCTGACGAAGCTTTCCAAATGCGCCGGCTGCGGCGCCAAGGTGGGCGCGGGGGTGCTGGCAAATCTGCTGGAGGGCATCCGGGTCCATGAGGACCCCAACTTGCTGGTGGGATTTGACAAGAGCGACGATGCCTCTGTCTACAAGGTCAGCGACGATCTGGCCCTAGTGCAGACGGTGGATTTCTTCCCACCCATCGCAGATGATCCTTACCTCTTCGGACAGATCGCCGCCACCAATGCCCTTTCCGATGTGTATGCCATGGGGGGCGAGCCGAAGCTGTGCCTGAACATCATGGCGGTGCCGGAGTCCATGCCCTCCGAGGCGGTGCATCAGATGCTGCGGGGCGGGTACGACAAGGTGTACGAGGCCGGGGCCCTCATCACCGGCGGCCACAGCATCCTGGACGATGAACCCAAGTACGGCCTGGCGGTGACGGGCTTTGTCCACCCGGACCGGGTGCTGACCAACGCAGGTGCCCGGCCGGGGGATGTGCTGGTGCTGACCAAGCCTCTGGGCATCGGCATCCTCACCACGGCGGCCAAGGCGGGCATGGCCTCGGCGGAGGGAATCGCCCTGGCGGAAAGGCTCATGACTACTCTCAATAAGTCCGCCCGGGACGTGATGGTGCGCTACCATGTCCATGCCTGTACGGATGTGACGGGCTTCGGTCTTTTGGGCCACGCCTGCGAGATGGCCCAGGGCAGCGACGTGGAGCTGGAGATCGATACCGCGGCGGTGGACCTCATCCCCGAGGCGGTGGAGCAGGCCAGAATGGGCGTTCTGCCTGCGGGTATGTACCGCAACCGGAAGTTTGCAGAGGATTATGTGGACGCCGGAGGGGTGGAGCTGTGCCGGCAGGATGTGCTGTACGACCCCCAGACGGCCGGCGGACTTTTGATGGCGGTGGCGCCGGAGGACGCGGAGGCTTTGCTGAAAGAGCTCACGCCCTGCGTGCCCAGCGCCCAGCGCATCGGCACCGTGCATTCCTACCAAGGCGGGAAGCGGATCTTCCTGCGCTGAAGAAACGAAAGACCCGGTGCGGGAGCATTCATGCTCCCGCACCGGGTTTTGGTTTAATAGGCGGCCTCCATCTGCTGGATCTTGCGGTAGAGCCAGTCGTTGACGGGGGTGGGAATGTGGTGGATGGCGCCCAGGCGGCGGATGGTGCCGGAGAACAGCTCCACCTCGCTCTTGCGGTGGGCCTTGCCGTCCTGACGCATGGAGGGCTCGCCGTCAGCGGGGAATCCCTCCATGACGCGGACCCAGCCCTGGAGGTCCTCCTCGGTGAGGGGGATGCCCTGGGCGTTGGCCACGGCCATGACCTCCCGCATGGCGCCCACCATGATGCGTTTGGCCTCCGGCTGGCGCAATCCGCCGTAGCCGCACTCAAATACCATGGCGGTCTGGTTGCAGCCGGTGTTGACCATGAGCTTGTTCCACATGTGGCGGCGGATGTCCTCGGGCAGCTCATAGTCCATGTGGATGCGGTCCAGCAGGGCGGTAAGGGCATGGAGACGGGCAGGATCGGCTCCGGCGGGCACGCCCAGAGCAAGATCGCCAAAGGGGGAGATGGTGGCCTGATTGCCCACCTTCACGGCGGACATCTTCTGGGCCACGCACCAGACCACCTTTTCGCTGCCGAAGGCCTGGGACAAGACCTCCTCACTGGTGATGCCGTTGAGCACGGAGATGAGGGTGGTGTCCGGGCCCACCAGATGGCGGCAGGTCTCCACTGCCTCCCGCAGGGCGCCGAACTTTACGGAAAAGAGCAGCAGGTCCACGGGTTCCGTGACCTGGGCTGCGTCCTCGTAGCGGAAATCACACAGCTGGCCGTTGAGATACACGCCCTCGCTGCGGTAGCGCCGGGTGCGCTCGCTGTCTGCCAGAACGGCCACATGCTCCCGGCCAAGGCCCTGGGTGAACAGGTGGGCGTACAGCACGCCCAGGGCGCCCAGGCCGATGATGCCCACGGTTTTGATCTCTTTCATAGGGAGCCTCCTTTTTCATGATAAAAAACGGCGGAAGGAAGTCCCTCCGCCGTTGCGTTTTATGCGATCTGAACCAGATACTTCAGGTCATAGGGTTCGTAGACCACTTTTTCATAGGCGTCCACATCCAGAACGGTGCCGTCCCAGTCGGAGTGGATGTCTCCGTTCTGCTTGATGAGGATATCATAGAGGATGTCGTAGGTGACGCCGTCGGCAGGATCGGTCTCCACGATGGTGGAGTAGGGCAGGGTCTTGTGATAAGTGAGCTCCATGCCCTGATAGTCAAAGTGGAACCCGCAGCGCATCCGGCAGCCGTCCAGACCCGTGTAGCGGGCGATCTTCTTCAGATCCTGCAGGATCTTGTCGCCCTCTTCCTCGTAGAGGTTTTCCGGGGTGGTGGCGGTGTAGTCAAAGCGGAACTGGATAGAGGCGCCGGGGATCTTGTGGAAGCGATCCAGATAGGGGATCAGACCCTCGGCGGGGTAGTTCTTGTAGAGCACGCAGTTGACCCGGAAAGGCACCGGCAGACGGGCCAGCAGATTGTCGTTGGATTCCACCACATAATGCTGCATGTGACGGGATACATTGATGCAGGTGATCTTGTGCTTGTTGCGCTCGGCGAACGCCAGAATATCCTCCTCGGACTGATGCTCGGACACGGGGAGGGTGGTGTTGATATAGACCTTGTGGGTGGTGGGAATCTCGTCGAGCATACGCTGGAGCGTCTCCAGATCCGCGAAAGGTTCACCGCCGGTGAACACGAAGTCGCAGTTGGGCGTGATGGCGTCCATGCGGCGGATGCTCTTGCAGATGTTGTCGGCAGAGAAGCCAGTCAGATCTGCATACTCCCCTTTGTTGATGCAGAAGGGGCAGTGGTTTTTGCAGTCGTAGGGGACGAAAATCGTCACCGTAGCGCCGCCTTCCCGGGTTTTATAGGGATGTTTCATGATGATCGGCCTTTCAAAAGTAAAATCAAAGGCTTGCCCGCGAAGATTGCGTTAAAAGCCTTTCAAATTTTCATGTCAATTTCTTATTGTAATGGATTTTTCCCATAAGGTCAAGAGAAAATACGAAATTCCAGATTCCGCTGGTGGTATGAAGGACTGTACAAAAAAGGGGAATCCTGTTATAATCAACTTCAATTTCAACAGAAAAGGAGGCGGACGGCATGGAGGCGGTGCTTGCGCCCATTGAGTCTTTTTCCAACACTCTGGCGCTTTTTCTGGCGGAGCACCCGCTGGCAGGGGAGGGATTCACGGCGTTTGTCCGGTTTATGTTCCCTGCGCTGGCTGTTTTGATTCTATACCGGGCGGTGCGGTCCCTTTTGAAGATCCCCCATACGCCGGAGATCTGGGGGCAGCTGAGCCTGCCCAACGGCACGCCCATACAGCTGACCCACTGGGAGAATATCATCGGCCGCAGCGTGGCGGCGGATGTGCGGCTGAACTATCCCAGCATTTCCCGTCAGCACGCGGCGCTGTGCCGGGGGGAGGACGAGGCGTGGACGCTCTATGACCTTGGGTCCAAGGGCGGCACGCAGGTCAACGGAAAAACGGTGGAGGGCGCCGCGCCTGTACGGCTGGGCGATACCATCACGCTGGGCGGTGTGCCGCTTTTGTTTTTGCCCCAGACGGTGGCCGAGCGGGAGGAGCTGGACGAGAAGCGCCGCTCCGAGCGGCCTGCCGCCATCTGGCCGTCGTTTCTGTGGCTGACGGTGTTCCAGGTGCTCACCTGCGTGCAGCTGATCGTGGCTGGCGGCGGGGCGGACGCAGCCCAGATCACCCTGGCCTTTTTGGGGCTGACGGTGGTCATGTGGCTTTATTTCGTGGCACTGCTTTGTACCCGGTGCGTGGGCTTTGAGCTGGAGACCATCGCCTTTTTCCTCTCCACACTTTCCCTAGCAGTCACGGCCTCTAGCGTGCCGGAGAGCCTTTTCAAGCAGTTTTTGGCCATTTTGCTGGGCCTTGTCCTCTTTCTGGTGCTGGGAATCTTCCTGCGTGACCTGGGACGGGTGCAGAAGATCCGCTGGGTCATGGCCGCTGCGGCCATTGGGCTTCTTGGCATCACGCTGGTGATCGGCAGCCGCAAGTACGGCGCGGTCAACTGGATCTCTATCGGTCCCATGTCGTTCCAGCCCTCGGAGATCGCCAAGATCTGCTATATTTTCGCAGGCTCCGCCACATTGGAGCGCCTGTTCCGCCGGCGGAACCTGACGCTGTTCATTGTGCTGACCGGCGTTTGCATCGGTCTTTTGGGCATCATGAGCGACTTCGGCACGGCGGCCATTTTCTTTATCACGTTCCTGGTTATTGCGTACCTTCGTTCCGGGGACTGGGCCACCTTGTCTCTCATCTGCGGCGGCGCGGTGTTCGGCGCGGGCATCATCGTCAAGTTCAAGCCCTATATCTTGAGCCGCTTCGCATCCTGGGGCCATGCCTGGGAGGCAGCGTCTACCACTGGCTACCAGCAGACCCGCACCATGTCCGCGGCGGCCTCCGGCGGCCTTTTGGGCATGGGGCCTGGAGAGGGTTGGCTCCACAAGATCCCGGCGGCGGACACGGATCTAGTGTTCGGCATGCTGTGCGAGGAATGGGGCCTTCTGATCGCGCTTTTGGCGGTGGGGTCCATCATTACTCTGGCGCTGTTCTCCATCCGGGCCGCCCGGGTGGGCCGCTCCAGCTTCTATACCATCGCCGCCTGCGCTGCAGGCTCGCTGCTGGTGTTCCAGACCTGCCTGAACGTATTCGGCTCTGTGGATCTGCTGCCTCTGACGGGCGTCACGTTCCCCTTTGTGTCCAACGGCGGCTCCGCCATGATGTCCGCCTGGGGACTGCTGGCTTTTTTGAAAGCAACGGATACCCGGGAAAACGCCAGCTTTGCCATCCGCAGCGCCCCGGGACGGCGGATCACCCAGGAGGCCCGGCGGCGGGCAGAGCCGGTGGGCGATCCCTTTGCCCGGGAAGAGGAGGCGCGGCATGAAGAAGATTGAACGAAGAACGCTGGTGTGTTTGGCTTTGGCGCTTTGCCTGGCGGCGGGCATGTGCGTGTTTATGGGCAAGTACCTGCTCTATGGCGGCAGCTGGGCCTCCTCGGCCTTTAACCGACACCTTTATAATACGGACGGCCAGCTGGCCAGCGGTACGGTGCTGGACCGGGACGGAGACGTGCTCTCCACGGTGACCGAGGACGGAAAGCGCACCTATTATGATAATGTGGATGTCCGCAAGGCTACGCTCCACGCGGTGGGAGACCTGCAGGGCAATATCGGCACCGGCGCCCTCAACGCCTTTGCCGATCAGCTCACGGGCTACAATCTGCTCAACGGCGCCTTTGGCGCCGACGCCGGCAGCGACCTGTATCTCACCATCGATGCCCGCTATAATTACGAGGCGTATCAGGCGCTGGGCGGCCACGCGGGTACGGTGGCAGTATACAATTATAAAACCGGCGAGATCTTGTGCATGGTCTCCGCGCCCAGCTACGATCCATTGAACGTGCCTGCGGACATCGAGACCAATGACCGCTATAAAGGCGCCTATATCAACCGTTTCCTCTCCTCTACATTTACGCCCGGCTCCATCTATAAGACCGTGACGCTGATGGCGGCACTGGAAGAGATCTCGGACCTTGCCCAGCGCGCCTGGACGTGCGCGGGGTCCGTGCAGATCGGGGATGAGACCATTATCTGTTCCGGCACCCACGGCCAGCAGGATATCGGCGACGCCTTTGCCAACTCCTGCAACGTGGCTTTTGCCCAGATCGCAGCAGAGCTGGGGGCGGACACCTTGCAGAAATACACGGAGCAGGCGGGCCTTACCAACAGCTACTCCGTGAACGGCTTGCCCACCGCAGCCGGAACGTTCCAGTGGGACGGCATCACGGACGGTCAGCTGGGCTGGGCCGGTGTGGGACAGGGACAGGATCAGGTCAACCCCTGTGCCATGATGGTGTACATGGGTGCCATTGCCTCCGGCGGCAAGGCGGCGGAGCCGTATCTCATCGAAAAGAGCGTCTCTGCCCTGGGACTTCCGTCCCTGCCGCACTTTACCAAAAAGACCGGGCGGCTCGTCGCGTCGGACACCGCCGCCACCATGGCTGACATGATGGCGGAGAACGTGCAGAAGACCTATGGCGCCAGCCGGTTCCCCAATATGGACATCTGTGCCAAGTCCGGCACGGCTGAGGTGGGGGAGGGAAAGACGCCCCACGCTTGGTTTACCGGCTTTTTGCGGGGAGAGGATACCCCGTACGCCTTTATAGTGCTGGTGGAAAACGGCGGCGGCGGAAGCGCTGTGGCCGGCACGGTGGCCAGCCGGGTGCTGAATGTGATCGTGAACGGATATTAAAGGAAAAAGGACCGCTGCTTTTTAGCAGCGGTCCTTTTTTACGCAAGGCCCAGATGGTGTTTGAGTTTTCGCATGGTAATGCCGATGCACAGGAAATGTACGCTGGCCGTGACCACCCAGGAGACGGGATAGGACCAGTAGATCACTTCCACGGTGTGATAGGCGGGATGCTGGAACAGCACGGAGATCCACACAAGACGCAGGGCGCAGGCGCCCACCAGCGTCACGATCATGGGCAGTACAGAGTAGCCGATGCCCCGCAGGGTGCCCACGCACGAATCCATGAAGCCGCAGAGCACATAGGTCACCGCCACGATCTTCAGCCGGACCAGACCGGCGGCAATGACGGCGGGGCTGGGGGAGTACAGGGAGAGCAGCTGGGGACCGAAGAGGTAGGTAAGGCCGCCCAGCGCCAGGCCCAGCACCAGCACGCACGCCTCCACCCGGATGAGGATCTTCCAGATGCGGTGATAGTTGCCGGCACCCATATTTTGGCTGGTAAAGGAGACGTTGGCCTGATAAAAGGCGTTGAGCGCCACATAGATGAAGTTTTCGATGTTGCTGGCGGCGGAGTTGCCGGCCATGACCGTCTCGCCGAAGCCGTTGATGGAGGCCTGGATCACCACGTTGGAAAGGGAGAACAAAACGCCCTGCACACCGGCAGGCAGACCCACCTGCAGGATCTGGCGCAGCTTGATCTTGTCAAAGCGCAGGCTGTGCAGATCCAGACGGATGGCGCCCTGCTCCTTCATCAGGCAGCGGATCACCAGTGCAGCGGAGATGCACTGGGAGATGACGGTGGCCAGTGCCACGCCCGCCACGTCCAGCTTCATGACGATGACGAAGAAGAGGTTCAGCACCACATTGACGATACCAGCGAAAAACAGATAGAACAGGGGACGCTGAGTATCGCCCACGGCCCGCAAAAGGGCGGCACCGAAGTTATAGAGCATGGTGGCAGCCATGCCGCCAAAGTAGATACGTAAATATAAGGTAGCCAGGTCCAGCACGTTGGCCGGGCACTGCATCCAGATGAGGATCTGCCGGGCACCGGCCACGCCGACCACGGTCAGGATGAGGCCGCTGCAAAGACCCAGCAGCATGGCGGTGTGGACCGTTTTGCTCAGTCCCGCATCATCCTTGGCACCGAAGTGCTTGGCGGCCAGAATATTGGCGCCGATGGAAAGACCCAGGAACAGGTTGGTGAGCAGTGCGATCAGGGAGCTGTTGGAGCCCACCGCTGCCAGGGAATTGTCGCCGGCGAAACGGCCTACAACGATCACGTCTGCGGCGTTGAATAGAAGCTGCAGCATGCTCGAGCACATCAGCGGCACGGCAAAGCGCAGCAGCTTTGGCAGAATCGGCCCGTTGCACATATCGATTTCATAGCTCTTGGAAACTTTGGCCGCCTTGGCGGACATGGCAAATCGCTCCTTCGCAGATATTTTTTGCTCCCGCTGCGGAAGCATCGCCTATTCTAGCACGTCTCCTGTGGGATTTCCAGAGCGTTTTTACAGGTTCTTAACATTTTTTCAAAAAAACGGCAGGCCCCGGAAGGGGCCTGCCGCAGCGGTGTATGGGACTTAGAATGCGGGGACCACGGCACCGTCGAAGGTTTCCTCGATGTAGGTGCGGATGGTGTCGGAGTGCAGAGCCTCCACAAGAGCCTGGATGGCGGGATTTTCCTCGTTGCCTTCCTTAACGGCCAGCACGTTCACATAGGGAGAGTCGGAGGACTCGATGGCCAGGGAGTCGGTGACGGGGTTATAGCCGGCGCCCAGAGCGTAGTTGGAGTTGATGACAGCCAGGTCCACCTCAGAGACGATGCTGGGGATGGTGGCGGCTTCCACTTCCACGAAGGTCAGGTTCTTGGGATTCTCGGCAATGTCCTTGGGAGTGGAGGACAGGTTGGAGCTATCGGAGAGGGTGATCAGACCCTGGGCTTCCAGCAGCAGCAGTGCGCGGCCCTCGTTGGTGGGATCGTTGGGCACGGCGATGGAGGCACCGTCGGGAAGCTCTTCCAGAGAGGCGGTCTTGCCGGCGTAGATGGCCATGGGCTCAATGTGGACGCTGGCCACGTCTACCAGATGGGTGCCGCGGGAGGCGTTGAACTCCTCCAGATAGGGGATGTGCTGGAAGTAGTTGGCGTCCTCGTCGCCGTCCTCCACGGCGGTGTTGGGCACCACATAGTCGCTGTACTCGTTGATGACCAGCTCAATGCCCTGTTCGGCCAGGATGGGCACGCACTGCTCCAGGATCTGGGCGTGGGGCGTGGGGGAGGCGGCCACCGTCAGCGTGGTGGTCTCGGCAGGCGTTTCGGCGGGAGTCTCAGCAGGGGTCTCAGCGGGGGTCTCTTCTTTGGAGCCGCAGGCGGTGAGGGACAGAGCCAGAGTCAGGGCCAGGGCGGCGGTGAAAATACGCTTTTTGTTCATAACTTCTTTCCTCCAGATATCATAAATTTTGATTTATTTCAAACGCTTGTCGATGCGCTTCGACAACCAATTGAAAACGAACTGAATGATCTGCACCAGAATGATGAGGAATACCACGGTCACCCACATGACGGAGGGGACGTTGCGGTTGTGGCCGTAGCGGACGGCGATGTCGCCCAGGCCACCGGCACCCACCGTACCGGCGATGGCGGTGTAGGCCAGGATGGTGACAATGGAAATGGCGCCGCCCAGGATCAAGGAGGGCTTTGCCTCCGGCAGATAGACCTTCCAGACGATCTGGGTGGGAGAGGCGCCCATGGACTGCGCGGCTTCCACCACGCCTGCGTCCACTTCACTGAGGGCGGTTTCCACCATGCGGGCGATGAAGGGGGCGGCGGAGACCACCAGGGGAACGATGGCGCCCTTGACGCCGATCTTGGTGCCAACCACCAGCTTGGTAAAGGGCATGATGGCCACCATCAGAATGATGAAGGGGAGGGAGCGGCCTACATTGACGATCCAGTCCAGGATGCGGTAGGCGCCCCGGTTGGGACGGATGCCGTGAGGCTGGGTCATGATCAGCGCCACGCCCAGGGGAAGGCCGATCAGATAGGCAAAAACGGTGGAGATGCTGACCATCAGCAGGGTGTCCACGGTGCCCTGGATCAGGGTGTCTCCGTATTCGGCCCAGAAGGCGGCGATGGTTTCAAGCATGGTATTCGACCTCCTCAATGGTGAGATTGGGCTGGGAACGAAGGTACCCGATGGCCCGGGCGGCCTCGGCCGGTTCCTGGGGCAGACTCAAAAGCATGGTGCCGAAGGCGTGGCCGTTGATGTTGCGGGTATCGGCGCCCAGGATGTTAGCCTTCACGCCGCAGTCGATGGCGAGGGAGGCGATGAGGGGCTGATACACCGTGCCGCCGTTAAAGGAAATGCGGATGGCCCGGGAAGAGGGGGGGACCTGCTCGGCCCGGATGCCGCCGGGATACACCAGCTGCCGGGCGGCGTCGGTCTGGGGATTGGAGAAGATCTCCTGCACGTCGCCCTGCTCAGCTACCACACCGCCGTCCAGAATGGCAACCCGGGAGCAGATCTCCTCGATGACGCTCATCTGGTGGGTGATGATGACCACCGTGACACCCAGCGTCTCGTTGAGGTTTTTCAAAAGCGACAGGATGGAGAGGGTGGTAGTGGGGTCCAGGGCGGAGGTAGCTTCGTCGCACAGGAGCACCTTGGGGTCGGTGGCCAGGGCCCGGGCGATGGCCACCCGCTGCTTTTGACCGCCAGAGAGCTGGGCGGGATAGGCGTCTGCCTTGTCGGCCAGGCCCACCAGTTCCAGAAGCTCCAGTGCCCGTTTCCGGGCTGCGGCGGCGCTGACGCCGCCCAGCTCCATGGGGAAGCACACGTTTTTCAGACAGGTGCGCTGCATGAGAAGGTTGAAGCTCTGGAAGATCATGGTCACGTCCCGGCGGGCCAGCCGCAGCTCCTTTTCGGAGAGCGACGTCATGTCCTTCCCGTCCACGATCACATGGCCGGAGGTGGGGCGCTCCAGAAGGTTCATGCACCGCACCAGGGTGGACTTTCCCGCGCCAGAGAGGCCGATAATGCCGAAGATCTCGCCCCGGCGGATGTCCAGATTGATGTGCTCCAGCGCGTGGACGGCCTCCGTCCCCTCGCCGAACGTCTTGGTCAGATCCTGGATCTGAATGATGGATTCGCTCACGGTTCCCATCGTCCTTTCTTGTTGTCAGGCATAAAAAAACGTCCCTGACGCATCTGCGTCAAGGACGAACGTACTGCTACGCCGTGGTACCACCTTGCTTCGCGCGCTTCCTCGCGGAAGCGGCCTTAGAGAGTGCCAACACACTCCTGCGCTGTGACGTGCGCTCACGTCGTGACCTATGCACCGGCAGTCGGCCACGCAACTCCGAGACCATGTTCAGCAGGCCCTTCCGTACCGCCTCGCACCAAACAGCGGCTCTCTGTGACGTATCTTCCTGCGTACTCTTCTCTTCATCGTCTTTGCGGTATGCACTTGTGTTATCTGTTTTGTAGTGTACACGTTATCGGTTTTATTGTCAACGAGTAAAACTGACGATACAAATTGCTGAATGAAAGATAAAATTATGCAAAAAGCACAACCTTCTGCGTGGGCGCAAAGCGATACAGATTTTTTACAAATTTCTCCGCCGTATCGGATTGAAACCCGGCGGCAAAACTGCTACTATCAAATACTAAGAAAACAGAAGGGGGCGCGGGCGCTGAAACGCTGCAATGAAAATTCCATGATCCACTGGCTGCGCAACCTTTTGTGCGGCGTGCTTATCGGCGCGGGCGCCATTTTGCCGGGGGTTTCCGGCGGCGTGCTGGCAGTGGTGTTTGACATTTACCGGCCCTTTATGGAGGTGCTGACCCATCCGGCTGCGGCGCTGCCCAAGTATTGGCGGTGGCTGCCGCCGCTGGGGATCGGCTGGTGCATCGGTTTTCTCGGACTGGCCAGAGGGATCTCCGCCAGCATGGACTGGTCGGATGCCATTACTACGTGGCTCTTCATCGGGCTGATCGTGGGGACCATCCCGTCCCTTTTCCGGGAGGCGGGCAGGGAGGGCCGCAGCGGCGGAGCCTGGGTGAGCCTGGCGGTGTGTGCGGCGGCGGTGTTTTTCGGTCTTTTTTATGTGCAGCATGTGCTGAAGATCACCGTGGAGCCAAACTTCTGGTGGTATAATTTCTGCGGCGTTCTGTGGGGCATGGGCATCGTCATCCCGGGCATGACCTCATCGTCGGTGATGATGGCGCTGGGGCTTTACCAGCCGATGATGGATGGCCTTGCCCGAATGGACTTTGTGGTGCTCTCGGCGTGCCTGCCGGGGCTTGCCATAACGGTGGTCCTGCTGGCCCGGGGCGTTACCTGGCTGTTCCGGCGTCATTACGCGGTGGCGTTTCACGGCATCCTGGGAGCGGTGGCGGCCTCCACGCTGGCCATTATCCCCACAGAGTATACCGGTGGTGGCGAGGCGGCGCTTTCCGCATTGCTGTGCCTGGGGGGCTTTGCCCTGGCCTATGCGCTGGACCGGCTGGACCAGCGGATCCGAACATAGAAAAAAGGACTGTCCGTCGGACAGTCCTTTTTGTTTTACAGATGCACGATCCCCGCGTCCACCAGCTTCTGGAGACTCATGAGGATGCCCAGCTTGGCGTGGTACCAGGTGAGGCCGCCCTGGAAGTACACGGCATAGGGAGGACGGATGGGGCCGTCGGCGGAAAGCTCGATGGAGCTGCCCTGGATGAAGGCGCCGGCAGCCATGATGACGTCGGAGTCGTAGCCGGGCATGGCCCAGGGCTCCGGGGTCACATAGCTGTCCACGGGCGCCGCGGCCTGGATGCCCTTGCAGAAAGCCACCATGGCTTCCGCGCTGCCCAGGGTCACCGCCTGGATGATGTCGTGCCGGTCCTCGGCGGCGCCGGGGACACAGGCAAAGCCCAGCTTTTCATAGATGTTGGCGGCAAAGATGGCACCTTTGAGGGCGCCGGAGACCACCGTGGGGGAGAGGAACAGACCCTGATACAAAGAGGTCATGAGGCCCAGGTTGGCGCCGACCTCCTGTCCAAGGCCCGGGGCGGAGAGCCGGTAGGCGCACCGTTCCACACACTCCTTCGTGCCGCAGATGTAGCCGCCGATGGGGGCAAGGCCGCCGCCGGGGTTTTTGATGAGGCTGCCCACCACCATGTCGGCGCCCAGATCGGAGGGCTCCAGCCGCTCCACAAACTCGCCGTAACAGTTGTCTACCATGACCTTCACGCCGGGCTTGACTTCCTTGCAGAAGGCGATCAGCTGGCCGATCTGCTCCACGGAGAAGGAGGGACGGGTGGCGTAGCCCTTGGAGCGCTGGATGGTGATGAGCTTGGTGCGCTCGTTGATCTTGGAGCGGATGGCGTCATAGTCAAACGTGCCGTCGGGTTTCAGATCCGCCTGGGCATAGGTAACGCCGTACTCCTTCAAAGAGCACTTGCTCTCCCGGATGCCGATGACCTCCTCCAGCGTGTCGTAGGGAGCGCCCACGGGGGAAAGAAGCTCGTCGCCGGGCAGGAGGTTTGCGGACAGGGCCACGGTCAGGGCGTGGGTGCCGCAGGTGATCTGGGGACGCACCAGGGCGGCCTCCGTGTGGAAGACATCGGCGTAGACCTGTTCCAGGTTGTCCCGGCCCTCGTCGTTGTAGCCATAGCCGGTGGTGGCGGCGAAATGGGTGGCATTGACCCGGTTTTTCTGCATGGCGGAGAGGACCTTGCCCTGGTTGTACTCCGCCGTCTGATCGATGGCTTCAAACCGGGGGCGCAGATCCTCCAGGACCTGCTGGCCGAACGCATACACAGAGGGGCTGATGCCCAGCTGCTGATACATTTGTTGGATATCCATGTCGAGACCTCGATTTTGTAAAATTCATGCAAATCGCAATTATACCAGTGAAATCAGGTGTTTGCAAGTGCAAGGCGGAAAAAAGGCGGTACGCAGCGCGTACCGCCCGGAGCTTGTGGGAATTAAACGTGGATGCCGCCCACGAAATAGTTGTAGTAATAGCCGCTGGTCAGGTCGCTGATGATGACGCCCTGGCTGCGGGAAGAAGAGGAATGGACGAACTGACCATTGCCTATGTAGATACCGGCGTGGGAACAGGCCTTGCCGGCGTTGCGGCTGGGATCGTTGAAGAACACCAGATCACCGGGCTGCAGAGCGCCGATGCTCCAGACTCTGGTGCCCAGGCCGCTCTGCCACTGGCCGGTGGCCGTGTGGGGCAGAGAGTAGCCGAACTGCTGATAGACATACATGGTGAAGCCGGAGCAGTCAAAGCCGCTGGGGGAAGCGCCGCCGTACACGTAGTTCACGCCCAGATAGCTCTTGGCGGTGTCCACGATGGCGCTGCCGGAGGAGGAAGAGGAGGACTCGGTCAGGTCCAGGAAATCGCTGCGGATATAGCCCTCGGTGCCGTATTTGCAGGTGACGTCATACCAGCCGTCCACCAGACCGTTGACGGTGACGATGGTGTCGGTATCCACGGTGGCCAGCACTTCACTTTCCGTGGAGGCGCCGGAGCGGACGTTCACGCCGTTGCTGTTGACCCGGCCGTATGTCTCAAAGACGTTGTCCTGGTCCACCAGCAGGTAGTCGGCGGAGACATAGCCCGTGTTGCCTTCATAGGCGATCTTGTACCAGCCTTCGATGGAATCATCCAGAATGGCCACGGCCACGCTCTTGTCCAGCGTGGTCACGATATCGGAGGAAGTGGACGCCTCAGCGCGCAGACGCAGGGACGAACCGGTGGTGCAGCCGGCGCCGACGGCCACGTCGGCGGCCAGGGTGTGAGCGGTCAGCAGCAAAGTGGCGGGGAGGGCCAGGAAAAAGAGCTTTGCTGCCTTGCCTGCAAAGTGTGTCATGGGTGGTCTTCCTTTCATTTCTTTTGTGTGGGGGAAGGGGCGGCAGGGAGAAGGGGGTTATCTCTCCTTGCCGGCCAGGGCACGATCCAACCAGATGGCGGCCACGTCCATGGCAGCATACAGGCTGTCTTTCTCGCTCTTTTTGACCACGCGGTCCCGGGACTTGAGGTTGGCGTCCGTCAACTGCAGCTGAACGGAGACCTTGGTAGCTACGTTCAGGTCCTGCTCTTTCTTGCTCTCCAGAACCTGCATCATGATAATATATTTCTCAGCCATCGTGCCGTAGTAGATGAGGTTTTCCACACGGCGCAGAGGATGGCCCTTATACATCAAACCTTCCGCCTTGGCGGACTTGCTTTCAGGCATGCAAACACTCCTTCAATGATTTTGTAACCGAATTGTAACAGATTTTATCCGATTTGTCAACGATTGGAGACGAAGAAAAATACGGAAATTTCCCCCATTCACAAAAGAAACCCGCAAGGCAGGGCCTTGCGGGTGAAAAAAGACGGTTCCCTTATTGTCCCAGATATTTCCGAACCAAGACCTGCAAAAGCTCATCGCGGTCGATCTTGCGGATCAGCGTGCGGGCGTTGTTGTGGTTGGTAATATAGGTGGGATCTTCGGACAGGATATAGCCCACGATCTGATTGATGGGGTTATAGCCCTTTTCCTCCAATGCCTGATAGACAGTCGTCAGGATGTGGCGGATCTCCGCGTCTTTTTCCATTGCGATACTGAATTTCCGGGTATAATCGTCCATACAGACACCACCTTTCTTTACCAATGGAAGAAACCTGGAACACAACATCTAGTATACTCGTTTTTTCCCTGACTGTAAAGCGTTTTCGGAAAAAACTTTTGCTCCCCCGCCATTTGGCGGGGGAGCGTCAGCTCAGCGCAGGACGGCACCCAGCTGGGATTTCAGAAGTGCCAGGATGCTGGCCACATCCGCGTCGGCTTCCTCGGCGGTGAGGCTGCGGTCATCGGAGCGGAGGGTCAGGTTGAAGGCCACGCTCTTCTTGCCCTCCGGCACGCCGGTACCGGTGTAGATATCGAAGAGGGAGACGTCCTTCAAAAGGCCCTTGGCGCCCTGCCGGATGCAGGCTTCCAGCGCGCCTACGGTAACGTCCTTGTCGCACACCACGGCGATGTCGCGGGTGACGGCGGGGAACTTGGGCAGAGGCTGGTAGACGGGACGGCCGCCCATGGAGGCGAAGAGCGCGTCAAAGGACAGCTCGGCGGCATAGAGCTCGCAGTCCACGTCGTAGTGCTCGGCCACAGAGGGATGGATCTGGCCCACCACGCCCAGCAGCGTGTCGCCGGCGTAGACCTTGGCGCAGCGGCCGGGGTGATAGGAGGGATTGCCGGTCTCGGCTTCCCAGCGCACATCGCTGATCCGCAGGCCCTCCAGCACGGTCTCCACAGAGCCCTTCATGGTGAAGAAGTCGCAGCCGTCGCCGTAGGCGCCAAGGGAGAGCACCTTGGGCTCGTCGGCCATGCCGGAGCCGTCATTCTTGGCAAAGTAGGTGCGGCCCAGCTCATACAGGCGCACGGCCTTGTTGCGGTAGTGGTCGTTGCGGGAGAGGATCTCCAGCATGGAGGGCAGTGTAGTGGTGCGCATGATGGAGGTGTCCTCGCCCAGGGGGTTGAGGATCTTCATGGAGTTGCGCAGGGGGGAGTCGGCGGGCAGGTTGATCTTATCGTAATAGGTGGGGCTGATGAAGGAGTAGGTGATGATCTCGCTGTACCCGGCGGCGCGGCACAGCGCGCCCACGGCGTTTTCCGCCTTCTGGACGGGGGAGAAGCCGCGGCGGGGGTTCAGACCGCCGGAGAGGGTGTCGGGGATATTGTTGTAGCCGTGGAACCGGGCTACCTCCTCGGCGATATCGGACCAGTGCTCCACGTCAGAGCGCCAGGAGGGCACGGTGATGGTGCTGCCCTCCAGCTGGAAGCCCAGGGACTCCAGAATGGTGCGCATCTCCTCCTCGGCAACGTCAGTGCCCAGGAAAGCGTTGATCTTGGGGGCGTCCAGCTCCACAGTGACAGGCCAGGAATCCTTGGCGATCACATCCAGCACGCCGTCGACCACCTCACCGGCACCCAGCAGCTCTACCAGCTCGCAGGCACGCTGCACGGCCAGCATGGTGTTCATGGGGTCCAGGCCCTTTTCATAGCGGGAGGAGGCCTCCGTGCGCATGTTCAGCGCGGCGGCGGTGCGGTGGATGGAGGCGCCGTTGAAGTTGGCGGACTCGAAGAGCACCTGGGCGGTGTCACCGATGATCTCGCTGTTGGCGCCGCCCATGACGCCGGCCACGCACACGGGACGGTTTTCATCGCAGATGCACAGCATGTCCTCGGTCAGGGCGTGGTCCTTGCCGTCCAGAGTCTGGATGGACTCGCCGGGACGGGCGGTACGCACCACGATCTTGCCGCCCTCCACGCAGGAGAAGTCGAAAGCGTGCATGGGCTGGCCGTACTCCAGCATGACGTAGTTGGTGATGTCCACGATGTTGTTGATGGGGCGCACGCCGCAGTTGCGCAGCCGCTCCCGCATCCAGGCGGGGGAGGGCTGGATCTTCACATTCTTCACCAGACGGGCGGTGTACCGGGGGCACAGCTCTCCGTCCTCGATCTCGATGTCCACCATGTCGGCAATGGAGCCGCCGCAGCCGCGGATCTCGGGAGTGTGGAGCTTGAGGGGCTTGTGGAAGGTGGCGCTGGCCTCACGGGCAAGGCCGATGACGCTCAGGCAGTCCGGGCGGTTGGGGGTGATCTCGAACTCCACCACATGGTCGTCGGCACCGATGACCTTGGCCATGTCGTCGCCAGGCTGCACACCCTCCTCATTCAGAACGAAGATGCCGTCGGTGATGCAGTGGGGGAACTCCTTCTGCTCGGCGTGGAGATCGGCCAGGGTGCAGATGGACTGGGCCTTGGTGTTGTAGGCCACCAGGTCGCCCTCGTGGAGGTTCTGGCAGGCGGTCTCAGTCTGCACCGTCTCGCTGCCGGTGTCCAGGGTCACAGCATAGCGGCCGTAGGAAACCATCTCGCAGGCGCACACCCGGGCGGCCACCACGGGGCCATAGATCTTGTGGCCGGGCTGGACGTCGGCGGGGATAGAGGGCTTTTCGGGATCGGTGGGCTTGTAGTCGTTCAGGATGGCCGCGGCGGTGATGACGGCGTAGGGGTAGTCATGCTCGGCGGTCAGGTTCAGCTCCTTGAGGGAGCAGAGCATACCGTTGGACACAACGCCCCGCAGCTTGCCCTTTTCGATCTTCACGCCGCCGGGCAGCAAGGACTTGTGCCGGGCCACGGGCACCAGGTCGCCCACATGGATGTTCCACGCGCCGGTGACGATCTGGGTGGGCTCCGCCTCGCCCACGTCGATCTGGCAGATCCACATGTGGTCGGAGTCGGGATGCCGCTCCATGGAGGCGATGCGGCCGGCCACCACGTTCTGCAAAGATTCGTTCAGTACCTCCGTGATCTCCACCTTGGAGCCGGAGAGGGTCATGGCCTCGGCGAAATCACGGTCGCCCACGCTGGCCACATCCACAAATTCATTCAGCCATTTTCTGGATAATTTCATCGTATTGCCCTCCTATTAAAACTGCTCCAGGAAGCGCATGTCGTTTTCAAAGATCAGCCGCAGGTCGCTGATCTTGAACTGGCCCATGGCCAGCCGCTCCAGGCCCATGCCGAACGCAAAGCCGGAGTAGACTTCCGGGTCGATGCCGCAGCCCCGCAGCACCTTGGGATGGACCATGCCGGCGCCCAGCACCTCGATCCAGCCCTCGCCCTTGCAGGTGGGGCAGCCCACGCCGCCGCACTTGTGGCACTGAATGTCCATCTCGCAGGAGGGCTCGGTGAAGGGGAAGTGGTGGGGACGGAAACGGGTCTTGGTATTGGGACCGTAGATCTCACGGATGACGGCGTTGAGGGTACCCTTCAGGTCCGCCATGGTGACGCCCTTGTCCACCACCAGGCCCTCAATCTGATGGAACATGGGGGAGTGGGTGGCGTCCACCTCGTCCTTGCGGTACACACGGCCGGAGGAGATCATGCGGATGGGCACACCGTAGGTCTCCATGGCGCGGATCTGCATGGGAGAGGTCTGGGAGCGCAGGAGGATGTTGCTGTCCTCGGTGAGATAGAACGTATCCGTCCAGTCGCGAGAGGGGTGGTTCTCCGGGGCGTTGAGCTTGGTGAAGTTGTAGTCCGCCTGCTCGATCTCCGGGCCGTCCATGATCTCAAAGCCCATGTTGATGAAGATCTCCTTGATCTCATCCAGCACGGTGTACATGGGGTGCTTGTGGCCCTGCTGGGCACGTTTGCCGGGGATGGTCACGTCCACGGTCTCGGCAGAGAGCTTTTCCTCCATGGCCTTCCGGGCAAGAACCGCGGACTGGGCGGCAATGGCCTCCTCCACGGCGGCGCGCACGTCGTTGGCCAGCTGGCCCATGACGGGGCGCTCCTCGGCGGAGAGCTTGCCCATCTGCTTCAAAACGGCGGTCAGCTCGCCCTTTTTGCCCAGGTACTGGACCCGGACCGCTTCCAGCTCAGCGCTTTTCTGGGTGCCGGCAACGGCTTCCAGCGCGCTTTTGCGGATGGCTTCCAATTGTTCTTTCATAGCGATGCTCCTTCTATCTCAAATATTTTTTGGCAAAACAAAAAGACCCTCCGTCCCATCACTGGGACGAAAGGCCATCCTTCCGCGGTACCACCCAAATTCGCGTGACAAACACGCGCACTTGCTGCCCCTGTAACGGAGGGCGATCCGGCCGTGTCTCCACGGCGGCTCCCGGGCGAACCAAACCGGACGTGCGCAGTCTGGCTTGCAGCCGGTGACCAGACCTCTCTTGGCGCCGTTTGACGGTTATTTTCCCGTTCATCGCTGATATCAAGTAGTACTTATATCACAGGGTAACCCAAAATGCAAGCCCCAATCCGCCGCGTATGGACGGATCGGGGCTGGAAATATTCAGGAGAGCAGGCGGCCGTCCATGAGATCCTCGATTTTGATGGCAGCTACGGCGCCGTCCTGATTTTCAGATGGAGCAGTTTCCAGCCTATGCACAGGACGAGCCGGTATCATTGGATTCTTGGATAGACTCCGTGCCCTTTTCGTAGGCGGCGCGGATCTTGTCCAGCACCGCCTGCTCCGCCTCCGTCTGGGGCTGGCAGCCGTCCAGCACACTCAAAAACTCCGCCTGTTCGTCAAAGGAGCGCCAGGCGGCGGAATATCCCGGCATGGCCACCACGGCGTCGATGTTCATGGGCGGACCTTTTTGCCGGTAGGGGGCGCCATCCAGCAGGGCCAGGGCCGCCAGAATGTCCCCGGGCCGCTCCCCAAACCGCTGGTAGAGCAGGTCGCCGGGGGCTTCGGCGTAAGCGCCGTCGGCATAGATCAGATAGCACACCAGCTGCCAGTCGGTGTAGTCCCGGTAAGCGTCGGTGACTTCAAAGTCCTGGTAGTAGTCGATGGTGCATACCGTGTCCGCGTCCAGGTCAAGATCATCGCTGGGACAAAAGCTGGTAAAGCGCCAGCCCTCGTCCGTCTTTTCGTAATCCAGCGTCCGCTGGGAGTACCCCACGGTGGCCACGGTGTGGGGCTGGCCGTCTGCCTGGATGGGCTGGTCCACGAAATCCGCCCAGAACGTGATGGTCACCGTCCAGTGGCTCGCATTCACCTGTCGGGCGGAGAGAGTTTTGTCCAGAAGATACACGTTCTGGCCCCGGGCGCCGCCGGCGCAGCAGAGCTTCCCGCCGATCTCCCGGTAGCTGCCGTCCGAGAGCAGAGCGTCACTGAGTTCAGGGAAGAAGCAGGCGCGGACCCGGGTCTCCAGATCGTCCATGGACGTGATGCCGTCGTACTCCACCGGGTAATAGACATTGCTGTCCAATTGGATGGCCTCGATGCCGGTGGGCAGGGTGTGCAGATCGAACCAGTCGTAAACCTCCGCTGCGGCGGCATAGGCATCCAGCACGGCCTGCTCGTCTGGGGGAGGGGCCTGCGTTGGGGATGCGGCGCACCCGGCCAACAGGGAAAGTATCAGTAAAATGGGGACGATACGCTTCATGCTGCGCGCCTCCTTTCTGGTGCCAGCATAGCAGGCTTTCCCGGGAAAAGCGTGACATTTTGGCAACAAAGAATTGCAAATATCGGGCAGAACTCCTATAATGAGGAAAAACAACGCACAAAAAGGAGGAAACGGCATGAAGCTGGCGACAGCGGAGCAGATGAAGGAGCTGGACCGGCAGGCCATTGAGGAACGGGGCATCCCCTCTATCGATCTCATGGAGCGGGCCGGCGCGGCGGTGGCAGAGGCGGCGGCAAGTCTGCCGGCAGGAAAGGGACGCCGCCGGGCGGCGGTGCTGTGCGGCACCGGCAATAACGGCGGAGACGGCATTTGTGCCGCCCGGTATCTTTTCCTGAAAGGCATAGAAGTGCGGGTCTACCTGGTGGGAGACTATGAAAAGATGACGCCGGACGCCCGGGAACAGACCCGGCGCCTGAGCGAGTGCGGTGTGGCACTGGTGCCCTTTGACCCGGAGGACGAGGAACAGCGCCGGTGGATTTTGCGGTCGGACGTGTGCGTGGACGCCCTGTTCGGCGTGGGTCTTTCCCGGCGGATCGACCCATCGTCCCATTGGGGCCAGGCTGTGGCGCTGATGAACGACAGCCGCGGCGCCGTGGTGGCTGCCGACATCGCCAGCGGCGTGGACGCCACCACGGGCGAGTGCCTGGGTGAGCCGGTGCGTGCTGTAAAGACGATCACGTTTACACTTCCGAAGACGGGACAGTTTGTGGGAAAGGGCGCCCTTTGTTCTGGCACGGTGGAGGTGCGGGACATCGGCATTCCAGCGCAGCTGGTGCGTGAGACCGTGTGCCCCACCCAGACGGTGGAGCGGGACTTTGTCCGCCAGGCGCTGCCGCGGCGGCAAGCGGACGGCCACAAGGGCACTTTCGGCAAGGTGCTGGTGGTAGGCGGCGCCGTGGGTTATACCGGCGCGCCGTACCTGACGGCGCTGGCTGCTGTGCGCAGCGGCTGCGGATTGGTGTCGCTGGGGGTGCCGGAGATCATCTGGCCCGTAGAGGCGGCCAAATGCGTCTCCGCTATGCCGTTCCCACTGCCGGATAAAGATGGAATGTTAAGCGATAAAGCTTTACAGGAAATCCTGGACAAGCTGGAGGACTGCCAGGTGCTGGCCCTGGGGCCGGGCCTTGGCCGCGGCCAGCGGACGGGACGGCTGGTGCGGGAGCTGCTGGCCCAGACGGACAAGCCCGTGGTGCTGGACGCCGACGGCATAAACGCCTTGGCCGGGCATATAGATGTGCTGAACGGACGGCGCGGCCGCGTCACGATCCTCACGCCCCACGACGGGGAGTTTGCCCGGATGTATGACGGGCCGGAGGAACTTGGCCGGGCGGAGGAAGCACGCACTTTTGCCCGCGCCCATGGCTGTGTGCTGGTGCGCAAGGGCCACCGGACTTTGACGGCACTGCCGGAAGGGAACGTGCTGGTGAATACCACCGGCAACTCCGGCCTTGCCAAGGGCGGCAGCGGAGATGTGCTCACGGGCGTCATCGCTTCGCTCCTTGCCCAGGGAGCCGCGCCGGTGCAGGCGGCGGCCGGAGGCGTCTGGCTCCACGGACGGGCCGGGGAACTGGCTGCGGAGCGGGAGACGGAGTACGGCGTCACACCGGCGGACGTGGCCCGGACCATTCCGGCGGCCATCCGGGAAATCTTGGGATAACGGAGGAGTTTATGGTGCGCCTTTCCAAGTGCGTACCAATGATGACCCTGTGCCTGCTGCTTTGCGGCTGCGCCCGGGGCGAGGAAACGGTCACGGCGGAGCAGCTGCGCCAGCCCTACATGGAGATGGGCGGCTGCCAGATGGAAGCGGAGGTGACCTGCGACCAGAACGGTCAGGAGTGGACGGCGGCGCTGCGGTGCGCTTACACGGCGGACGGCGGCGCAGAGATCGAGGTGCTCTCGCCGGAGCGGATCGCGGGCGTGAAAGCCGTTTTGGACGGCGAGACGCTGACGCTGGAATATGAGGACCTCTGCCTGGATGCTGGGATGCTCTCCCGGGAGAAGATCAGTCCCATGGCGTGCCTGCCCCGCATGATGGAGGCCCTGCGGGAGGGTTGGCTTTTAGAGGAAAACCAGGAGAACTGGGGGGAGGTGCCCTGCCTGCGCCTTACGGTGGACCAGACCGGGACGGAGGCGGAGAAGGTCTATACCACCCTGTGGCTCCGGCTGGACGACGGCACGCCGCTGCGGGGGGAGATCGCCGTGGACGGGGAAATAATTTTGACGGCGGAGTTTACGAGTTTTTCCTTTTGTGATACAATCGACAGCCAGGAGGGGTGACCCCACTGGAGAAAGGTGACAAGGACATGGAAGACGCGGTTTTACGGCGCACCTGGGCGGAGATCGATCTGGACGCGCTGGAACATAATTACCGCCGTGCCCGGACCCTGACGGGAAGCGGCGTACGGTATCTGGGCGTGGTGAAGGCGGATGCCTACGGCCACGGCGCCGTGCAGATCGGGCGCAAGCTGGAGTCCCTGGGGGCCGATTACCTGGCCGTTTCCAGCCTGGACGAGGCCCGGGAGCTGCGCCACGGCGGCATCACCATGCCGGTTTTGATCCTGGGGCACACGCCCCCGGACATGGTGCCCGAGCTGATCCGCTACCATATCACCCAGGCGGTATCCGCCTTGGCCAAGGCGGAGGAGTACAGCGCCGCGGCGGCTGCCTGCGGCGGGACGCTGCGGGTCCATATCAAGGTGGATACCGGCATGTCCCGATTGGGCTTTTTGGTACGGGGCAGCCATTTTGAAGGGGGCGTTACGGCCATCGCGGCGGCCTGCGCCCTGCCGGGCCTGGACGCGGAAGGCATCTTCACCCACTTTGCCGTCGCCGACGAGGACGGCGAGGAGGACGAGGCCTATACCCGGGAACAGTTCGGATTGTTCACTGCTGTCATCGATGCGCTGGCACAGCGGGGGCGGACGTTTGCCATCCGCCACTGCGCCAACAGCGGCGCCCTGGCCCGCTACCCGAAGATGTATCTGGATATGGTGCGGCCCGGCATCGCCCTTTACGGCGCGGGCGCGGACGCCCAGCGGCTGGACCTGCGGCCGGTCATGTCCCTCAAGACGTGCATTTCCACCATCAAGGTCTTTGACCCGGATACCACTGTCAGCTACGGCCGCACGTTCCGCACCGCGGAGCGCACCCGCATGGGCGTGCTGCCCATCGGCTATGCCGACGGCTTTTTCCGGGGGCTTTCCAACCGGGCGTCCGTGCTGACAGAGCAGGGAAGCGCCCCCATCCGGGGCCGGATCTGCATGGATATGTGCATGGTGGATCTGACGGAGCTTCCCGATGTGCACGTGGGAGACGCGGTGGAGATCTTCGGCCAGCGTCAGCGGGTGGACGATCTTGCGTCCATGCTGGGGACCATCCCCTATGAGCTGACCTGCGCGGTGAGCAAGCGGGTGCCGCGGCTTTACCTGGAGGGGGGCGCCGTGGTGGAGCGGAGCTTGCGGCTTCTATGAGTAGACAGACACTTCGCCGTACGCCGGGACATAGACTGTCACGGGGCGGAGAGCGCGGAATTTTTTGCGGCGCCGTCCGGGTATAAATTCCGCATCCGTGTGGGAGAATGAAAGTGGCCTCACCGAACGGCGTTTCGGTGGCGGGTACTTCTTTCGGCGGAGTGTGAACTTTGTGGATACAAGTATCAAACGCGGCGATATCTACTATGCCGATCTTTCCCCGGTGGTGGGCAGTGAGCAGGGCGGCGTGCGTCCTGTGCTGATCATCCAGAACGATACCGGGAACCGTTACAGCCCTACTGTGATCGCGGCTGCCATCACTTCCCAGACCGGGAAGGCGCGGCTGCCTACCCATATTGACCTTCCCGTGGCGCAGAGCAGCGGATTGAGCCGGGACTCCATCGTCCTTTTGGAGCAGGTGCGCACGCTGGACAAAAAGCGTCTGCGGGAGCGGATGGGCCATGTGGAAGAGGGCGTGATGGAAAAGGTGGATCTGGCCATCGCAGTGAGCTTTGGCCTGCCTCACGACCAGATGGTATGAAGCGGGGCCCCTGAAAAGGGAGCTGTCCCTTTTCAGGGGGACCCGGCACAAAAGAATTTGGAGGGTACATACATGCAAAGAAAGAAAAACCGGTGGCTGCTGCGGGCAGTGCTGCTGATGCTGGTTTGCAGCCTCACCACCATGACGGTGTCCCTGGCGGCGGAGGCGGGCACCTCCGGCGACCCGCTGGTGACGCTCAGCTACCTCAACGGCACATTTTTGGACAGCCTTCTTGCCAAGGTGGACCAGAAGATCGACCAGCGCAACAGCCAGCTGGGCCTGAGCGGCTCCGGCGCCTCCAGCTCTGCCACATTCTCGGTGGTGACGCTCTCTTCCGGGCAGACCCTCACCGGCGACATCGGCTGCGAGGTGATGCTGCGGGTGGGCTCGGCCACCTGCGTCTCTCCCTCCAATCCGGGACTCATCGATGAGTCCTCCGCCACTACGCTGAATAACGGCGGCGCCCTGGTGACCAATCACCTCTACATGATGACCATCGAGGGCCGCGGCGTCAAAGCCGGCTCCGGCACCGTGAAGCTGCTGGTGCGGGGCGGATATACCATCGCCTGAGCAACATAGTAAAAACAGCCTGTGCATAAGATGGCACAGGCTGTTTTTTTGCGGAAAGGGAGGCGGCAGTATGGAGCGGTATCCGCTGATGTACGAGGGCACGGCGGTGGGGGAGCTGACGGCAGAGACGACCGGGCTGTATGTGCGCTTTTGCGCCCAGGGACGGCTGCCGGACGACGGGCTCTGGTGCGCCTGGGCTGTAGGGGAGTCGGGACAGCTGCGGCTGGGCTGTCTCTTATACACATCTGACGCTGCCG
>URKI01000003.1 GCA_900548505.1 uncultured Oscillibacter sp. | reverse complement strand
GATCTACACTCGACTAGTCGTCGGCAGCGTCAGATGTGTATAAGAGACAGGACGGGGACAGTTCGGCGTGAACGCCTTTCTGGACTGCTATCTGGATTCCCTGCTGACCTACGGCAAGGCCATCGGGGAGATCGTGCCGGAGGCGGGGGGACGGGACATCTCCGCGCTGCTATGCGGCAGAACCGATCTTCTGGAGATCCGGGAGGGAGAGCACCCGCTGGACTTTGTCATCTGCGGGCCGGACGAGGCAGGACGCATGCGTCCCCTGCCGGACCAATCGTTGCTGCTGTTCACGCCCCTGCACCCGGAGGCTGCCAACCCCTACGGCGTGTCGCTGCTGCGGTCCATGCCGTTTCTGGCGGACATCCTCATGAAGATCTACCACACCATCGGCGTCAACTGGGAACGATGCGGCAACGTGCGCTTTGCCGTTACCTGCCGCAGCGGAGAGGGACAGGCTGCCGAGCGCAGCCGCCAGTTGGCCGAGGAGTGGTCCAGGGCCATGCAGGATACCCGCGGAGGCCGGGTACGGGACTTCGTGGCCGTGGGAGACGTGGACATCAAGGTCATCGGCGGCGACGCCCCCATTCTGGACAGCGAGGTACCCGTGCGCCAGATCCTGGAGCAGATCGTGGCCAAGACCGGCATCCCTCCGTTCATGCTGGGGCTGAGCTGGAGCTCCACTGAGCGCATGAGCAGCCAGCAGGCAGACCTCCTCACTACGGAGATCACCGCCATCCGCCGCTCGCTGACTCCTGCACTGGAGCGAATCGCACGGCTGTGGCTCAGGATGCACGGCTACACCTGCGGCTTTGAGGTGGTATGGGACGACATTAACCTCCAGGACGAGGTGGAGGAGGCACGGGCTGCCCTCTATCGGGAGCAGGCCCGGAAATTGCAGCTGGAAAACGACGCGGCGGAGCAGAACACCGGCGCTGCCGGAGAATGAGCAAAGGAGTGAATCATGGACATTCGCAAGGAACAGACCACCATGGAGCCGGGGACACCGGACGAACAGGCGCTGGCGGAGATCAACCGCCTGGCAAAAACGCCGCTTGCGCCGGAGCAGGTATACACCTTTGCCGTGCGCCTTTGCGACAATGAGGTGGACCGGGATCTGGAGCGGTTCGACCCCGATGCTCTGGAGGAGCTGGGGCGGCTCTTCCTGGGAAAGAGCGGCGTATTTGACCACCAGTGGTCCGCCCAGGGCCAGACGGCCCGCATCTACCGCACGGAAGTGATCCGGGAGGCGGCCAAAACCACGGAGGCGGGAGACGAGTACCGCTGGCTCAAGGGATGGGCATATCTGCTGCGGACGGAGAAAAACGCAGAGCTTATCGCCGAGATCGAGGGCGGCATCAAAAAAGAGGTGAGCGTGGGGTGCAGCATGGGCAAGAGCGTTTGCTCCATCTGCGGCGCCGCGGACGGCTGCGGCCACGAAAAGGGGCAGTGCTATGGCGGAAAGCTGTGCTTCCGGGAGCTGCGGGAGCCGCTGGATGCCTATGAATGGTCCTTCGTGGCGGTGCCCGCTCAGCGGAGCGCCGGCATTCTGAAACGCTTTTGCCAGGAGAGTGAGGACACGGCGGCGCTTCGCAAGCAGGCGGCACTGGGCGTGAAGTATCTTGCCTCCCTGCGCCGGGAGGTGGTGCGCCTTGCCATGCTCTCCGACGACGCGCTGGACGGGGAGGCATTTGCCGCTGTGGCGGCGAAGCTGGACGAGCCGGAGCTGCTGGCGCTGCGCAAGAGCTACGCCAAGCAGGCGGCCCGCCGTTTCCCCACCGTGCCCCAGCTGGGCGCGGCGCCCGCCAAGAAGCGGGAAGATGAAACTGTATTTCTCGTCTGAGGACGATCTAAGAAAGGAGAAACAACATGAATCTTTCGTATGAGGGCATCGGCCAGTGGGCCGCCACCTTTGCCTGCGGCGACGTGCAGGAGGGCCAGGTGGTGAAGATCAGCGCAGGCGACACCGTGGCGCCCTGCGGCGCGGGCGATGGCTTTTGCGGTGTGGTGCTGTCCAAGGCAAGGGACGGCGGTGCCTGCTCCGTGGCTCTGGGCGGCATGGTGACGGTTCCCTGCACCAGCGCGCCTGCTGTGGGCTGGGCCAAGCTCAGCGCCGACGGCAGCGGCGGCGTCAAGGCCGACGAGGGCGGCCGGGAATACCTGGTGGTACGAGCTGAAAGCAAGACTGTGACCTTTGTGCTGTAAGGAGGAAGAAAACTATGGCTTATCATTACGAAAACATCCGCCTGGAAAAGGGCATGTATGGCCGCAGCGGCACCAGCTTTGCCCAGACCCTGGAGGAGCTGGACCCCAGCGAGCACTACAAGGGCACCAGTCTGGAGGGCATGGACGCCTTCCAGCGCCAGCTCAAGCGCTTTGACATCCGCGTCAAGGGCGCCGGCAGCGACTGTGTGGAAAAGTTCTTCCACACCACGGAATCCGCCGTGCTGTTCCCGGAGTTTGTCTCCCGTGTGGTGCGCCAGGGCCTGGAGGAGGGCAGCATCCTGCCCGACATCACCGCTACCGTTACCCGTTTTGACGGCATGGACTACCGCTCCATCGCCTCCATCCCCAGCGAGGAGGAGAAGGCCCTGCGCCGGGTGGAGGAGGGCGCCCGCATTCCGGAGACCACCGTTCGCACCCAGGAAAATCTGGTGCGTCTCCACAAGCGCGGCAGAATGCTGGTGGCGTCCTACGAGGCCATCCGCTTCCAGCGGCTGGACCTCTTTTCCGTGACGCTGCGCCAGATCGGCGCCTACATCGGCAAAATGCATCTCAAGGACGCCATGGAAGTCATCGACAAGGGCGACGGCAACGACAACGCCGCCCAGCGCTTTTCCGTGGGCGACGGTACCATCTCCGGCTCCGGCGGCACGCTGAGCTACGAGGCTTTGGTGGACTTCTGGAGCCAGTTCGATCCCTACACCATGAATACCCTGCTGGTGAGCGGCGACATGATGCTGGCCATGCTGAAACTGCCTGAGTTCCAGAATCCCCTGACGGGTCTGAACTTCCAGGGCACCGGCACCCTGACCACGCCCCTGGGGGCCAAGCTCCTGCGCTGCAGCGCCCTGCCTGAGGGCACCCTGGTGGGCCTGGACAAGCGCTATGCCCTGGAGCAGATCGTGGGCAGCGAGATCACCGTGGAGTATGACAAGCTCATCGACCGTCAGCTGGAGCGGGCTGCCATCACCTCTATCTCCGGCTTTGCCAAGCTCTTCCCTGAGGCATCCAAGATCCTGACGGTCTGAAAAGCAGCGAAAATAAGGAGGTGACCGGCATGGATGAGACCATCGTGGCACTGGCGGCCCGGCTGGCCGGTCTGGAGGCGACGGACACGGCGCTGCTGGAGCCTCTGTGCGATGCGGCCCGCCAGCGCTGGATCGACCGGCTGCGGCAGGGCGTGACAGAGGAGAACTGCGGGCAAACGCTTCCCTGCGCTGCCGCCTTTTCCGCCGCGGCGGAGGCGGTGGCCGGTGCCGGCGGCACCGGGGGCGTGACCTCGTTCAAGGCGGGGGAGGTATCGGTACAGGGCAGAACGGCGGCGGAGTCCGCCGCCCTGGCCGCTGCCCTCCGTACCGCCGCCGAGGAGCTGATGGCACCCTATGCCTGTACGGGTTCCTTTGCCTTTTTGGGGGTGAAGGGATGAAGACGGACTGGGTGAGGGGCGTGATGGAGCGCTACGGCCAGACGTTGCAGATCGAGACGGCAGAGACGACCGGCCAGGTCCGGGCGTTTTTGCAGCCCCTGACGGAAAACAGTGAGCGCTCGCCCTCGGCCGTGACCGGCCTGGGGTGGCTGGACACGCGGCTGTGGCTCTACCTGGGACAGGAAAAGCTGAGGGACGGCGATGGGGTCGTCTGGGGCGAAACGCGCTTGCGGGTGCGCTCGGCCCGTCCTTATGCTATCGGAGACGAGGTCCTTTACTGGTGGGCGCTGCTGGAGACGGAAAAGGAGGCAGCGGAGTGAAGGAGATTCTCAAGATCCGCGAAGCGGTGCTTCAGGGGCTGCGCGCTGCGGGCATGACGGCTCTGGAGGCCTATCCCGCCCAGTGGGCCAGAGAGTACCCCGGGGCCGTGGCCACCGTGGATGTTGGAACGGTGGACGGCGCGGTCATGGGATTTTGCAGCTATCTGGGCGAAGTCTACGACCCGGAGCAGGGCACGGTCCGGGAGCTTTACGGCAAGCAGCTGGAAGCGGAGATCTGGGTGGATGTATACGGTGGCAAGGCGTCGGAGTGCCAGGAGGGCTGCTGCCAGGCTGCCGATGTGCTGCTGGGGGGCCTCCCCAGCGGCATCCGGCCCGAGGAGCTTTCCTGGGAGGGGCTTGTCTGGGAAAAGGAGACGGCGCTGTTCCGCCGGAGAGGGCGGCTGCGCTGCGGGGCGGTTTTCGTGGCGGAGACCACGGAGGATGGCACCGCATTTTTGGATTTTCAACTGAAGGGAGTTGTTCAGACTTGAGTGAGATCAGACATGAGCGTCCGGGCGTGTATTCGGCCTACGACACCTCCGCCGTCATCGTGGCGGGGCAGGCGGTGCGGACCATCGGCGTGGCGGCCAAGGCTGTCCAGGGCACCGTGGGACAGCCGGTGACGGTGACCGGCTACGCAGACGGCGCGGCGGTGTTCGGCCAGGACGAGACGCCGGGTATGAGCACCATTTTGAAGCTGCTGTTCCAAAACGGCGCATCTACCGTGGTGGCGGTGCGCGTGGCGGAGGCGGGCCAGCTGTCCGACTATGAGTCCGCATTTGCGGCGCTGAGCGGCGCGGACGTGCAGATTGTGGTATGCGACAGCCCGGACCAGGAGGTCCATCAGGCACTGCGCACGGCGGTGGAGCAGGATTCCGCCTGCCGCAAGGAGCGTATCGCTGTGGTGGGCGGCAGCGGTGAGTCCGCTGCGGAGCTGGTGAGCCACGCCGAGGCCATCAACTCTGAGCGCGTGGTGCTGGTGGGTCCCGATCCTCTGGGAACGGATGGGGAGACCCTGCCCGGCGTGTTTGCCGCGGCGGCTCTGGCCGGCGTCATTGCCGCGGTCAGGGACCCTGCCGTGCCCCTCAACGGCGCGCAGATGAATGGCCTTGGCGGGCTGAGCGAGGCATACACCGACAATGACATCGATCTTCTGGTGCGGGGCGGTGTAACACCTCTGGAGTATGCCGGCGGCATCCTCTCCCCGGTGCGGGGTATCACTACCCGCTCCAAATCCGGCGAGGCGGCGGACGCTACCTGGCGGGAGCTGACCACTATCCTCATTGTGGATGACATCATTCCCGCGGTGCGCAGCGCCCTGCGCAGCAAGTTCACCCGCACCAAAAATACCGCCCGCAACCGCAGCGCCATCCGCTCCCAGGTCATTGTGGAGCTGGAGAAAAAGCTGGCGGCGGAGATCATCGACAGCTACGGCGACGTGACGGTCACCGCCTCCGCTGATGATCCCACCGTGTGTTTGGTGGAATTTGGCTTTGCCGTGGCCCACGGGCTCAACCAGATCTATCTGACTGTGCACATCACCGTTTGACGGCGTCTGAGAGGAGGAAGCAAGCATGGATACAAAGGGATTCCCCACCAGCGCGGACATCTATCTGGAGCTGGATGGGAAAAAGGTGGCGGTGGTACAGAGCTACACCGCCAAGGCGACCAAGTCCTCCCAGAGCGTGGAGGCGTTCGGAGAAAGCGAGCCGGTGGCCACCATTGAAGGGCAGAAAAAGTACACCCTGGAGCTGACCCGCCTTTACGCCACCGACGACGCGGTGGCCGACGGCATCAACTTCCACGAGCTGCGGGATTTCTCCCTGGTGATCTGCAAGCCCGACCGCAAGGTCATTTACAGCGGCTGCGAGTGGAGCACCATCCACGAGGAGGGCCAGCTCAACGCCATGGTGGCGGAGAAGATCACCGTAGTGGCCTCCAAGCGCATCGAGACCCAGGCATGAGAGAGATCGACCAGCTCAGGCCGCTGACGGCAGGCCGTCTTCTTGCCATCTGGCGGGAGGGACGGGAGCAGACGGAGGACGTGCTGGAACGGAGCCTCCTGACCAATGCGCAGGTGCTTGCGGAGTGCTGCTTTTTCCAGGGAGAGGCGGCCTTTTCCGGCAGGGAGGACGTTCTGGAGGCGCTGACGGCGCCGGAGATGGAACGGCTGCTGGAGCGGCTCGGCGGCGTGGGACCCGGCGGCGGTATGGAGAATCCGGGCTTTGACATGGAGAAGTTTGCGGCCATGCGGGAGGGATGAGCATGGACTATGTGCAAAACGTACTGGCCCGGCAGTGGCAGCTTTTGTCGCTGCTGCTGTTGGGCCGCGAGCAGGAGACAAGACAGGAAACGGAGTCGCCCAGGCAGGCAGCGTACAGCAGTACAGAAGCGGAGGCGGCGCAGGCGTTGTCTGCGGTCCGACGGATGTTGAGAGAGAACGCGCAGCAGCCGGGGGAGACGGCGGATGGGAGCGTTTGGTCCGGGAGTTCCGCTGCCCGCTTCCAGGAGAACCTGGAACGCAGTATGGCGGCCAGGCGGCAGGCGGTGACGCAGGCGGGCGAGAGGCGGTACGGGCAGACGCCGGAAAGCGGTGCGGCGTACATATCCGGCGGAGTCTCCGGAGACGGCGGCGTCCGGGCTGCGGGCGCATGGAGCGCCGCAGCAGTTGGTGTCGGCCGGAGAGAGGCTCAGGTGGTACCGGCTGCGGCCGGCGGCGCGGGGCAGGATGTGCTTTCGGCGCGGGCTGTCTCCCTGGCGTTTGAGCGGGACGCCCGGCGCTATGACGGCGGCTTTTCCCTGTACTGAAAGGAGGAATGTGCATGCGCCTGGCGCCCATGCGCTATAAGGAATTTACCTGGCCCCATAACCCGGAGACCTACCAGGTGGAGCACCGCAGACAGGTGGCGGTCCACAAGGTGCCTTTCGGGGGATATGTGCTGCAGGATCTGGGAGCCGGATGCAGAGTGCTGGAGGGGGAGGGCACCTTTGCCGGAAAGGATGCCTACGCTACGTTCCGCGCCCTGGAGCAGGTATTTGACCAGCCAGGACCGGGACTGCTGGTCCATCCGGTATGGCCTGCGTCCAGCGCCTATTTTGTGACGCTGCAGCTGACGGAGGAGCCGCTGCCGGACTTTGTGCGATACCGCTTTGCCTTCTGGGAGGACCAGGGCGGCTACAAGGCGGGGCTGACGGAGATCAACGCAGGCGGGACGGAGGAGGGAGGCTCCGCAGGCGAGGCCTCCCAGTCGGCGCCTTCGTACTCCGGAACCTATGTGGTCCGCAAGGGAGATACCCTGTGGGGGATCGCAGGGCGGTACGGCGTGGCCCTGACGGATCTGATCGCGGCCAATCCCCAGATCAAAAACCCGAATCTTATCTATCCGGGAGAAACGGTGGTGATCCCATGAAGGCACAGATCATCACCTGCACCCACCGGGTGCTGGAGCTGCCGGCGCTTCTGGAATGGAACGTGGTCCACACCGGCGGCGTGCCCTGCGACAGCTTCTCTGTAACGTTTTTCTACGATGCGTCCATGGCGGAGCCGCTGCATCTGGCGGCGGGCTTCACGGCGCTGGAAAACGGGCAGGTGATGCTGCGGGGCATCGTGGATGAATACACGGTGGATCTTGGGACGAGCGGCCTGACGGCGACGGTGTGCGGCCGGGGGTATGCCGCCCGGCTGCTGGACAACGAGTCCCGGCCCATGACCTATGAGGTGGCCACGCTGGAAGAGATTTTGCGCAACCATGTGACGCCTTATGGCATCACCGCCGCCCGCGTGGCCTCCGTCCGGGCGCTGTCGCCCTACACGGTGGCCTCCGGCACCAGCCAGTGGAAGGCCCTGGAGGGGTTTTGCAGGGCATACGGCGGATTCACCCCCACTTTCCAGCGGGATGGCCGTCTGGTGGCCGCTCCCGCCGGGGCGGGACGCAGGGTCCACATTGATGAGGAAAATGCGGTGCTCTCGTGCAGACTGCGGGAGGATCACTACGGCGTTTTGACGGAGGTGCTGGTGATCGACAAGACCCGCAATGCCTTTTACAGCGTGAAAAATAATGACATGCTGGCGCGGGGCGGACAGTGCCGCCGTGTGGTCTGCACGCCGGGGCAGAGCACCTGGGACGCCATGCGCTATACCGGCGAATACCAGATCGCCCAGTCTGCCCGGGAGGAACTGTCTATCGTGCTGACGCTGCCGGGGAGCTTCCTGGCTTTTCCCGGCGATGAAGTAGAGCTTTCTCTGACGCGCATGGGCCTCACAGGCATTTACCGGGTGGCCCAGGCGGACAACCGCTTTTCGCTCAGCGGCGGGGCCACCGTGGAGCTGACTTTGGAAAAGGGGGGAGCATAATGTGGATTTCCCAAAAACTGCGCCCATCGCCGCCCACGGCGGACGCAGATCTGGGCGTGACTACCATCGCCGGCGGGCAGGCGGGCGTGCTGACCCGGGGGGAGGTCCGCTCCCTGCCCATCTACGGCCCCGGCGGCTATTGCTGGATGCCGCAAAACGGCGCGGAGGTGCTGGTCATCAAGGGCGGTCCCGGCGGGCAGGAGCAATGCGTGGCCGGTATGCGGCAGACAGAGGCGAAAGAGCCCATGGAGCCGGGCGAGGTGCTGATCCGCGGCGGCGGAGCCAGCATCTATCTGAAAGCAGACGGATCGCTGGTACTCAAGGGGCGTGTGTGCGTTGAGGGGCCGCTTTTCATCAACGGAGAGCCGTACAAGCCCTGTACCTGTGGTGAGGAGGGGACCGTGTAATATGAGAGAACCCATTTTACAAAACGGAGATTACCGGCTCTCCGGCGGAAATATCCAGTATGCGGAGGGGGCGGAGGCAATATTGGAGCGGGTATTGTTCCGCCTGCGGGCAAGGCGGGGGCGGTTCCCCTTTTGCGAGGAGCTTGGCAGCCGGCTCTGGCAGCTGAGCAGCCTGTCCCCCGGCCAGCGCCTCTCTGCTGCGGAGCAGTATGTGGCGGAGGCACTGGCGGATGAGCCTGTCCGGGTGGAGCGGGTGGAGCTTACGCAGCGGGCAGATGACACGGCTACCCTGACGGTCGTTCTGCTTTGGGAGGACGAAACTCTGACGGTGACGCTGGAGGTGCAATGAGAGGAGACGGATCGTGAGAAGTGTGGAGGAGATTTACGCGCAGATGCGTGCGGACATGGAGGCGCGCTGCGGCTTCCGGCCGGAGGATTCCTGTGACCTTGCAGTACGGCTGTATGCAGCGGCGGCACAGGTTCAGGCACTGGAGATGCAGGCAGACTGGGTGCTGGACCAGAGCTTCCCACAGACGGCTCAGGGGGTCTATCTGGAGCGGCATGCGGCCATGCGGGGGCTGAGCCGCATGGCAGGCACGAAGGCCCAGGGGACGCTGCACTTTTCTGTGGACCTGGCCCCGGCGTCGGATCTGACGATCCCGGCGGGGACCGTATGTATGACGGCGGAGGAAGTGCGCTTTGAGACTACGGAGGCGGGCACGCTGAAAGCTGGCGGGTTGTCGGTGGACATTCCCGCTCAAGCGGTGGAAAGCGGGGAAAATGGCAACGCATCGCCGGGTACCATTGTCATCCTGACGGCGTGCCCCGTGGGGGTGACCCACTGCACCAATCCCAAGTCCTTTTCCGGCGGAAGTGACCCGGAGGAGGATGAGAGCCTGCGCAGCCGGGTGTTGGAGAGCTATCAGCGCCTGCCCAACGGGGCCAACGCAGCCTGGTATGAAAAGACGGCCATGTCCCATACCGGCGTTGTGGCCGCCAGGGCGGTAGGCCGGGCCAGAGGGATCGGCACGGTGGACGTTTACATTTCCACGGCGGCGGGAATCCCTTCCGAGGAGCTTTTGCAGCAGGTGCAGGCGGACATTCAGGAAAAGCGGGAGATCGCCGTGGACGTGAAGGTGCTGGCTCCCACAGAAAAGCGGGTGGACATCACCATGCAGGTGGCACCTGCCGCCGGGCGGAGCAAGGAGGAGGCTGTGGCTGCGGCAGAGCAGGCGGTCACCATGTTTTTCGGCGGAGAGCTGCTGGGGCAGACCGTGCGTCTTGCGGAGCTGAGCAGCCTGGTATTTTCGCTGGAGAGTGTGTCCAATGTGCGCATCACGGCGCCGGCGCAGGATGTTCCCGTGCAGCAGAGCGAGCTTGCGGTGCTGGGAGAACTGACGGCAACACCTTGGGAGGAGAGCTGAATGGCGTATGCGGAGTATCTGAAAAACCTGCTGGCGCCGCTGGGGATCTATGACCTGCAGGAAGGGTCTTTCAGCGAGGCTATGGCCTATGCGGCGGGCAGAGCGCTGGACGGTGCCGGGCAGACGCTGGAGCGGACAGAGCGGGAGAGCCTGGTGGCCACCGCGCTGGAAGAAGGCCTGGAGCGGCGGGAGGCGCTGTTTGCCAGGCGCCCTGTGGCGGAGACGGCAGAAGACCGGCGGGCGGCCATCACCGCACTGATGCAGATCGATGCGGACAGCCTGACCCCGGAGGCCATCAACCGGACCATCAGCGGCTGTGGCATCCCCGCCAAGGCGCTGGAAGTGGACACCGGCCATCTGCGGGTGATCTTTCCGGGCATCGGCGGCGTGCCGCCTGGATTTGATGAGATCCAGCAGATCGTGCTGGACATCCTGCCCTGTCATCTGGAGGCGGAATTCTACTTCCGCTACATGACCTGGGAAGAGTGTGAAGCAGCCGGGTATACCTGGGCATTGGTGGAGCAGCAGGAATTTACCTGGGAACGCTTTGAACTGATGGGTGGAAAAATCCAATAAAAAGGAGCGGAGGAATTTCCTCTGCTCCTTTTTTTACATGGTTTTCCCGGATGAACGCATTTAAAACCCGGCTGCTGTGTTGAAAAAGTAATGGAACGCATCCCGCTCCCAGCAAAAGTGCCGGGGGCAAAGGCAGCAGCGGATGGCCGCGTTGCCGCCGGGAGGAAGGCGTACCGCCAGCGTAAGGCGGTGCCCGCTGCGGCGGAGGGTGAGCCGGTAGGCGCCCGGCTGCAGAAAGCCAAACCAGACGTCCCCCTGGCAGGTCAGGGTTCGTACCTGCCGGCAGCAGCCATCCTGCGGCTGAAGGATTACTTCATCCATGGGACAAACATCCTCTATGGACAGATGGATGCCGCACAGGATGGAGCGGGGGCGGACGCACAAAGGGGCATCCGCCTCCGCATCATTTCCGCAGAGAAAGACGCGGCGCACGGCCAGCAGGCCGCTGTCGGGGATTACTGTTCCAGCTTTGCCTTGACCAGATATTCTCCGCCGCTGACACCGCCAAAGAGGTACTTTCCCGCGGCATTGGTCTTGGTGACGGACACCAGGCGCTCCTGGGAGATACCTGCCATGTCCGTCACCTGGTAAAGCCCTACGAAGCAGCCGGCCACCGCGCGGCCGGCGTTGTCGCGGATGATGCCGCTGACGGTGCCGTTGTAGGTGCGGCCGTCTACCGTCATGGTCAAGGCCACGTTGGCAATGGAGCCGCCCGCGATGACGGCGGTCACAGAGGAGACGGCCAGGTAGCCGTCCGCGGAGGCCATCAGGGTATAGGTGCCGTCTGCCAGATCGTAGAAAGCAAACTCGCCGTCCGCAGCGGTATAGGTGGCGGCCACAGCGGCCCCCAGGGAATCCTGCAGGGTGATCTTTGCCCCGCCCAGCGGTACGGGGGCACCACCCAGAGGATCGATAACGGTCAGGGTGCCGGCAATGGCACCCAGGGACAAGGTGACGTCTTTGGTGCAGACCAGGTTCACCTGAACTGTGGACCCGTCAGAGAGCGTGACGCCGGCTGCATCACTGAGCCGGTAGCCGTCCTTGACAGCGCCCAGCGTATAAGTGCCGGCGAGGATGCCGGTCATGGAGAAAGCGCCGTCAGCGCCGGTCATGGTGTGCTTATAGGGCAGGCCTGCGCTGTCAAACAGCTTTACGGTGGCATCGGCAATGGGGGCGGCGCCGTCCGTGACGATGCCGTACACCGTGGCCGTGGTGGCGGAGGCGGGGGGCAGCTCCAGATCCACATTGGCCTCCTGCATTCCCTGAATTTCAAAATTCTTGCTGTATTGCAGACTGAGCAGGTCCTGCTTGATATCGGGCATGGGAAACCTCCTAGTATTCCGTGCCGGATGCACGGAGGTGATGCGTGGGGCAGCCGATCAGGAATCCGACGCAGCCGGAGATGAAGTCCCGGAACTGGACGATGGTGCCGGTGACCGAATCGGACGGGGGCGGCACGACACCAAGCTGGGTCAGGCTGCGCAGAAGCAGCAGCGCGGCCAGACAGAAAAGGCCGATGAAGGTGGCACAGCGCACCTGCAGGCAGAGAGCAGACTGCTCCGGCGGCTGCAGCTCAGGCGTACCGGGTTCCTCTGCCGGTTCACCGGCGGAGAAGCCGATTTGCGCCCGGGGCATGCTGTCCTGCACCGGACTGGTCCCCGCTTTCAATGTATGCGCCGGGGCGGCCGTTGTCGCCTGTCCGCTGTTTTCCTCGTGGCCAATAAAATTGGCGCTGAGGAAGTAGCCGAAAATGGCGGCGGCAGAGGTGCGGACCACGATGTCGATCTCCCCGGCCGCCGAACCGTCCCCGGCAGGGAAAAAGAGATTGGCGGCGGACTGGACCAGCAGGATCAGCATGAAGAGCAGCAGGCTCTTGTCCACCGGATGGATGTAGCGCATGGCTGCCCTCCAGGCGGTGAGATGCTGCTTCATAGGGCATCCCTCCTTTGCGTTTGCCTCAGAATATGCACCCGGGCGCAGGATGGTTCCGGGAGGGAAGATACGGAGCAGACGTCTTTCCCGGCAGGGCGCGCTGTGGGCGGAATGGTCAAAGTTGTACGGCAGACATAAAAATGTAGCCGCAAAGCAAGCTTTGCGGCTACAAAATGTGTTTGGAATTATGTTTTAAATCGGGGGTCTCCGTGCCGACAGGGATAGAGATGTCTGTTATTCGGCAAATGCCCGGTACAGGAACGTCACGATCTGGGCGCGGGTGCAGGTGGTATCCGGGGAGAAGGTGTCGGCGGTGGTGCCGCCGGTCACGCCGGCTTCCACTGCCCAGTTGACGGCGTCAGAGGAAACGTCGGTAAAACTGGCATCAGATGCATCGGGGCTTCCGGCCTGCTTCCACATGAATTCCACAGCCATCAGCCGGGTGCAGGGGGCATCCGGGGAAAAAGTGCTGCCGCTAACCATGCCCTTTTCTGCGGCCCAAGCCACCGCCTGGGCGTAATAGGCATCGGCCTTTACATCTGTAAATGCGCAGGGAGCTTCGGGTTCCGGAGATCCTGCAGCCCGCCACAGGAACGTGATGATCTGCGCACGGGTGCAGGCGTTGTTCGGGGAGAACGTGGTGGAAGTGGTGCCGCTGGTGATGCCTTGTGCCACGGCCCACGCTACCGGCTCGGTATAATAGGCATCCGCGGCGATATCAGAAAAAGAGGGCGCCGCGGGCTCGTCAGGCTCCGTGGGCTCGGCGGTGGTGCCGGAGCTTTCCGCGGTGACCCACACGTCGCCTTCATATCCGTAATACATGCTGTACAGCTTGATCCGATGGACGCCCTCTGCGGGCAGGCCTTTCGCCGGATCGAATGGTGTGTAGGAAGGGGTTCCATCCACATAGGATTCCGTCTCACCGATATACAGCCCGTTGAAGGAGCTGAATTGCGTTCCGGCCGGAAAGACGGATACGGTGACGGTTTGCCCGTCAACGGTCATTTCTTTTGTCCCGGTGGTTGGCTCGCTGCTGCCGAAGTACTCCGGGTAAAAGGGCTCTACCTCATACCACTCGGCGGCCTGTGCGGCGACCGGCATCAAACAGAGACACAGCACACACGTCAAAATCAGGGATACTGCACGTTTTTTCATAGAAAGCCCTCCTCTTGAAAATGGCGCCGGAGAATGCGGGACTGTGGCTTCACCCTCTGGCTGCCGATGGTTTCCGGAAAGAAACCATACCTTAATGTTAAAGAATGCCATATTTCACAGACGATTGCAATTACCTGCCAGCTTACTCTGAAATTTTTCTGAAAAGCATACCTGCACGAAACGACCTGGATATAAAAAGACGTGGCTGCAAAGAAAACTTTGCGGCCACGTGGAATTCAGTATATTACTCCATGGGAGACAGTTCTCCGCTTTTTAATAGACATTTATATATACCATTTATCTATTATTCTTTGATATGCTCTAAGCGATTTCCGTTCTTGTCAAATAACTCATACACCCCGTATTCTCCGCTGCCATATCCGTAAAATAACCGATAACCGTTTATATTTAGTTCTTTTAATTCTTGATCCAGATAAGTGACTGATTCGACATCCTCATCGTAAGCAACTGCCATAACGATATATTTGTCGCTTTTATCGTACCAAGAAATAAGAACGTCTGCTCTCAGCTCGCCGCTTTCCAGCATGTTAGACTTTTCAATAGTGAGAGAGCCATTCATATCAACAACCTTATAAAAAATGCCCGTTTTCCGGATGAGAGCATTTTGAAGCTGCGTGTTATTTTGCCGATTTGTATATAGTACCGCAGTAAGGTTTTCCTCAATCTCCTGGGTGGCTAAAACTTCACCGGCTTCAAACGGATGCTGGATCCTATTGAGTGCGGTATTGATATTTTTAGGAAAATACATGACCAGACCAATCAGTACGCCTATAAGCACAATTAGTACAGCGAGAATCATTTTACCCTTTTTCACGGGAACCCCTCCAAAAAGTTGTGAGAATATTTTTTCTGAATGGTATCACATAACTTTAAAACGGTTGTACACCAGACCTCATCGTGGGCGATCAACAGCGTGAGCGCGCGATGAGCTTTGCAACGAGCTGGAATATCGCAACAGTATAGATACCGCAGCTTCCAAGTTCGCACCCAGAACCAAATCACAACCCAGCGTAAGCGGTTGTGATTTGGAGAGGAGGAGCAAGGGAGCGGGCGGATGACGTCTTTTTTTGCCAAGGGCATAAAAAGACGTGGTCGCAAAGCAAACTTTGCGACCACGTGGTGCCGGTGGTGGGACTCGAACCCACACGGTATCGCTACCAACGGATTTTGAGTCCGTCACGTCTACCAATTCCATCACACCGGCATAAGTTACCTGAACATTATACAAGAGCATATGGTGAAATTCAAGAGTTGTTTTTGGAAAAATGAAAAAAATGAACGAAGCGTAAAATGCACTGAAAAACGGAAGATCCCCCCTACACAAACGGAAAAAGACGTGCTATCATATATTAGTTAAATTATGAGCATTTTTGGAACTTTGCCGGAGAGGAGGGCAGCCTGATGCGAAAAATGCTGGTAACGTGGCTATTGCTGCTGACGGCGCTGATGACCAGCGGCTGCGGTTTTACCATTTCGCCGCAGGAGCTGTATTGCCTGCCCAAGCTCCCCACTGAGTATACGGAGCTGGACAACCGGATCAACGCCATTTTGTCTGACGGCGCAGAATATGCCGCGCCCATCTCCGGCAGCAACATCCAGCCGGTGCAGCTGGAGGATCTGGACGGAGACGGACAGGAGGAGGCGGTGGCGTTTTTCCGCAACGACGCCGATGAAAAGCCGCTGAAGATCTGCATTTTTACTGCCAAGGATCAGACCTATGCGCTTTCCCACGTGATCGAGAGCAGCGGCACCGCCATTTACAGTATCAGCTACAGCGATCTGGACGGCGACGGCTACACGGAGCTGATCGTGGGCTGGCGCGTTACCACCGACCTGCAGGCACTGGTGGTGTACACCCTGAAAGACGGGGAGCCCATGGAGCTGATGCGCAGCAACTATGTCCGCTATGCCATTACCGACCTGAATCAGGATCAGAGCCAGGAGCTGGTGGTCCTGCGCAGCGCCGAGGGCGGCGACGCCGTGGCGGATTACTATACCTGGCAGAACGGCAACCTGCAGCTGCAGGGCGCGGCACCCATCTCCATCACCATGGCAGAGCTGAACCAGCAGGGCCGGGTCACCGCGGGAACCCTGAATGACGGGATGCCGGCGCTGTTTGTCACCGGCGTGGAGGAAGGACTCTGGTCCGTGACGGATGTGCTGGCCTCCCGCAACGGAGACCTTGCCAATATCACCCTCTCCGACGCCACGGGCGTCTCCGCCGAGATCGCCCCGTTCCAGACGCTCTATCCCATGGATATCAACAACGACGGCGTGACGGAGCTTCCCCGTGCCGTGTCGCTTCCCATTTTGGAGGAGAACCAGATTGCCTACCAGCGGATCGACTGGTATACCTACAATGTCCAGGGAGAGGCATCCCTGGCGCTGAGCACCTATCACGACATTGAAGACGGCTGGTATTTCCTCCTGCCGGAGAGCTGGCGGGAGGAGGTCATGGTGTCCCGGAGCGTGGATGAGGACGAGGCGTGCGTCACGTTCTATATTCAGGGCGACCAGGGACCCGAGCCCTTCATGCAGATCACGGCCATCACCGGCAGCAGCCGCAGCGTCAAGGCAGTGCGGGGCGGAAGATTCACCCTGGGCCGCCAGGCGGAGACCATCTACACGGCGGAGCTGCTGGACGCCAACAGCCGCTGGAGCGGCGGCATGACCGAAGACCAAGTGCGGTCCGCTTTCAGCCTCATTACCAAAGAGTGGGTATACGGGGACAACTGACGGACCAGAAAGGAAACGCCATGAAAAAAGTTTTGGTTTTGGAAGACGAGTCCAGCATCCGCAGCTTTATTGTCATCAACCTGCGGCGCGCGGGCTACGATGTGATCGAGGCCGAGACCGGCGAGGACGCGCTGGAGCGGCTCAAGGAGAACCCGGACACCAAGGTGGCCCTGCTGGACATCATGCTGCCCGGCATCGACGGCTTTGAGGTCTGCCGCCGCATCCGGGCCACCAACGCCAAGATCGGCATCATCATGCTCACGGCCCGCTCCCAGGAGATGGACAAGGTGACGGGCCTCATGACCGGCGCCGACGACTATGTGACCAAGCCCTTCTCTCCTGCGGAACTGACTGCCCGGGTGGACGCCCTGTTCCGCCGTGCCGGCGGGGAGGAGCCTGTGCAGGCCGGGGAGATTTCCCAGCCGCCGTTTTTGCTCAACACCCGCAACCGCACGCTGGAGAAAAACGGACAGCGCATCAAGCTGACCCAGGTGGAGTATTCCATCATGAAAGTGTTTATGGAAAACCCCGGCAAGGCCCTCTCCCGGGAGGAAATCCTGGATATGGTGTGGGGCCGGGACTATTTCGGCGAGCTGAAGATCGTGGACGTGAACGTGCGCCGTCTGCGGCTGAAGATCGAGGACAATGTGCAAAATCCCACCTATATCACCACCGTGTGGGGATACGGGTACAAGTGGGGCTTTTGAGCAGGAAAGAGCGGGACCATTGAGTCCCGCACAGTCAAACGGAGGAAAGGAGGTGGCGCGCGGTGTCGGAAGAGCGAAAAATCAGATGGAAGACCCTGCGGATCCAGGGCCTAAGGCAGCGCTGGGTGTTCAACAGCATCATGCCGGTGTTGCTGATGCTGGTGCTGCTGGTGACGCTGTTTTCCGTGGGCATTTCCAGCTATTATTACGGCACCATGCAGGACGGCCTCATGAAGCAGGCCCGGGCAGAGGCGGGCGCTTTCAACGATTATTTCATGGACAACGGCTTTGCCGAGTATCTGCAGCGGGCCACCCAGTCCACCACCAATTTTGAGGACAAGGACCGCATCGAGCTGCAATTCATCAACGGCGCCGGACGCATCCAGGTCTCCTCCACCTCCAGCCTGAAAAACGGCATCAAGCCCGGCACGCCGGATATCGAGCAGGCCATCGCCCAACAGGACTGCGTGGCTTTCCAGGGCCGTGACCCGGAGACGGGGGAGAATATCCTGGCAGTCTCCGCACCCTTGATGTACAGCGGCAAGGTGGTGGGGGTGCTGCGCCTGGTGACCTCGCTGCGGGAGGTGAACCGCCAGATCCTGGTGACCATCGCGGTGGTCTTGGTGATCGCCGCGCTGTGCATGACCATGGTCATCCTGGCAAACCTCCTCTTCATCAACGACGTGGTGGAGCCGGTGGCCGTGGTCACCGATGCCGCCAAGCGCATTTCGGCGGGAGGATATGGAATCCAGATCGAAAACAGGTACTCCGACGAGCTGGGAGAGCTGGTGGACAACATCAACGACATGTCCCTCAAGATCGGCCGCAACGAGAAGATGAAAAGCGAGTTCATCTCCTCTGTGTCCCATGAGCTGCGCACGCCGCTGACCGCCATCAACGGCTGGGGCGAGACCATTCTGGAAGACCCCACCGGAGACCCCGAGCAGCTGCGTCGGGGCATCCGCATCATTTTGAACGAGTCCCGGCGCCTTTCCACCATGGTGGAAGAGCTGCTGGAGTTTTCCAAAATGGAGGACGGCCGCTTCACTCTGCGGGTGGAGCAGGTGGACCTGCAGGCGGAGTTTGAGGACGCCATCTTTACCTACCGGGAGCTGTTCCGCCAGGAGGGCATCGCCCTGGAGTATGAAAGCTGCGACGAGGAGCTGCCCTTTATCTCCGGCGACCCGGAGCGGCTCAAGCAGGTATTCTGCAACGTGCTGGACAACGCCGCCAAGCACGGCGGATCGGGCCTGCGAATCACGGCTTCCATCTGCCGGGAGGGCCACGAGGAAGTGGTCCGGGTACGGGATTACGGCCCCGGCATCCCGGAGGCGGAGCTGCCTTACGTGAAGCAGAAGTTCTATAAGGGCTCTTCCAAGGCCCGCGGCAGCGGCATCGGTCTTGCTGTGTGTGACGAGATCATCGGTCTCCACGGCGGTACCTTTACCATCGGCAACGCCGAGGGCGGCGGCGCGGTGGTGACCATCCGTCTGCCCATGAATCCGTAATCGAACATTCGTTTGCTTTTGGCGGACGGATGTGATACAATGCAACAATAGAAAGGAATCCACATGGCAGAACACAATTCCTGCGCCTTCCGCACCAGCATCGGCGGACAGGCGCTCATCGAGGGTATCCTCATGCGCGGCCCGGAGAAAGAGGCCGTGGTGGTGCGGGACCAGGAGGGGAAGCTGGTGGAAAAGGTGGAGCCTCTGCGCTTCATCAAGGACCGCTATCCCATTTTGGGCTGGCCCCTGGTCCGTGGCACCGTCAACTTCCTGGACTCCATGGTCCACGGTGTGAAAGCCCTCATGTACTCGGCGGACTTCTACCCCGATGACGAGGCTGCCCAGCCCTCCCGCTTTGAGCAGTGGCTGGAATCCCATATCCCCAGCAAGAAGCTGGAAAGCGCCGTGGTGGCGCTGGCAGTGGTGCTGGGCGTGGGCATGAGCATCTTCCTTTTCATGGTGCTGCCCACCTTGCTCACCGGCGCCATTCTGCACTTTTACCCCGGCTTCCCCATGTGGGGGCGCAATCTGGTGGAGGGGCTTTTGAAGATCGTCATCTTCCTCATCTACCTGATCGCCTGCTCCCGGCAAAAGGACATCTACCGGGTGTTCCAGTACCACGGAGCGGAGCACAAGACCATCTTCTGCTACGAGGCGGGCCTGCCCCTGACGGTGGAGAACGTCCGCGTGCAGCCCCGGCACCATCCCCGCTGCGGCACAAGCTTTTTGTTTGTGGTCATCTTCGTCTCCATCCTTATCTCCAGCGTGGTGTTCGGCATCTGGCCCATTACCAACGTCTGGCTGCGGACGGCGGCGCACCTTTTGCTGCTGCCGCTGGTGGTGGGCATCACCTATGAGTTCAACCGCTGGGTGGGCCGCCATGTGCAGGAAAACCGGCTGGCCCAGATCCTGACGGCGCCGGGCCTCTGGATGCAGAATTTCACCACCAACGAGCCGGACGATGCCATGATCGAGGTGGCCATCCGCTCTCTGGAGCTGGTGCTGCCCTCCGAAAAGGGCAAGGACACCTGGTGACAGCAAGCGAGATATTCCGTTCAAAAGCCGGAAAATACGTCGATTTTCGATACGGAGCGTAATATGGCAATCACATATAACAACTTGTATTTAGATATTCGCCGGCAGCTGCGCAGTGCAGGCATCGAGGCCGCCACGCTGGAGGCCCGGGAACTGGTGTGCTTCGGCACCGGCAAGAGCCGCCAGCAGCTGACGGCGGACGGGAGCCTGTATGCCTCTCCGGAGCTGGAAAAGCGGGTGCGGGACCTGGTGGAGCGGCACCTCAATGGCGAGCCGGTGGCGTATCTCATCGGCGAGTGGGAGTTTTACGGGCTGCCGCTGGACATCTCCCGGGATGTGCTCATTCCCCGCCCGGACACGGAGGTGCTGGCAGCCCAGGCCATCGACTATGTAAAGACTTTGGGCGAGTGCCGGGTGCTGGATCTGTGTGCCGGCAGCGGCTGCATCGGCTTGGCCGTGGCGTCTCAGGCGCCCCAGGCCCGGGTGGTGCTGGGGGAGTGGTCGGACGCGGCCCTCAGGATCTGCCGCCAGAATATCCGGCGCAACAGCCTCACCGGCCGGGTGTTGCCCATGCAGGCAAATGCTCTGGAAAAGCCGGAAAAATCCCTGGGTGAGTTCCAGTGCATCGTCTCCAACCCGCCCTATATCCCCCGGGCGGACATCGAAACCCTGGATACATCTGTGAAGGACTACGAGCCGCACCTGGCCCTGGACGGCGGCGAGGACGGCCTGGACTTTTACCGGGCCATTTCTGATCTGTGGCGTGCCGCGCTGGTCCCTGGCGGAAAGCTCTACTTCGAGGTGGGTATCGGCCAGGCGGACAGCGTCCTGCGCATCATGCGTGCCCAGGGCTTCGGGGACATCCAGGTGGTCAAGGACACCCAGGACATTCCCCGGGTGGTGTTCGGCACGCTGTGCACGGAGCTCTGAGAGGCAAACCTCGCAAAATTGTGAGGCATATTGCCTTTACACAGCTTGGGGCGAGAGCTGCCATGGACAAAGACGTAGATACGGAACGTGAACATACAGGAGGAAGAAGACTATGGCAAAGGAAAAAGCGCCTGTGCCCTCTGCGGCACCGGCTTCGGACAAAAAGCGGGCCATCGATACCGCCATGGCCCAGATCGAGAAAATGTACGGCAAGGGCTCCATCATGCGCCTGGGCGATCAGACCAACCTGAACGTGGACTACATCCCCACGGGCTCTCTGGCGCTGGATGTGGCCCTGGGCATCGGCGGCCTTCCCCGGGGGCGCATCGTGGAGATCTACGGACCCGAGTCCTCCGGTAAGACCACCCTGGCGCTTCACGTGGTGGCGGAGGCCCAGAAGCGGGGCGGCGAGGTTGCCTTTGTGGACGCCGAACATGCCCTGGACCCCACCTATGCCCGTGCCCTGGGCGTGAATGTGGAGGAGATGCTCATCTCCCAGCCGGATACCGGCGAGCAGGCCCTGGAGATCACGGAGGCTCTGGTGCGCTCTGGTGCCATCGACGTGATCGTGGTGGACTCCGTGGCGGCCCTGGTGCCCCGGGCGGAGATCGAGGGCGAGATGGGCGACAGCTATGTGGGCCTCCAGGCCCGGCTTATGAGTCAGGCTCTGCGCAAGCTCACCGGCGCTGTGGGCAAGACCAACACCATTGTCATCTTCATCAACCAGCTGCGTGAAAAGGTGGGCGTCATGTACGGCAACCCCGAGGTCACCACCGGCGGCCGGGCACTGAAGTTCTATTCCTCCGTCCGCATCGACGTGCGGCGCATCGAGACGCTGAAAAACGGCTCCGAGGTGGTGGGCAACCGCACCCGGGCCAAGGTGGTAAAGAACAAGGTGGCGCCCCCCTTCCGGGAGGCGGAGTTTGACATCATGTACGGCGAGGGCATCGCCCACACCGGCGAGCTGCTGGATCTGGGCGTGAAGCTGGATCTGGTGCAGAAGGCGGGCTCCTGGTTCTCCATGGGCGAGACCCGCATCGGTCAGGGCCGGGACGCCGCCAAGAAGTACCTCCAGGAAAACCCGGAGGTCATGGAGAAACTGGAGGCGGATATCCGCGCCAACTTCGATAAGCTCATGAGCAACCAGGCGCGCATTGCCGCCAAGGCCGCCGGCCGGGCGGTGGACGTGAGCGCCGACGATTTCAAGGATGAGGATTGAGCGCATCACCGCCTCTGACCATAAGCGGGGCCGGGTGCTGGTGTTTCTGGCGGACGGCGCCTGCCTGAAGGTCACGGAGCAGGAACTGCTGGACTTCGGCCTCCGGGCCGGAGACGAGCTGGACGAGGCGACCCTGGGACGGCTGAAGGATGCCGCAGGTGTGTCCGATGTGAAAGCCCGAGCCGCCGATCTGGTGGGCCGCCGGGCCATGAGCCGCCATGATCTGGAGCGCAAGCTCCGGGACAAGGGAGCCAGCGAGGCGGAGGCCCGCTACGCCGCCGAGTGGATGGAGGCCATCGGTGCCATCAACGACGCCGATTACGCCGCCGTGCTGGCCCGGCACTGCGCCCAGATGGGCTACGGCCCCGGCCGGGTGCGGGAGAAGCTCCGGGAAAAGGGCGTGCCCCGGGAGCTGTGGGACGACGCGCTGGATACTCTGCCGGACCCTGTGGAGCAGATCGACCGCTTTTTATCGTCCAAGCTCCGCGGCGGTGAGGCCGACGAGGCCGCAAAGCGGCGCCTCACAGGTGCCCTGGTGCGCCGGGGCTTTTCCTGGGGAGATATCCGGGCGGCATGGAACCGCCTGGGGGCGGAGATGTCGGAGGAGTAAGGAAAGTTTACGACCGGCGGAGATCCCTCTGCCGGTTTCCCCATAAAAATGAGAAAACGGAGCGATTCTATGTCATACAACGTTGCATTCATCTCTCTTGGCTGTGCCAAGAATCAGGTCAACTGCGAGCAGATGATGGCCACGGTCCAGGCAGCGGGCCACACCATCCAGACGGAGCCCCAGGGCGCTGACGTGGTGGTGGTCAACACCTGCGGCTTCTTGTCCTCTGCCTGTGAGGAGGCCATTGACAACATTCTGGAGATGGCGGAACTGAAAAAGGCCGGGAAGATCCGGAAGATCCTGGTGACCGGCTGCATGGCCCAGCGGTACAAGGAGGATGTGCTCCGGGAACTGCCGGAGGTGGACGGCATCCTGGGTACCGGCAGTTACGACGACATCGCCCAGGCCATCGCCGAGGTGATGGAAAAGGGCCAGCGCCCCTGCCACCTGGGCAATATCCACACCGCAAACCAGAGCGGCGAACGGATCTTGTCCACGCCCCCCTGGTACGCCTACCTGCGCATCGCCGAGGGCTGCGACAACCACTGCGCCTACTGCGTCATCCCGTCCCTGCGGGGCAAGTACCGCAGCCGCCCCATGGCGGAGCTGCTGGACGAGGCTGCCGAGCTCAGTTCTGCCGGCGTCAAGGAGCTGCTGGTCATCGCCCAGGATATCACCCGCTACGGCACGGACTTCAATGGCGAGCACCAGCTGGCGGAACTTCTCCGGCAGCTCTGCAAGCTGGACTTCCACTGGATCCGGCTCCACTACCTCTACCCCAGCGACATCACCGACGAGCTTATCGACACCATCGCCTCCGAGCCCAAGATCCTGCCCTACCTGGATATTCCCATCCAGCACTGCAACGACGGCATCCTCAAAGCCATGAACCGGAGGGACACCAAGGAATCCCTGACCCGCGTTCTCAATGCCCTGCGGGACCGCATCCCCGGCCTGGTGCTGCGCACCAGTCTTATCACCGGCCTTCCCGGTGAGGACGAGGCCGCTTTTGAGGAGCTGTGCGCGTTCCTGCGGGAAATGCGTATCGAGCGGGCCGGTGTGTTCCCCTTCTATCCCGAGGATGGCACCCGCGCCGCCCTCATGGACCATGTGGACATGGAGGAGGCCAAACGCCGGGCGGAGCTGGTGGTGGATGTGCAGTCCGACATCATCGACGCGTACAATGAATCCGTTCTGGGCAGCGAGCGGGAAGTGCTGTGCGAGGGCTTCGACGGTCAGGCGCAGATGTTCTTCGGCCGCAGCTACGCCGAGTCTCCCGACATCGACGGCCGCATCTATTTCACGGCGGATGGGGAGGTGTCCCCGGGCACGTTCGTCATTGTCCGGCTCACCGGCGTCATGGACGGCGAGCTGACCGGCGAGCTGGTCCAGGAAGGGTGAAAGGAGCGAGGAACCATGAATTTGCCCAATAAATTGACTCTTTTGCGCATTATCTTGATCCCTGTGTTCATGGGTGTGCTGTACTGGGGCTTCCCGGGGGCCAATTATGTGGCCCTGGCCATCTTCATTGTGGCCAGCCTCACGGACCTGCTGGACGGCAAGATCGCCCGTAAGTACAACCTGGTGACGGACTTCGGCAAGTTTGCAGACCCCCTGGCAGACAAGATGCTGGTCACGGCCGCCATGCTGTGGTTCGTGGAGATCGGGCAGATGGCCGCCTGGATGCTGCTGATCGTTATCTGCCGGGAGTTCGCCGTCAGCGGCCTTCGGATGATCGCCTCCGATAAGGGGCGGGTCATCGCCGCCGGCTGGTCCGGCAAGGTAAAGACTGCCTCCACCATGGTGTGCATCGTTCTCATGTTTCTGCCCATCCCGGCGGTGGTGAACACCATCTGCGTGTGGGTCATCACCCTGACCACCCTCTACTCCGGTGTGGAGTATTTTGTGAAGAACAAAGATGTGATCGCCTCTGCGTGAGAGACGCAAAAAAGCCGCGGAATTTCCGCGGCTTTTTCTTTTTATGATGGGTCAGAGCCTATCCGAATAGACCACCTGCGGGGAAAATCTTGCCTTGCACTTGACACGCCGGATAAGTCCTGCTACTATACTGAGGTGAGCAGATTGCGCGAGGAACGGAAAGAGTAGCAGTTCATCCAAAGGACAGAGAGGGCGTGCCACCGGCTGTAAGCATGCCTGCGGCGGAGACTGCGAAGTGCATCCGGGAGCGCGGGGCGTAATGGCCCCCGGTGAGGCCGCCGTTATCGGGCTGGTCCGGCTGTTAGGCCGGCGTGAGTGATAAGCGAGAGTGGAACCGCGTGTCAACGCCTCTTGCACCCTGTGGGGTGCCGGAGGCGTTTTTGTATTTTCCCGGTAAAGGAGGTAAAGCTATGATGATCCGGAACCGTTTGGACTCCTGTGCAGTACGATGTTGGGGACTTTGCATCTGTACCGCCCTGCCCATTTTACTGAATAAAGGAGTTATAGAATATGAGACATCATCCCTTTGCCAGCCTTTCCGACTTACTGGGCGCTTATCAGCGCCGTGACCCGGCCGCCCGCAGCAAGCTGGAGATCTTTTTGCTCTATCCCGGCGTTCACGCCGTCCTCTACCACCGCCTGGCTCACTGGCTCTACCGGCACCGCGCTTTCTTCCTGGCCCGCTTCGTGTCCCAGTGGAACCGATTCTGGACCGGCATCGAGATCCACCCCGGCGCCACCATCGGTCGCCGTCTGGTCATCGACCACGGCATGGGCATCGTCATTGGCGAGACCGCCGAGGTGGGCGATGACTGCCTGCTCTATCAGGGCGTGACCCTGGGCGGCACCGGCAAGGACCAGGGCAAGCGCCATCCCACCCTGGGCAACGGTGTGCTGGTGGGCTCCGGCGCCAAGGTGCTGGGCCCCTTCACCGTGGGGGACAATGCCCGTATCGCCGCCGGCGCCGTGGTGCTGACCGCCGTGCCCGCCGGGGCCACTGCCGTGGGCGTGCCTGCCCGGGTGGTGCGCATGGACGGCGTGCCCGTCCGCTATGCCGACGCTGTGGACCAGATCCACGTGGAAGACCCCATCTGCCGGGAGCTGGATAGCCTCCGGGAGCGCCTTGCCCAGCTGGAAGAAATCATGGAACACCAGACCCATACAAAAGAAAGGACTGCCTGAATATGTATCTTTATAACTCAGCCACCCACAAAAAAGCGGAATTTACTACCCATACCCCCGGCCACGTGGAGATGTATACCTGCGGCCCCACGGTGTATCACTTTGCCCACATCGGCAACCTGCGCTCCTATATCATGGAGGATGTGCTGGAGAAGTACCTGCGCTACGCCGGTTATGACGTCAACCGGGTCATGAACATCACCGACGTGGGCCACCTGAGCTCCGACGCCGACACCGGCGAGGATAAGATGCTCAAGGGCGCCAAGCGGGAGCACAAGACCGTCATGGAGATCGCCCAGTTCTATACGGACGCCTTCTTCTCCGACTGCCGCAAGCTCAACATCAAGCGCCCGGACGTGGTGGAGCCCGCCACCAACTGCATCCAGGAGTATATCAACATCGTCAAAAAGCTCCAGGACACCGGCTATGCCTACTTTGCCGGCGGCAACGTGTACTTTGACACCAGCAAGCTCTCCCGCTACTACGTGTTCAACGACCACGACGAGGAAGATCTGGCCGTGGGTGTCCGGGAGGGCGTGGAAGAGGATACCAACAAGCGCAACAAGAACGATTTCGTCCTCTGGTTCACCCAGTCCAAGTTCGAGGACCAGGCCCTCAAGTGGGACTCTCCCTGGGGCGTGGGCTATCCCGGCTGGCACATTGAGTGCTCCGGAATCTCTCTCAAGCACAACGGCGAGTATCTGGACCTGCACTGCGGCGGCGTGGACAATGCGTTCCCCCACCACACCAACGAGATCGCCCAGTCCGAGAGCTACCTGGGCCATCCCTGGTGCCCCCAGTGGTTCCATGTCCACCACCTGAACACTGCCACCGGCAAGATGAGCAAGTCCAAGGGCGAGTTCCTCACTGTCTCCCTGCTGGAGGAAAAGGGCTACGATCCTTTGGTCTATCGCCTGTTCTGCCTCCAGTCCCACTACCGCAAGGCGCTGGTGTTCACCTGGGAGAACCTGGACAACGCCAAGACTGCCTACGATAAGCTCATCGCCCGGATCGCCGCACTGAAAGAGGGCGGCGACGTGGATGAGGCCGCGGCGGCGGAGCTGCGGAATAAGTTCAAGGCCGCGCTGGACAACGACCTGAACACGTCCCTGGCAGTGACGGCCCTCTACGACGTGCTCAAGGCCAAGACCAACGATGCCACCAAGCTGGCCCTGCTGGGTGAGTTTGACCAGGTGCTGAGCCTGAGCCTTCTGGAGCGGGCTGCGGAAAAGCAGAAGGAACTGGCCAAGACCGCTGCCACTGCCACCGCCGGCGGCTATACTGTCACCGGCGAGGGTGACCCGGAGGTGGACGCCAAGGTCCTGGCCCGTGCGGAGGCCAAGAAGGCCAAGAACTTTGCCGAGGCCGACCGCATCCGTGACGAGCTGAAGGTCCAGGGCATCGAGATCACCGACGTGCCCGGCGGCGCCGTCTGGAAGCGCATCTGACAAGTAAAGAAAAAGCGGAGCGGCTAAGCCGCTCCGCTTTTTTACGTCCGTCCGGTCAGCCGCTATTGACACAAATGGGAAAAACGGGTACTATAAACGTCGAAGCGACCAATATACTGTGTGATTTTAGAGAAGGGCGGCGCCTAGTATGGAATTGACCCGGGCGGTAGGGGAGAACATCAAACGCATCCGCAAAAGCAAAAAACTCAGCATGGAGCGCACAGCGGCCATCGCGGGCGTGTCCCGCAGCATGCTGGGCCAGATCGAGCGGGGAGAGGCCAACCCCTCTGTGGCGGTGGTGGGCAAGCTGGCCCTGGCGCTGAAAGTGCCGGCCCAGGTGCTGCTGGAAAACGACGCGTTCGAGCCGCTGGAGCTGGTGCGGGAGCTGGATACCAAGCCCGTTCGGCTGGATGGGGGCAAGGCGGTGCTGCGGCCCTCCTTTCCCTATGACGATGTGACCCGGCAGGAGAATTTCTTCCTGGATCTGTACATCAGCGCCCGGTATGCCCCGGAGCCGTCCGTGCCCGGGTGTGTCTGCCACGCCACGGTCATGTCCGGCTCCGTGAAGCTAACGGCCCAGGACGAGGACTTCCAGCTTTTGGAGCGGGATGCCCTGCGCTTTGCGGCAGACCGGCCCTACCGCTTTGAGAACATGACCAATTCCACGGCCCGGCTGCTGTTGAGCTACCGGTATTTGAAGTAAGGAGGAACCCTATGCGTATCCGAACCGCCGCCCAGGCGGATCTCAAGGCCCTGGCGGCGGTGGAGGCTGCCTGCTTTCCTCCGGCGGAGGCAGCGGACGAGGCGTCCATTGCCCGCCGACTGGCCGTATACCCTGATCACTTCTGGCTGCTGGAGGACGAGGGGACCCTGGTGAGCTTTGTGGACGGTATGGTCACCGATGAGCCGTTCCTTCGGGACGAGATGTACGAGGATGCATCGCTCCACAATGAGCAGGGCGCCTGGCAGATGATCTTCGGTGTCAACACCATTCCGGCCTACCGGCGCCGGGGCTGTGCGGGGATGCTTCTAAAGCAGGTCACCGCCGATGCCCGTGCCCAGGGCCGCAAGGGGTGTGTGCTCACCTGCAAGGAGGAGCTGATCCATTATTACGAGTCCTTCGGCTACCGCTGTGAGGGCGTGTCCGGCTCCACCCATGGCGGGGTGGTCTGGTATGACATGCGGTTGACTTTTTAAACAGATATGTGGAAAACGTCCCGGGATGCATTGCATCCCGGGACGTTTTTTACAAGCGCATCCGCTTATCGCAGATGAGGCCGGACCCGGCGGCTCACCAGAATCGCCAGCGCCAGCTTGCAGAGGTCCGGCAGCACATAGGGCACCACGCACATGCCCAGCGCCGCGCCCAGACTCATGGGGCCGGTGGTACGGATGTAGAGCAGCAAAAACCAGGCGGTGCCGAAGGCGTAGCAGGCGGCAAGACCCAGGGTCCCCCCAAGAAACACGGCCCAGAGAGACTCTCCCAGCCAGGCGGTCACCAGCCAATACACCACGGCGCAGACAAAAAAGCCCAGAATGTAGCCGCCGGTGGTGCCCAAGAGCGTACCGGGGCCGCTGCGAAAGCCCGCAAAGACCGGCAGGCCTACCAGTCCCAGCAGCAGGTAGACGCCAACGGCATAAGTGCCCCGGCGACCGCCCAGGGTGGTCACAGCGGCGAAAATGGCGAAGGTTTGCAGGGTAAAGGGGACCAGGGGCGCCGGCATGGGCACGGAGATCCAGGCGCAGATGGCCATGAGCGCGGCGAACAGGCCCAAATAGGCGAGGTCCACCGTGCGCAGACGGCTGTGAGACTTCAAAATAATTCCTCCTTGTAATCCGATGGGTCGATCATACGCCAGGACACGCCAATTGTCAACCTAAAATTTTTACAAGGTTAACAATTAAAGAAAATAAAACCGCGGGGCTTTTGCCCCGCGGCGCTCATACGGTAGTATGGCTGCACACCTCACGGATCTTGGATTGGATGGACTTGAGGTCGGAGAAGGTCTCCGGCCGCTTAGAAAGGTCCCGCAGCAGGGCGGAGGGGTGGTAGATGGCGGTCATATGGACACCCCGGCGCTCGAACCACTGGCCGTGCTCGGCGGTGATGCGGAAGTCCTCCTTGATGATGGCCTTGGCGGCGATACGGCCCAGACACACGATCATTTTTGGCCGCAGCAGGGCGGTCTGCCGCCGGAGAAAGCCCATGCAGGCGTCCTGCTCTACGTTCAGCGGGTCCCGGTTTCCCGGTGGACGGCATTTGACGATGTTGGCCACGTACACCTTGGTGCGGTCCAGATGGATGATCTCCAGCATATCGTCCAGCAGCTGGCCGGCCGGGCCTACGAAAGGAACGCCCTGTTCATCCTCCCGCTGGCCCGGACCCTCGCCCACCAGCAGGATCTCCGCGTCCCGGGCGCCGTCCCCAAAGACCACGTGCTGCCGCTTTTCGCAAAGGGCGCAGCCATTGCAGCGAAGACATTCGGCCTCCAGCGCCTCCCATGAATCCGCCATATGGTCACCTCCCGATTTTTTTTGAACAGTATAGCATAAATGTGTCCGCGGCGCAATGCGGCATAACCTGCCCGCTGCCGGGGCAGACTGACGGGCAGGGAGGAGTGGACGGATGGTATTTCTGCGGTTTTTGGTATACAGCTTCCTGGGCTTCTGGCTGGAGACGGCCTATGCCGCCTGCACCGGGGCAAGTCGGGAAAGCCGCCGGTGCTGCTGGCTGCTGCCGCTGTGCCCGGTCTACGGCCTGGGGGTGCTGGCGGTGCTGGCCCTGCCCGGCGCGGTGAAAGAGAACTTTTTTGCTCTGGCACTGTGGGGCGGCGCGGCGGCCACGGCAGTGGAGTTCGCCGTGCACTGGGCCTATGAGGCGTGGCTGGGCGTGCGCTTTTGGGATTACAAGGCCCAGCGGTGGAACCTGGGGGGACGGGTGTGCCTGCGGTTTTCCCTGGCCTGGGGCGCCCTCATCGCCCTGACGCTGCCGCCTCTGGAGACGGTGCTGACGCCGCTTCTGGAGGCTGTGCCGCCTCAGGTCACCTTTGTCCTTATGCTGGCAGTGACGGCGGACGGCGTGTGCACGGTGCGGCTATTGCGGCGCACCGGAGATATCGCCCTTTTGCGCTCAGGCTTCCTGGGACGGCAGCCGGTGCCGCAGCCAGCACAGCAGATCCCGGTACACGATGTCCCGGTCGTCCTCGTTGAGGATCTCGTGGCGCATACCGGGGTAGAGCTTGAGGGTGATGGAGTGGACGCCCGCCCGACGGAAAGCATGGGCAGCCCGGCGCACGCCCTTGCCGTTTTCGCCAACGGGGTCCTCCTCGCCGGAGAGGAACAGCACGGGCACGTTCGGGTCCATGCGTCTGAGATTGCCCGGATAGGTGATGAACCAAATGCCCCAGAGCATCTCCCGGAACAAGCCGGTGGTGGGGTCACCGCCGCACAGGGGGTCGGCCAGGTAGGCATCCACATTGGCGGTGGAGGCGGAGATCCAGTCGGCACTGGTGCGGTTGGGGGCAAAGGGACGGTTGTAGGTGCCGAAGGCCAGCCGGGTGACCAGGGCGCTGGCCTGGTCTGACCCTACCCGCCGGGCCTCCTTGGCGGCCAGCGTCCGGCCGGCGGCCTGCATGCTGCGGGTCATGTGCCCCGTGCCGATGAGGACGGCGCCGTCCACCTCGCCGGGGCAGCGGATCAGATCCGTCCGGGCCAGGAAGGAACCCATGGAGTGGCCCAGAAGGATATAGGGGATGCCGGGGAAGCGGGCGCGGATATGTTCCCGGCACACCCGCAGATCCTCCGCTGCCCACACCCAGCTGCCCCGGGGACCGAAGTAGAGCCGGGGCGCGCCGGGCAGGATGGAGGCTCCGTGCCCCAGGTGGTCGTGTCCCGCCACCGCAAAGCCGTTCTCCGTGAGGAAGCGGGCCAGGGGCTCGTAGCGGCCGATGTGCTCCGCTACCCCGTGGCTCAGCTGCACCACGCCCACCGGCGCCGTCTCCGGCTCCCACACCACCGCATGGATGGGGGTCTTGCCGTCGGCGGAGAGAAAGGTAAATTCACTGCGCACCATGGAAATACGCACCTCCGTATGCTATAATTTCTTCATCAGCATCATAGCACAGCCGCCCGAGAAAAGCCAGACGAAACCGGTCGCTTCGGGGCGGACGGCGGGGAAACCGAAGCGGGGAAGGAGCGCGTTCCATGGAAACTTATGTGATGGCGCTGGATCAGGGGACCACCAGCTCCCGGGCCATTTTATTCAACCGCGCAGGCGGCATCGTCTCCCGGGCCCAGCGGCCCTTCCGGCAGATCTACCCCAAGCCCGGCTGGGTGGAGCATGACCCTATGGAGATCTGGGCCACGGAGCGCCAGTCCATGGCCGAGGCGGTGGACGCCGCCCATATCGATCCCAAGCGCATCGCCGCCATCGGCATCACCAACCAGAGGGAGACCACCGTGGTGTGGGACGCCCGGACGGGGGAGCCGGTCTATAACGCCATCGTCTGGCAGTGCCGCCGGACGGCGCCTATCTGCGACCGCCTCCGGGCCGACGGGCTGGAGGAGACGGTGACGGAAAAGACGGGACTGCTGCTGGACGCCTACTTCTCCGGCACGAAGCTCCGCTGGCTTTTGGACACGGTGCCGGGCCTGCGGCGCCGGGCGGAGGCCGGGGAGCTTCGCTGCGGCACGGTGGACAGCTGGCTCATCTGGAACCTCACCGGCGGCAAGGTCCATGTGACGGACTATTCCAATGCCTCCCGCACCATGCTCTTCAATATCCATACCCTCACCTGGGACGCTGACCTGTGCCGCGCCCTGGACATCCCCATGTGCCTGCTGCCCCAGCCGGTGCCCAACTGCCAGGAGTTCGGCCGGGTGGCGGAGAACATCCCGGGGCTGGAGGCCCTGGCCGGTATCCCCATCTGTGGCAGCGCCGGCGACCAGCCGGCGGCCCTGTTCGGTCAGGCGTGCTTTGCCCCCGGCCAGGCGAAGAATACATACGGCACCGGCTGCTTCACCCTCATGAACGTGGGAAATGTGCCGGTGCGGTCCAAAAACGGGCTGGTCACCTCCGTGGGCTGGTCCTGGAAGGGGGAGACCACCTATGCCCTGGAGGGCAGCGTATTCAATGCCGGCAGCGCCATCCAGTGGCTGCGGGATGAGCTGGGACTTATCCAGAGTGCGCCCGAGTGCGACCGGCTGGCCGAGAGCGTGCCGGGTAGCGGCGGCGTGGTGGTGGTGCCCGCTTTCACCGGCCTGGGCGCCCCCTACTGGGACATGTATGCCCGGGGCACCATCGTAGGTATCACCCGGGGCACTACCCGCGCCCACATCGCCCGGGCCGTGCTGGAGTCCATCGCCTTCCAGGTGACGGATCTGGTGCGGGCCATGGACGAGGACGCCCCCTGTCCCATCACGGTGCTGCGGGTGGACGGCGGCGCCTCCGTCAGCGACATCATGATGCAGATCCAGGCGGATCTGCTGCGGATCGGCGTGGACCGGCCGGACCAGGTGGAGACCACCGCTTTCGGCGCGGCGGCCATGGCGGGCCTTTCCGCCGGGGTCTGGAGCGGCATGGAGGAGCTGGAGGGCCTGCGCCGCAGCCAGTGCGTGTTCCGCCCCCTGCGGGATGAGGCGGCCTGCGCCGCGGACTATGCCCGCTGGCGCCGCGCGGTGGACCGCTCCCGGAATTGGATTGAAAACGAACTGTAAACTTCCGGGAATTTTGTTGCGTTTCCGGCGCATCTGGGGTATACTGACCACAAAGCAGGCAGATTCCCAATCAATCATGGATGGTATTAACGGAAGGGAGTTTTAGTATGGCATTTTTCGATGAGTTTACCAAAAAGGCGAAGGACGTTGCGTATCTTGCCGCTGACAAGGCCAAGGACGCCGCGGAACTGACCAAGATCAGCGTTGCCATCGCCGGCGAGCAAAAGGAGATCGACAAGAATTACCGCACCATCGGCGAGTGGTTCGTCAGCGAGTACGAGGGCGAGATCCCCGACGCTGTGCGTCAGTTGGTGGAGGCAGTGAACGCCAGCAAGGCCAAGATCGCCGAGTTGGAGGCCAGCAAGCCCGCCAAGGAGGAGGCCCCCTGCGAGGAGCCCTGTGCCGCTGGCAAGAAGTGCCCCATCTGCGGTGCGGAGTCCGACAGCAAGTTCTGCCCCCAGTGCGGCGCCCCCATGGACTAAAGCAATGTTCAAAAGAACACCGGCTCAACATGAGCCGGTGTTCTTTTTTTGGAAAAATGTTGCAAACCGCCGGGTGCTGTGCTATGTTGTTAAGCGGACTTTACGGACAGCAGGAGAGAGCGTATGGGAAAAAAAGCCTGGGAATTTTTCAAAAGTGAGACAGTTTTGTGCGTGGCGGCGCTGTGCGCCGTCATTACCATGTTCCTGGTACCGCCGGATGGCGCGTATTTGGGGTATATCGATGTGCGGGTGCTGTGCCTGCTGCTGTGCTTAATGGCAGTGGTGGCGGGCTTCCAGTCCTGCGGTGTTTTCGAGGTGCTCTCCCAGCGGCTTTTGAGCCGCTTCGGCGGGCGGGGTCTGGGCGTGGCGCTGGTGCTGCTGCCGTTCTTCACCTCCATGGTGGTGACCAACGATGTGGCACTCATCACCTTCGTGCCGTTTACGCTGCTGGTGCTGGAGGAGCTGGGCTGCGAAAACCGGGCCGTGGGCGTGCTGGTGCTGCAGACCATGGCGGCAAACCTGGGCAGCATGGCAACGCCTGTGGGCAATCCCCAGAACCTCTATCTCTATGCGGCCTATGACATGACCGCCGGAGACTTCTTCTCCGTGATGCTGCCGCTGACGGCCCTGAGCCTTCTGGGACTGACGGCCGCGTCGGCGTTCGTGCTGCCCCGGGATCTGGCCCGGCCGCATCTGGAGACCCGGCGGCTGCAAAACCCCAAAAAGCTCACGGTTTTTGCGGTGCTGTTTGCCCTGTGTCTTCTGACGGTGTTCCGCCTGCTGCCTTACGGACTTTTGACCGTGGTGGTGCTGGCGGCGCTGGCGGCGGTGGAGCCGAAGCTCCTCAAGAAGCTGGACATCGGCCTGTTGGCCACCTTCGTGTGCTTTTTCGTGGTGTCCGGCAACCTGGGGCGGATGGACGCGGTGCGCACCGTGCTGGAGGCCCTGCTCCAGCGCAGTACCATGGGCACGGCGGCCCTTGCCAGCCAGGTCATCAGCAATGTGCCTGCGGCGGTGCTGCTCTCTGCCTTTACCCAGGATGGCGCCGGGCTCCTGCGTGGCACCAACATCGGCGGACTGGGCACGCCGGTGGCGTCTCTTGCCAGCCTTATTACCCTGAAGTACTACTTCAAGTGGCCGTATGCCCGGCGGGGACGGTATCTGGCGGTGTTCCTGGGAGCCAACTTCCTGGGACTTATCGTGCTGCTGGCCGCGGCATCGGTTCTTGCATGAATGAAAAGCGCCATGGAAACGCAGTTTCCATGGCGCTTTTTTTACGGCAGCAGGGCCCGGCGGGCCCGGTAGTCGGGGAGATACTCCTCCAGCAGGGCGTAGAACCGGGGACCGTGATTCTTTTCTTTGATGTGACAAAGCTCGTGGACCACTACGGCCTCCACCGCCTGGGGCGGGAAGTCCGCAAGAAAACAGGAAAAGCAGAGGCTGTTTTTCCCGCTGCAGCTTCCGTAGCGGGTGCGGGCGGCGGTGATCTTCACGCCAGTGGGAACCAGCCCGGTCCGGCGGCTCCAAAGCTCCACCAGGGGTACGATCTGCTCCTTGGCCCGGGCTTTCAGGGCGGCCAGCTCCGCGGCGGTAGGCTCCGGGCGGGGCGGACGCTGCCGCTGCCGCTCCAGCTGCCGGGCGATCCAGCCGGACTTTTCCCGGACAAACCGGCGGATGGCGGATTCTGCCAGGAACCGCGGGGCCCGCACCACCACCTGTCCTTCCCGGGTCACCTGGAGGGAGAGGGTCTTGCGGTCGGAGCGGATGAGTTCATAGGGAGGGAGACTGCCGGGGACGGCGGTCTCCGGGGCGGACGGCGCACTCACAGGGCTGCCATGGCCTCGTTCACGGAGTCCTCGCAGGAGCGCATGGCCAGGATGGTTTTCTCCAGCAGCTCGTCCAGTGTCCAGCCCAGGCGCTCGGCGCCCTCCCGGATCACGTCCCGGGAGCAGCCGGCGGCGAACTTCTTGTCCTTGAACTTCTTCTTCAGGGAACTGAGCTCCATGTCCTGGCAGCTCTTGCTGGGCCGCATGCGGGCGGCGGCGCCGATGAGGCCGGTCAGCTCGTCGGCGGCAAAGAGCACCTTTTCCATTTCGGCGGTAGGCTCCACGTCGGAGCAAAGGCCGTAGCCATGGCTGCACACCGCGTGGATGAACTCGTCGCTGCAGCCGATCTCCGCCAGCAGCTCCGGCGCCTTTTTGCAGTGCTCCTCCGGCCACTTTTCAAAGTCCACGTCGTGGAGCAGGCCCACGGTGGCCCAGAAATCCGCCTCGTCGGCGTGGCCCAGCTCTGCGGCGTACCAGCGCATGACGCCTTCCACGGTCAGGGCGTGCTGGATGTGGAAGGGCTCGGCGTTGTACTTTTTCAAAAGCGCCAGGGCGGAAGAACGGTCAGGACATGCTTTCATGATAGTCGCTCCTTTGTAAGATTGATGGCGGATATCCGCTTACAGCTCCCTGGGGTCGGGGTCGCCGTCCAGGGTGACGAAGTAGTCATAGTAGGGCAGCAGGAAGGAAAAGCCCTGCTTCAGATGCTCCACGATGTCCCGGCAGAACAGCTCCTCGGTGAGTTTGTCCTGGTGGGTGATGGCAAAGGACTTGGCCTGATACCAGGGGGCCAGTGCTGGGCGGGACGGAGCGGAGCGGGGACGCTTATAGTTTTCCGCCTCCAGGGAAAACTCCGTTTGGCGCTCCAAATCACGGGTCAGCTGCTCCATGGGCTTGGGATCTCGGTCCATGCGGGCGCGGAGCTTGGCCATGGTCAAAGGCTTTGCCATGTAGTACCCCAGGCCGTAGCTCCAGCCGTCGGGAGTCAGCTCGAACCAGAAGGTGGGGTGGGCGGTCCACTGCTCAGCGGGCTGCTCCACGCACAGCCACAGGTGGTCCTTGTAGGGCCCCCGGCCATGGAGCCGCCGGGCGTCCCGGTAGATGCGGGTCACCTTGCGGATGAGGCCCAGATCCGGCCGCTGGTCGGCCATAAAGTCATAGAGCTCGTCCGCCAGGGCGCACATGGGCTGATAGAGTTGGGTAAGATAGGTCTGCTTGTGGGCTTCAAACCAGCTGCGCTCATTGTTGAAGCGGATGCCCCACATGAAGTCCACGGTCTCGTCGGTAAATCCGGTAAACATAGTGCCTCCTGAGAAGAATCGCCGCGGCACGGCAAGAAAGCAGGGGCGGGCATCTGCCCGCCCCGCCTGATGGAAAAACTCAGTCCTCCGCCTGGGCTGCTGCCACGATGAGCTTGACGCAGAGGTCATAGCCCAGGGTGCCGCTGTCCAGCGTCAGATCATAGTTGTGGCTGTCGCCCCACTTTTTGCCGGTGTAGCGGGTGTAATAGGTATGGCGGCTGGCGTCCTTCTTGGCCATGAGCTTCTGGATCTCGGTAGCGTTGGTGCTGCCGATCAGTTCGCTGACCCGGACGGCCCGGTGCACATCGTCGGCGTGGATGAACACGTTGACGCTGTCGATGCCGGCCTCCCGCAGGAATTCGTCGGCGCAGCGGCCCAGGATCACGCAGGGCCCCTGCTGGGCGAAGCGGAGGATCACCGCCTTCTGCACGTCATGGATGGCCTCCTGGGAGTCGCGGTAATAGGCGCTGGAAATGGAGCAAAGGCTCCGGAAGAACGAATCCGCCCGGGAGCTGTCCTCCTCTTCCGTCTCCACCAGTTCCGTGTCGAAACCGCTGGCCTTTACGGATTCCCGGAGAATGTCCTTGTCATAAAAGGGGATGCCCAGCTGCTGGGCTACCTGCTTGCCGATGGAGTGGCCGCCGGCGCCGTATTCCCGGCTGATGGTAATGATCTTCTTCATCCTGTGTGCCTCCGTTTCGCTGCTGCCAAGAGCTTGATCTTTGGCTCATCATACCATATCCGCCGCCCCGGCGCAACGAAAATCTCAGCACTGGAGACTGCGCTCCAGCAGGGCGGTCAGCGTCTCGGCGGTCTGGTATTCCCGCTGGCTCAGTTCGCTGAACAGGCGGGAAAGGCACGCGTCGGAGGTGCCGTCGGCAGCCCGGGCAAAGTTGAACGCCGTGCAGGCGGCCAGGTGGTACTGCTCCCGCAGCGCCGCGCACCAGCCGCCCTGCCGGGGACAGGGCTGACAGATGGCCGGATGGTAGCAGGTGCCGGTGATGAGATAGTAGACGGCCATGAGCCGCTTGGCGTGGGCTTCTTCTTCTGCGGCGATCTGGCGCAGCTTCTGCCGGGCCCAGGCCGGCCCCTGTCGGGAGAGCTGGTGCAGCTGGCGGCACTGGGCCAGGCATTCATCCACAAAGCCGGTGATGACGTCCAGCATGTCGGCCGCGGCGGAGCCCATGCAGCAGGGGTCCAACACGGCGCCGGGCAGGTTTGCAGGGGCGGGGTACGTTCCGGCGGACGGCGCCTGAGGCATCGTAGCGCTCTCCTGGCGGGGCATGGGAGCCGCAGCAGTGGCCGGTTCGGCGGGGGTCTGGGGCGCCATGGCGGGGACGGCAGTGCCGTCAGCGGCGGGGAACGGCTCCATGCCCGGAGCCACCCGCTGCCATACCTGTGCGCTGCGGCGCAGGTCCAGAACGGACGGGCGATCTTGTTCCATAAAAAGTCCCTCCTTTTCCTCCCAGTATATGCGCGGAGAAAAAAACTGTGCCTGTTGCATGTACCACAGGTAAAAAACGCCCGATGCGGTTAAAATACCCTGGGAAAAGCCACGCCATCCGTTGCATTTTTTTACCGTTTCTGCTAAAATAGACAAGCTGTGAGCATTTTTTCCCAAGAAGGAGGTTTCGTTCCATGCTGGAACTGAAGCATATCAGCTATACTGTCCAGGAAGGGGACAGTACGCTGGGTATTTTGAATGATATTTCCCTGAGCATCGACGACCACAAGCTGGTGGTGTTCACCGGCCCTAACGGCGGCGGCAAGACCACCCTGGCCAAGATCATCATGGGTCTGGTGAAGCCCACCGCCGGCCAGATCCTCTGGAACGGGCAGGACATCACGGACCTTGGCATCACGGAGCGGGCGCGCCTGGGCATCAGCTACGGCTTCCAGCAGCCCCCCCGGTTCAAGGGCCTGACCGTCCGCGACCTGCTGACGCTGGCCAGCGGCGATGAAAAGCTCTCCAAGGACCGCTGCTGCCAGTACCTGACCAAGGTGGGCCTGTGCGCCAACGACTATCTGGACCGCGAAGTGGACGTGTCCCTCTCCGGCGGCGAGGTCAAGCGCATTGAGATCGCCTCCATCCTGGCCCGGAACAGCCAGCTGATGATTTTCGACGAGCCGGAGGCGGGCATCGACCTGTGGAGCTTCGCCCGGCTGACGGAGACCTTTGAACAGATCCATGCCAACGGCACCGCCACCATGATCATCATCTCCCACCAGGAGCGCATCATCTCCCTGGCGGACGAGGTCATCGTGGTGGGTGACGGAGCCATCCGCCACCGGGGCAGCGCACAGGACATCCTGCCCCAGATCCTGGCGGACACCACCGGCGGCTGCCCGGTGCTCATGACGAAGGGAGGCGCTGCACAATGATGGAAAACGAGATCGACCGCGAGCTTCTGGAAAAGATCGCGGACATGCTGGGCAAGCCTGTGGGCGCTTTCAATATCCGCAAGGACTGCGGCTGTGACGGCCGGGAGTCCACGGAGCATATCAAGATCGACAGCCGCACCGACGGCAAGAGCGGCATCGACATCCGCATCCTGGACGGCACCGTGGGCGAGAAGTGCTACATTCCCGCCATCATCACCAAGCCGGGCATCCAGGAAGTGGTATACAACGACTTCTACATCGGGGAAAACTGCGATGTGGAGATCGTGGCCGGCTGCGGCATCCACAACTGCGGCGACCAGGAGTCCCGTCACGAGGGCGTGCATACGTTCCACGTGGGCAAGAACTCCCGGGTCCACTATGCGGAAAAGCACTACGGCCAGGGCGACGGCCGGGGAGGCAAGGTTATGAATCCCCAGACCATCGTGTATCTGGACGAGGGCGCTACCATCCAGATGGACAGCGTCCAGATCCGGGGCGTGGACTCCACCAAGCGCTATACGAAGATCGTCTGCGGCAAGGGCGCTGAGGCGGTGGTCACCGAGCGTCTGCTGACCCACGGCGACCAGGTGGCCGAAAGCGACATGGAGATCGTGCTGGAGGGCGAGGACGCCAAGGGCCGGGTCATCTCCCGTTCTGTTGCCCAGGACGATTCCTCCCAGGTGTTCTATCCCCGTATGGTGGGCAACGCCAAGTGCTTCGGCCATGTCCAGTGTGACTCCATCATCATGGGCAACGCCAAGATCAAGTCCATCCCCGCCATCACCGCCAACTGCACCGAGGCGCAGCTGGTCCATGAGGCGGCCATCGGCAAGATCGCCGGCGAGCAGCTTTTGAAGCTGGAGACCCTGGGTCTCACCGAGGAGGAGGCCGAGGAGTGCATCCTCAAGGGCTTCCTGGCCTGATGAAAACAAAAAAGAGCTCCGATGCTGTGCATCGGGGCTCTTTTTATTATTATGCAGTTTTTTTGCGCCGTCCCCACCAGAAGCCCAGGGAAAACAGGATCGCCAGAAACACCAGGGACAGCGCTGTGGCGATGGTGGTCTCCGGCTGGGCCCAGGTGCCGCCGGAAAAGGGCATGACGATGCGCATGGCCCAGAAAAGAAGCGGTCCGGCCGGGCACTGGGCCAGGAGGGCCCAGAAAAAGCTGCGTCCGGCGTCATCGCACAGGTGGAACTGCCACAGGTACAGGAGGAAGCTCAGCCCATTGGCCCACTGGGAGGCGGCCAGAGCGGCGGGGAAGGGATAGTGGGAGCGAGCACACCGGTACCCCAGCCACAGGCAGAACGCCGCGGTCAGGGGTGCCTGGAGGTAAAAGGTCGCGGCAAAAGCCCAGGCGGGGCCGGAGAGGGTCCGGGATAGCAGGCTGTTTACAAGATACCCGATGAGACCGGGCACCAGAGCCAGGAGGGATACGAGCCGAAGAGACATGGGACGCGCCTCCTTTCAAAAAAACGGGCCGCCGCATCCGCGGCGGCCCCAAAGCCTTACTCCATGGAAATAATATAATAGTACACAGGCTGACCGCCGGAGAGGACAGCAACCTCTGCCTCGGGGCAGGCCTGCTCGAAAACGGCGGCCGCCTTCTGGGCGTCCTCCTCAGAAACATCCTCGCCGAAGTACAAGGAGATGAAGGAGGCCTCCTTCTCCCGGGCGCTGGCTGCCAGGTTCTCCAGCAGGGTGTCCAGATTGCCGTCGGTGCCGAAGAGCTTGCCCTCCATCAAAGCCAGATAGTCGCCGGCCTTGATGTCGAAGCCGTCAAAGTCGGAGTTGCGGGCGGCATAGGTGATCTGGGCGGTGGAGACGGTGGAAAGGCTCTCGGTCATGGCGGCCTCCAGCGTCTCGGCATCGGGCGCCTCGAAGTCCACGTTCATCATGGCGGTGATGCCCTGGGGAACGGTCTTGGAGGGAATGACCACCACGCGCTTTTCCGTCAGGGCGGCGCACTGCTGGGCGGCCATGATGATGTTGGAGTTGTTGGGCAGGATGAACACCGTCTCGGCGGGGATCTTGTCCACGCCCTCCAGCAGGCTCTCCGTGGAGGGGTTCATGGTCTGTCCGCCGGAGACTACGCCGTCGGCGCCCAGATCCCGGAACACAGCGGCCAGGCCCTCGCCGGCGCACACGGCCAAAAAGCCGTAGGGCTTTTCCGGCTCGGCCACCACGTGGCCGCCCTGTTCACAGCCGGACTCCAGGGACTCTTCGATGGCATCCAGGTCGTCGGTGCTCTGGACATGCTTGCCGGCGGCCAGATCGTCGGCCTGGGTGCGCATGTTCTCGATCTTGGCCAGCTCCAGCGTGCCGTACTTCTGGGCCTCGTTCAGGGCGCTGCCGGGGATGTTGGTGTGGACGTGGACCTTGAAGGCCTCGTCGTCCTCACCGATGACCAGGCTGTCGCCGATGCTGTTGAGATAGGTGCGCAGAGGCTCCAGGGAGATGTCGGCCGTGGCCTTGCGGACGATGAACACCGTGTCGAAGGCAAAGGTGATCTCCTCGGCGGCCATGGCCACAAAGTCGGCCTTCTCCTTCTGGGGCTCACTGTCGGCCTCGGTCTCGGGCATGGGCTCGCCGCGAAGCTCGGCAAGCATACCCTCCAGGATCAGCAGGTAGCCCTTGCCGCCTGCGTCCACCACGCCCGCCTTTTTCAAAACGGGGTTCATGTCGATGGTCTGGGCCAGCGCCTCGTTGCCCTGGCAGATGGCTGCTTCCAGCACCTTTTCCACATCAGACTCCTCCACGGCGGCGTCCACCGCAGCCTTGGCGGCCAGACGGGACACCGTCAGCACCGTGCCCTCGGCGGGCTTCATCACCGCCTTGTAGGCAGCGGACACGCCCTCCTGCATGGCGGCGGCGAAGGTGGCGGCGTCGGCACTCTCGCAGCCCTTGAGGCCCTTGGAAAGGCCCCGGAACAGCAGGGAGAGAATGACGCCGGAGTTGCCGCGGGCGCCCCGCAGCAGGGCGGAGGCGGTCACGGAGGCGGCCTGGTCCAGCGTGGCGGGAGAGGCCTTGCGCAGCTCGGTGACGGCGGCGCCGATGGTCATGGACATGTTGGTGCCCGTGTCTCCGTCGGGCACGGGGAATACGTTCAGGTCGTTGATGGCCTGCTTATGCGCGGTGATGGCGGCGGCGCCGTGGAGCACCATCTGCTTGAACACCGCGCCGGTGATCTGTTCGTTCATTGGTTGTCTTCCTCCCTCACAGCGTCATGGAATCCACGCACACGTCCACCGCCTTGACGGTGACGCCGGTGTTTTTGGTGACGACGTAGCGCACCTCGTTCATGATGGAGCTGCATACAGCCGGAAGGTTGACGCCGTTTTCCACAACAATGTGGAGCTCAATGGAAATGGAGTTGTCGTCGTGGTAGGTGATGTTAACGCCTTTGCTCATGGCCTCCCGCCGCAGCAGGTGCACCAGTCCGTCGGTCATGGAGCGGTATGCCATGCCCTTGACGCCGAAGCAGTTGGTGGCGGCGATGCCGGTAATGTTGGAAAATACGGCGCTGCTGACGGAGATCTCACCTTGATCAGATTTGAATTGAATCATGAGAACGTCCTTTCTTTTCCCAGTATTGTCAGAGGGACGCGGAGCCGCGGCCTCTATGCCTTGCAGAAAGTCACTAAAGTAGCATACACTTTTAGAAGTACATTATAAACGAAACAGCCGTAAAGCACAAGACCTAAAAACAATGGCAAAACCGGCCGCCGCCTATTGAAATACAGGCTTGTTTGCCGTAAAATAAAGAACAGTTTTGACGCAGCTGCCCCAAAAGGGGCGGCGAAAGGAGAAATGGCATGCGCGTGATCACCGGCACGGCCAGAGGCCGCCGATTGAAAGAACTGGAGGGGATGGAGACCCGCCCCACCACCGACCGGGTGAAAGAGGGTCTGTTCAGCGCCCTGCAATTTGACATCGAGGGCCGCCGCGTGCTGGACCTGTTCGCAGGCACCGGCCAGCTTGGCATCGAGTGCCTGAGCCGCGGGGCGGCGGAGGCGGTGTTCGTGGACCGGCGCGCCGACGCGGTCAAGCTCATCCGGGAGAACCTGAAGGTCACGGAGCTGACCGACCGGGCCCGGGTGGTGAGCGCCGATTCCATGGAATTTCTGAAGGGGCTGCGGGAGAAATTTGACATTATTTTCCTGGACCCGCCCTATGCCGCCGGCCTTCTGGAGCCGGCCATTGCCCACATCGCAAAGTTTGACATTCTCAACCCGCATGGTATAATAATGGCGGAACACCCTGTGGAGCGGACCATGCCGGCTCTTTCCGCGCCCTACCGTCTCCACAAGACCTACCGCTACGGCAAGATCGCCGTGACCATGTACCGCCGCAGCGGAAACGAACAAAACGAGGAATGACCCATGAAAACAGCCGTTTGCTCGGGCAGCTTTGACCCCATCACCCTGGGCCACCTGGATATCATCCAGCGCAGCGCCGCCTGCTTTGATAAGGTGTATGTGTGCGTCAGCCCCAACGCGGAGAAGAAAAACCAAATGTTCACCCCGGAGGAAAAGCTCCTGCTGGTGCGCACCGCTGTGGCGGAGCTGCCCAATGTGGAGGCAGAGCTCTTTTCCGGGCTTCTGGCGGACTATGCCGTCCGCCGCGGCGCCGCCGCCATCGTGCGGGGCGTGCGCAACACGTCGGATTTTGATGTGGAATACCAGCTGGCCCTCATCAATCAGGACATCCACCCCGGACTGGAGACCATGCTGCTGCCCGCCTCCGCGGCCTACCAGCACTTCAGCTCCTCCATGGCGCGGGAGATGATCCGCTACGGCCAGCCGCTGGAAAAATATCTGCCCGCGTCCATCATTCCCCTGGTGCGGGAGCTGACTGAGAAGAAAGAAGGATGATCGAATTGGCCAATGACATCAATCGATTGATCGATATGATTTACGAGCGGATCGAGGACGCTAAGTCTCCTGCCCTCAAGCCCAACATGAGCATGGTGGACCGGGACGAGCTGCTGGATCTTCTGGATGAACTGCGGGCCCAGCTGCCTGTGGAGATCAAGCGGGCCCAGGAGCTTCTGGCCGCCCGTGAAAAATTTGTGGACGACGCCAAGCGGGACGTGGAGCGCATGATGCGCCAGGCGGAGCTGGAGGCCAAGACCAAGGTCTCCGAGAGCGAGGTGCTCTATGCCGCCAAGGAGAAGGCCCGTCAGATCGTGGCCCGGGCGGAGGACCGCTCCCGCCAGCTCTATCAGGTGGCCAACGAGTACGCTGAGGACGCCCTGGCCCGCACGGAAGAGGCCGTCCAGGCGGCCCTGGACGAGGTCAAACAGTCCCGGGTCCGGTTCCGTTCCGCCTCCGCCGCCAAGATGCAGGAGCAGCGGGACAAGCTGGAGGGAAAGAACGACGTACAGGAAGGGGCCGGCGAGGCCTGAGCGGAGTCGACCATAACCTTTAAAAATTTGTAAAAAACGACGAAACATTTTAGGAAACTTTTTTGGCACTAACAATATTTTGCGAAAAAAGTAAAAAAACAGAGCCTCTGGCACAATATCTTGTGCCAGAGGCTCTTTACTATTTTACGTAAACTGCCCAATCGAAAATCGAACATGTGTTTTAAATACGTAAAAAAGGATAATTTTTAGAGAAAATTCCCCGTTTTACCGGGTTTCAAGTCGGAAAAAAATCCTTGCAATCCTGAATTATATCGCTTATACTCGAAAATAACGGTGGGGATTTGTGGGTAGTTTAGGTGGCTGAGTGTCATTTGAGCCCAAAATCGCCCCTGAAAACAGGAAAAAGGGGGGACGGCCATGGCGCGGCTGATGGGAAAATCCAACAACAGCATCGACTCCAAAGGCCGTCTGGTGATCCCTTCCGCCATGCGGGAGATCCTTGGAAACCTGTTTTACATCACCATCGGCGCGGAGGGGTGCCTGACCATCTACCCGGAGGCCAAGTGGGAGCAGATGTCTGAAGATATGGATGAGCTGCCCTACACGGAGGCCCGGGCACTGGCGCTCCTCTATGCCAACGCCGTGGCCTGCGAGCCGGACGCACAGGGGCGGGTGCTGATCCCCGCCACGCTGCGCAAGTACGCGGGACTGAAAAAGACGGCGACCATCGTGGGCATGAACACCTTCGCGGAGATCTGGGACGAGAATACCTGGGCAGAGCGCGAAAAGGCCATGCTGGAAAACAATGATATGGCGGCGGCCATGGATGCCCTGGCCCGTGCCCGCCGGAACCGGGGGTGACACGCGTGGAATACACCCATCAGCCTGTGCTGCTGGAAGAATGCATCCAGGCGCTGTGCATCCGTCCCGACGGGATCTATGTGGACGGGACGCTGGGCCGTGCCGGCCATTCTCTGGAGATCGCAAAGCGCCTGACCACCGGGCGCCTCATCTGCATCGACCGGGACATGGCTGCCATCGACGCGGCGAAGGTCCGTCTGGCGCCTTATCTGGACCGTGTGACGCTGGTCCACAGCAACTTCTCCTCTCTGGCGGACGTGCTGCGCCAGGCAGGCGTGGAGGCTGCGGACGGTATGCTCTTCGACCTAGGCGTCTCCTCTCCGCAGCTGGATGACGCATCGAGGGGCTTTTCCTATATGCAGGACGCCCCGCTGGACATGCGCATGGACCGGGACGCGGCCCTGACTGCCTATGAGGTGGTGAACACCTGGAGCGGCGACGAGCTGCGGCGCATCCTGTATGAGTACGGCGAGGAGCGCTACGCGCCCGCCATTGCCCGGGCCATCGTCCGGGTGCGGGAAGAAAGGGCCGTGGAGACGACTCTGGAACTGGTGGACATCATCAAGGGCGCTATGCCGCCATCGGCGCTGCGGGAAAAGCAGCACCCGGCCAAGCGCAGCTTCCAGGCCATCCGCATCGCCGTCAACGGCGAGCTGGACGAGCTGCCGCCCATGCTGACTTCTGCGGTGGACAACCTCCGCAGCGGCGGACGGCTGGCGGTGATCACGTTCCACTCCCTGGAGGACCGCATCGTCAAGCGGGCCATGCAGGATATGGCCAGAGGCTGCACCTGCCCGCCGGAATATCCGGTGTGCGTGTGCGGAAAGAAGCCTCGGGTCAGACTCGTGAACCGAAAACCCATCGTCTCCGGCGCCAAGGAGCTGGAGGAAAATCCCCGTGCCCGCAGCGCCAAGCTGCGCGTGGCGGAGAAATGTGCAGGAAATGAACTTTGAGAGGGCCTTGTTGGGACAAGCCCTGTGTGTGATAAAATGAGGAGGGACTCAGGTTGGCTTCAGCGGCAAAGGAACTGCGTTACCGGCAGAGCGGCGCAGTTTACGGCAATCTGGCATATGACCTGGACCGGGAGCTTCGGGAGCGCGAGCTGCGCCACGCGGGGGAACTGCCCCGCCGGCAGGAGCAGGCACTGGAGCGGCCCAAGGTCCGCAGCATCTCCAAGGTGCAGGTGCGCGAAAAGCAGTCCCTGTCCGTCTTTTCCGTGTTGGGCTTCGGCGCGGTAGCCGCGCTGGCCGTGCTGGTGCTTTTGAGCTACGTCCAGCTGACCGCCCTGTCGGCGGAGACGGTGAGCCTGCAGAATGAGCTTGCCCAGCTGGAGGAGGAGAACGTGATCCTCACAGCCCAGTATGAGCGGATGTTCGACCTGAACACCATCAAGGAGGCCGCCGAGTCGGCCGGCATGAGCAAGCCCAGCAGCAGCCAGATCTATTACATCGATCTGAGCGAAGGCGACAGCGCCGTGGTCTATGAGGAGGCCGAACCCAGCCTGCTGAGTCAGCTGCTGGATTCCCTGCACCACGGAGTCTACGCGGTGGTGGAATATTTCGACTGACCGGGCACTATAATGCATTGACAGTGGGGAGTAAGAAGGGTGATGCTTTCTTACTCCCCGTTTGCGACAAAACGGAGGCATAGCATGGCAAATCCATCGAAAAGAAAGAGTGACGCGGCACGCCGGGCCAATCAGGTGGTCCGCAGCAGAACGATGCTGATGATGGCGCTCCTGGGCGTCGCCACATTCGTGGTGCTGTTCTGGAAGCTCTACGACCTGCAGGTCCGCCAGCACGACGATCTGCAGGAAAAGGCGGTGGCCCAGCAGACCCGCAGCACCGTGATCACCGCGTCCAGAGGCACGATCTATGACCGCAACGGATTGCCTCTGGCCCTGTCTGCCACGGCGGAGACGGTGTTCATCTCTCCCTATGAGATCAACAGCTACCTGGAAGAACAGGAGGAAAAGGCAAAGGAAGAGGCCGCGGCGGCGGAGGAAGAGGGCCGGCCCTATGTCCCGCCCATCATCCGGGATGAGGAATTCATTGCCCGGGGCCTTGGCCGTATCCTGGACGTGGACCCGGAGACGATTTTGGAGAAGATGGAAAAGACCAACTCCAAGTATGAGATCGTGAAAAAGCGGGTGGACCAGGAGATAGCCGACGAGGTGCGCCGCTTCATCAACGGCGAGATCGACGACGAGGGCAACGAGATCACCATGGAGACGGCGGCCGGAAAGACCGTCCTGAAAGAGAATCCGTCCCAGAGCCCGGTGAAGATCCGGGGCGTGTATATGGAGCCGGGCTCCAAGCGGTACTATCCCTACGGCAGCCTGGCGTCCAACGTCATCGGCTTCGTCAACGGCGAAAACGAAGGCGGCGTGGGCCTGGAGGCCAAGTACAACTCCATCCTCTCCGGCACTGCCGGACTGACGGTCACCGCCAGAAACGCCGTGGGCGGAGATCTCTTGTACCAGTACGAGCAGTATTATGACGCGGAAAACGGCAAAAACCTGGTTCTGACTCTGGACAGCAATATCCAGTACTATCTGGAAAAGGGCCTCAAGAGTATGCTGGATAAGTACGATGCCAAAAACGGCGGCACCGGCATCGTCATGGACGTCAACTCCGGCGCCATCCTGGCCATGGCGTCCTATCCCAACTACGACCCCAACGATTACGGCAGCATCTACGATGAAACGCTCAAGGCCCAGTTGGACGAGAAGCTGGCGGCCCTGGCAGCGGACCGTGCCTCCTACAAAACGGAGGAGGAGTACCAGGAGGCGGTGAGCGCCGCCACCAGCTCCGTGGTGGGCAGCCAGTGGCGCAACAAGTGCATCGACTCCACCTATGAGCCCGGCTCCACCTTCAAGCCCGTCACCCTGGCTGCGGCACTGGAGGAGGGGCTGGTGAATATGAACACCACCTTCAACTGCTCCGGCTCCATCATGGTGCAGGGCTGGGGCAAGCCCATCAACTGCTCCAAGCGCGCCGGACACGGCCTTCAGACGTTGGAGCAGGCGGTAGGCAACTCCTGCAACCCGGCCTTTATCACCATGGGCCTCAAGATTGGCACGGAGACCTATTATGACTATCTCCAGTCCTTCGGCCTGATGGAAAAGACCGGCGTGGACATGATCGGCGAGGTCAGCGGTATTTTTGCCGACGAGGACAGCTTCAACTCCAACGTGGTGTCCCTGGCCTCCTACTCCTTCGGCCAGACCTTCAACGTCACCCCCCTGGAGCTGATCCGGGCCCAGGCGGCCTGCATCAACGGCGGCTATCTCTATACGCCCTACGTGGTGGAGCAGGTGCTGGATGACGACGGCAACATCGTCCTGCAGCACAGCACCGACACGTCCCGCCAGGTCATCAGCGAGGAGACCTCCGCCAAGGTGAGAGAGTGCCTGGAGTACGTGGTGGCCAGCGGCGGCGGCCGCAACGGCCAGGTGGCCGGCTACCGCATCGGCGGCAAGACCGGTACCGCCGATAAGACCGGCACCGGCGACGTGGTGGTCTCCTTCATGTGCTTTGCACCGGCGGACGATCCCCAGATCATCATGCTGCTGACCATGGATACCCCCAGCCGCAGCACCGGCACCGCCGTGTTCGGCGGTACCATGGTGGCGCCTGTGGCCAGTTCCATTATGAGCGAGATCCTGCCCTACCTGGGCATTGAGCCGGACTACTCCGCAGCCGAGCTGGTAGGCGCCGACGCCACCGTGCCCAATGTGGTGGGCAAGACGGCGGCCGAGGCCAAGGAGAAGCTGGAGAGCGTGGGCTTTGCCTACAAGACCGTGGGTGACGGCGCCACCGTCACTGACCAGACGCCGGCGGGCGGCGCCATTATCCCCAACAACGCCTCCGTGATTCTCTACCTGGGTGCGGAAAAATCCGATGACCTTTGCACGGTGCCCAATGTGGTGGGCAAGACCGCGTCGGAGGCCAACAAGGCGCTCACCAACGCGGGGCTCATCATGAAAGTCTCCGGCGCCACGACGGTCAGCTCCGGCAACGTCCACGCCATTTCTCAGAGCGCGGCGCCGGGCAGCGAACTGGAGGCAGGCAGCGTGGTGACGGTGCAGTTCGGCGATACTTCCGTGCTGGATTGACGCTGAGCGCACGATTTGCATGGAACAGGACACATTCTGCCGTATATTTCGCAAAATCACCTGCTTATAATGAGACTGGCCCTTTTGGCCCAAACATGCAGTGAGGAGAAGATACGAATGAAATTGCGCGCACTTTTGGAAGGCATCCCCGTACTGGAGCAGACGGCGGATCTGGATATGGAGATCACCGGCGTCAGCTATGACTCCCGGACCACCCGGCCCGGCGACCTGTTCGTGGCCATGACCGGCTTCGCTGTGGACGGACACGACTTCATTGCAAAGGCCGTCTCCGCCGGCGCGGCGGCGGTGCTGTGCGAGCGGGCCCCTGCAGAGGAGATCCCCTGGGTGCGCACGGAAAACAGCCGCCGTGCCCTGGCGGTGCTGGGGGCCAACTTCTACGGCCATCCCGCCGACGCCATGACCATGGTGGGCGTCACCGGCACCAACGGCAAGACCACCACCACCTATCTGCTCAAGGCCATTCTGGAGCAGGCGGCGGGCGCCAAGGTGGGCCTCATTGGTACCAACCAGAACATGATCGGCAGCGAGGTGGTGCCTACGGAGCGCACTACGCCGGAGTCCTTTGAGCTCCAGGGCCTGTTTGCCCGGATGCGGGATGCCGGATGCACTCATGTTGTCATGGAGGTGTCCTCCCATGCCCTGGCGCTGGACCGGGTCTACGGCATCCATTACGCTGTGGGCGTATTTACCAACCTGACCCAGGACCACCTGGATTTCCACAAGACCATGGAAAACTACTGCGACACCAAGGCGGAGCTGTTCCGCCGGTGCGACACCGGTGTCTATAATGCCGACGATCCCTGGGCGCCCCGGCTCATGGCCCATGCCACCTGCCGGAAGCTTTCTTACGCAGAGGAGGCCCAGGCGGATCTGCGGGCGGAGGACATCTGTCTCGAGGCGGATCACGTTTCCTTCACCGCTGTGAAAAATGAAGAAAAAGTACCTGTAAGGGTTGGCATTCCCGGCCGTTTTATGGTATATAATACGCTGGATGTGTTGGGCGCCGCACTGGCGCTGGGCGTGCCTCTGACCGAAAGTGCCGCCGTCCTGGCCGCCGTGCCCCATGTGCAGGGGCGGGTGGAGGTGGTGCCCACGCCCGGCAAGGACTACACCATCCTCATCGATTACGCCCACAGCCCCGACGGCCTGGAGAACGTACTGCGGTCCGTGAAGGACTTCGCCAAGGGCCGCACAGTGGCCCTGTTCGGCTGCGGCGGCGACCGGGATAAGACCAAGCGCCCCAAGATGGGCAAGATCGCCGGTGACATCGCCGACTTCGTGGTGGTCACCACCGACAACCCCCGCACGGAAAAGCCTGCCGACATCATTTCCGACATTCTGCCGGGCGTGGAGGAGACGGGTACGCCCTTCGTGGTGGTGGAGGACCGGATCGAGGCCATCCACTATGCCATGGACCATGCCGAGCCCGGCGACGTGATCGTGCTGTGCGGCAAGGGCCACGAGACCTACCAGGAGATCAACCATGTGAAGTACCACATGGATGAACGGGAGATTGTGGCAGAGTACCTTGCCGGAAAGTAACGCCGGAAGTCCGGCACACATCTGCAAAAGATAATGAAGGCGCCGGCTGTGTGTGCCGGCAAAGGAAAGGGAGAAGCAAGTCATGACCACACAAGTGCTCACTGTGCTGGCTATCAGCTTCGTGCTGACGCTGGTGATCGGAAAGTTTTTGATACCGGAGCTGCGTAAGCTCAAGGCAGGGCAGGAGATCCGCGAGGACGGCCCCACCTGGCACGCAGGCAAGGCCGGAACGCCCACCATGGGCGGCATCATGTTCATCCTGGGCGCCGGCGTTGCCGTGTTCGCCATGGGCTGGGGCATGATGATCGACGGGGTCTTTACCCATCTTTACGTGTACCTCTTCGCGCTGATCTTCGGCCTGATCGGCTTTGTGGACGATTACCGCAAGGTGCGCCAGCACCAGAACGAGGGCCTGACCGCCCGTCAGAAGTTCGTACTGCAGCTGCTGGCGGCGGTGGTGTTCCTGTGCCTCATGCGCTATGAGGGCCTTTTGACCAACCTTTTGTATGTTCCCTTTGTGGGGATCACCCTGGAGATCAACTGGATCGTGTATCTGGTGTTTGCGGCCTTCGTCATCGTGGGCTGCGTCAATGCCGTGAACCTCACGGACGGCATCGACGGTCTTGCGTGCAGCGTCACCTTTGTGGTCATGGCCTTTTTCACGGTCACGGCCATCAGCTGGGAGATGCTGGATCTGGCGCTGTTCCCCGCGGCACTCACCGGCGGCCTGGCGGCGTTTTTCGTCTATAACCACCACCCGGCCAAGACCTTCATGGGCGACACCGGAAGCCTGTTCCTGGGCGGCGCCGTGGCGGCCATGGGCTTTGCCATGGATATGCCGCTGATCCTGGTGCCTGTTGGCATCATCTACATCGCGGAGACGCTCTCCGACATTATCCAGGTGGGCTACTTCAAGGCCACCCACGGCAAGCGGTTTTTCAAAATGGCACCGCTGCACCATCACCTGGAGCTGTCCGGCTGGAGCGAGGGAAAGCTGGTGGCGGTCTTTTCCGGCATCACGCTGGTGTGCTGCCTGCTGGCTTATTTTGCCGTGCAGGGGCGCTATTGATTCATCGTGCAGACCACGCGGACCCCACGGGGGAGAGGAGGCAGGCCCATGGCAGCTGAGAGACGGCGGCGTCCTTTGACAAGAGAACAAGCGCTGCGCATCCAGGAGCGCCGGGCACGGCAGCGGGAAAAGGAGCAGGAGAGCCGGGAACTGGCCCGCGGCCCCGTGGATCTTCCCTTTCTTGTATTGGTGGTGCTGCTGACGGTCATCGGCCTCATTATGCTGCTGTCCGCCAGTTTCCCGTCCGCCTATTATGAGACGGACGGGGAAAACCCCCTGTTCTATTTCACCCGCCAGGGCGTGTTTGCCATCATGGGTATGGCGGTCATGCTGCTGATCGGCAAGATCAATTATCAGCGATTCCGGGCGCTGGCCCAGCCGCTTTTGTTTTTGTCGGTCATTTTGCTGATCCTGGTGCTCATCCCCCATAACCCCATCGCCATCACCCGCAACAACGCCACCCGCTGGCTGGGCATCCCCGGCACGTCGTTCCAGTTCCAGCCCTCGGAGGTGGCCAAGGTGGCGGTGGTGCTGTATTTTTCCGACAACATCTCCAAAAAGAAAGACCTCATGCGCACGTTCCGCCACGGTATTTTGCCCTACGCCATCATTCTGGTGGTGCTGGCGGGCCTGGTGGGTCTGGAGCCCCACCTCTCCGGCGCACTGCTCATCATGGGCGCCGGCGCCGTGCTGATGCTGGTGGGCGGCATCAACTGGGCCTGGGTAGGCGGCGCTGTGGGCGCGGCCGGCATCATGATGTATCTGGTGCTGTTCGTCATCGGCTATAACGCATCCCGTATCGAGATGTGGCACAATCCGTGGGCGGATGCCCAGGGCAAGGGCTACCAGCTCTCCCAGAGCCTCATTTCCATCGGCTCGGGCGGACTTCTCGGCGTGGGCCTGGGCCGCAGCCGCCAGAAGTTCCTCTTCCTCCCGGAAGAGCACAACGACTTTATCTTTGCCATCGTCTGCGAGGAGCTGGGGCTCATCGGCGCGGCCATCATCATGCTGCTTTTTGCCGCGCTGATCCTCCGGGGCTACTGGATCGCTCTCCACGCCCGGGACCGCTTCGGCAGCCTCATGGTGGTGGGCGTTACCACCCTGATCGGCCTGCAGACCTTTTTGAACATCGGCGTGGTGACGGGCCTGCTGCCCACCACCGGTATCTCCCTGCCGTTTTTCAGCTACGGCGGTACCGCGCTGCTTATGCAGCTGGCGGAAATGGGCTTTGTGCTGTCCGTCTCACGGCAGATGAAGCCTACCAAGGCCGGATAGGCAGAAGAAACGAGGTAGTTTTTCAATGACAAAACCCTTGGAGCGGGTGCTGTTCACCTGCGGCGGCACGGCGGGGCATGTGAACCCCGCCATTGCTCTGGCTCAGCTCATGGCGGAAAAGAACCCCCAGACGCAGTTTTTGTTCGTGGGAGCGGACCGGGGACTGGAAAAGGACCTGATCCCCCAGGCGGGCTACGACTTTAAGACCGTCCATATCTCCAGCTTCCACCGCTCAGTGAAGCCCGCGGAGATCCGCCATAACCTGATCTCCCTCTATAACCTGACCCGCTCCCCGGCGGAGGCCCGGGCCATCCTGCGCGCGTTCCGCCCGGACGTGGTGGTGGGCACGGGAGGCTACGCCAGCTTCCCCATGGTGAAGGCCGCCGCCAAGGCGGGCATCCCCACGGCGGTGCATGAGTCCAACATGGTGCCGGGGCTGACCACAGAGCTGCTGGAGCCCTACGCCGACCGGATCATGGTGGGCTTCGAGGCCTGCCGGGCCCATTACCGCCACCCGGATAAGGTAGTGGTCACGGGAACGCCGGTGCGGGGCGACTTTTTCAAAATGACCCGCCAGGAGGCCAAGGCCGCCCTGGGCGTGGACGACGGACGGCCCCTCATTGTGTCCTTCTGGGGCTCTTTGGGCGCTGCCGGCATGAACCGCTGCATGGCGGATTTCCTGGCCCTGGAGGCGGCGAAAGAGCCCTTCCACCATATCCACGGCGCGGGAAAGAGCGGCTATGGCCAGGTGCTGGCCCTTTTGAAAGAAAAGGGCGTGGACCTGGCCGCCCACCCTGCGCTGCAGGTGCGGGAGTATATTTACGACATGGCCACGGTCATGCGGGCGGCGGACCTGGTACTCTGCCGGGCCGGCGCGTCCACCATCAGTGAGCTGACGGCCCTGGGCGTGGCGGCGGTGATCGTGCCGTCCCCCTATGTGACCAACAACCACCAGGAGAAAAACGCCCGGGTGCTGGAGGCGGCCGGCGGCGCGTCCGTGGTGCTGGAAAAGGACGCCAGCGGACAGGCGCTGTTCCAGGCGGCCTGCACCATTTTGCATGACGCGGATGCCCGGTCCCGGATGGAAACGGCCATGGCCGGACTGGGGCTTCCCGACGCCACCGAGCGTATTTATCAGACGATTCTTCAAATCTGCCGGTAACCGGCATCTCGCTCCCTCCATAGGATGGACTGTTCAGCCATTTGATTCATCGCGGAGGGAGACACCATGAGTGAGATTTTGATACAAGGCGGCGTGAGCCTGGAAGGAGAGGTGTGCGTCCAGGGGGCGAAAAACAGCGTGCTGCCCATTCTGGCGGCCACCATCCTCACCGGCGGTGAGGTGCTGCTGGAGGGCTGTCCCCATCTGAGGGATGTGGACGCCTCGGTGGATATTCTGCGCGGACTGGGCTGCCGTGTCCGCTGGGAGGGGGACGCCCTGTCTGTGGACACTGCCTCCATGACCGGCTGCGCCATCTCCGACGCCCTCATGCGCCGGATGCGCTCGTCCGCCATCTTTCTGGGGGCTGTGCTGGCCCGGTGCGGCCGGGCGGAAATGAGCTATCCCGGCGGCTGCGAGCTGGGCCCCCGGCCCATTGATCTGCATCTTGCGGGGCTAAGGGACCTGGGCGCACAGATCCGGGAGGAGGGCGGCTTTCTCCACTGCAGCGCCGCCCGCCTGACGGGGCGGGAGATCGTGCTGGCGATTCCCTCTGTGGGCGCCACGGAAAACCTGATGCTCGCCGCCTGCGGCGCCCAGGGCGTGACGGTCATCTCCAACGCCGCCCGGGAGCCGGAGATCGTGGATCTGCAGGAGTTTCTCAACGCCTGCGGCGCGGATGTGGCCGGGGCGGGCTCTTCCACCGTGGTCATCCGGGGCGGCAGAAAGCTGCACGGGTGCCGCTACCGGTGCATGAGCGACCGGATCGTGGCGGCCACCTACCTCTGCGCTGCCTGTGCGGCGGGAGGTGACATATTTCTGCGCCGGGCCCGGGAGGAGCATCTGGCCACCGTTACCGCGTCCCTGCGCCAGGCAGGGTGCGCCATTACATCCGATACCGCGGGCATCGCCTGCCGGTGCATCGGCCGTCCCCGGGCGGTACGCCCGGTGCGCACGGCGCCCTATCCCGGCTTTCCCACGGACGCCCAGGCCATTTTGATGGCGGCGCTGGTGCGGTCTGAGGGCACCACGGTATTTGAGGAGAATATTTTTGAAAACCGGTACCGCCATGTGGATGAGCTGATCCGCATGGGGGCGGATATCCGGGTGTCCGGCCGGACGGCGGTGGTCACAGGGGTGGAGCACCTCAGCGGCGCCGCTGTGCGCTGCACGGACCTGCGCGGCGGCGCGGCGCTGTGTGTGGCAGCGCTGGCGGCAGAGGGTGAAAGCCGCCTTTTTGAAACGGGACACATCGAAAGAGGCTATGAGGACATCGTCCGGGATCTGGGAGCGCTGGGCGCCCGGATCACCGGAGCGGAAGAGAGGAACTGAGGAGCACAGCATGGCACGACGCAGACATTCCAACCGAAAGCGCAGGAGGGGAAGCTTTGGCTTCCTCTATAAGGTGCTGTCCATGTTGGTGATCTGCGGTGCCATCGTGGCGGCGCTGACGCTGTTTTTCCGGGTGAACACCATCGTGGTGACCGGCCAGGAGCGCTATACCCAGGACCAGATCATAGAGGCCAGCGGCGTGGGCATGGATGACAATCTGTTTTTGCTCAACAAGTACGCGGTGGCGGGTAATATCCGCGGGGCGCTGCCCTATGTGGACGAGATCCGTATCAACCGAAAGCTGCCGGATACGCTGCTCATTGAGATCAAGGAGTGCGGCACGCCTATGGCCGTGGTGCAGGACGGCTTTGCCTGGCTGGTCAGCCCCAGCGGCCGCGTGGTGGAACAGCTGGACGCTGCCCAGGCGGAGGGTTACGCCGTCATCAGCGGCTGTACGCTGCTGGCGCCCTCAGTGGGAACGCGCCTGGCTCTGGCCACGGAGTACGCCGCCCAGCAGCAGAGCCTGCTGGACCTGATGGCCGCGCTGGAGGCGGCGGGGCTCACCGAGCAGGTGCAGGCCATCCGCCTGGATGACCTTTCCATGCTGGTCATGGAATATGCCGGGCGCTTTTCCGTGGAGCTGCCCTACGGGGCCGATTATGAGCGTAAGCTGCGGGCCCTGGTGCAGGTGGTGGAGCAGCTGGAGACCAACCAGACCGGCATCATCCAGATGACCTGGGACAATGGAGAAGTGCATTTTATCGAAAACTGACGAACCGTGGGGAAGGGCTGTTTTGCCCTTGCGTTTCTTTAGAAAAAACTCCGGGAAAAGGCAGAGGGCTACTTGACCGCGGCGGCAAAGTGTCATACAATAAACTAAATCCGGCAACCACAGGATATTGCGACATTCAAGGGCGGCACCGCCCTTTTGCACAAATGATAGTAGGAGGCACACTATGGCGTTTGGATTGGAGACCGGTCCCGATACCGTTGTCAATATTAAAGTGATCGGCGTGGGCGGCGGCGGCAACAATGTGGTCAACCGCATGGTTCGCTCCGGCACCAAGGGCGTTGACTTTGTTGCGGTGAACACCGATAAGCAGGCACTGAATGTTTCCAGTGCTACATACAAGATCCAGATCGGCGAAAAGCTGACACACGGCCAGGGCGCCGGCTCCGACCCCGAGGTGGGCCGCAAGTCCGCCGAGGAGAGCCGTCAGCAGATCGCCAAGGCTCTGGAAGATACGGACATGGTGTTCATCACCGCCGGCATGGGCGGCGGCACCGGCACCGGCGGCGCGCCCATCGTGGCGGAGATCGCCAAGGAGATGGATATCCTCACGGTGGCCGTGGTGACCAAGCCCTTCGGCTTTGAGGGTCCCCGCCGTATGCGGGCCGCCGAGGCGGGCATTTCCGAACTGAAGGACCGGGTGGACTCCCTGGTCATCATCCCCAATGACCGGCTCAAGCATGCCACCGATCAGAAGATCACCTTTGCAAACGCCTTTGAGATCGCCGATGACGTGCTGCGCCAGGCGGTGCAGTCCATCTCCGACCTGATCCGGGATACCGGCTTTATCAATCTGGATTTCGCCGACGTGACGGCCGTCATGAAGAACGCGGGCATGGCCCACATGGGCGTGGGCCGGGCTGCCGGCAAGGGCAAGGCGGAAGAGGCTGCCAAGATGGCCATTTCCAGCCCCCTGCTGGAGACGTCCATCGAGGGCGCCAAGGGCGTGCTCATCAACATCACCGGCTCCATGGACATTGGCCTGGAGGAAGTGGAGCAGGCCGCGTCCCTGGTGCAGGAGGCCGTCCATCCCGACGCCCTCACCATCTTCGGCGCCACCTTCGACGAGACCATGGACGATGAGATCCGTGTCACCGTCATCGCCACCGGCTTTGACAAGGCCCCTGCCCAGGAGCTCCCCAAGATGCAGAGCGTCCAGGCGGAGCAGAGCGCCCGTCCTGCCACCGCACCCGAGCCCGTTCCCCTGAAGGAAGTGGATGTTCCCAAGGTGGAGGACGAGACCGACGACGTGTTCGACGACATTTTAAAAATCTTCAACAAACGGGATTAAAAACTGGAACGCCCCGCAGGATTTTCCTGCGGGGCGCTGTTTTCTCCCGACTGCGCCGCGGTTTGGGCATCTGCTCCATGGCGGCGCTGCCGCTTTTTGCAAGGGGAGATTTCACGCCTTCCGCCAACAATACGCTTGCCGGCATCGCCATGAGCTGCCGGCAGTTTTTTGGAAGGGGTGATCGTATTTGCATGAACCAACGCAAACGGCAAGGCGGCTGCTGCGGGGCGGAGCGGCGCTGCTCCTGGCCCTGATGCTCGCCGCCGCTGTTCCCGCCGGTGCATCAGACCTGTCCGGCGCGTCCGCACTGCCCGAAAAACTGGTGCCTGTGGGCCACACCGTGGGCATCAAGCTCTTTTCCAGAGGCGTGCTGGTGGTAAAGCTCCCGGATGGGCAGACGCCTGCCAGGGAGTGCGGATTGCAGACCGGCGATGTGATCGTCAAATGCGGCGGCATTTCCGTCCAGTCCACGGAGCAGTTCCAGCAGCTGCTTCAGGAGCGCCGCAGCGCCGTCACAGACCTGCAGGTCAGCCGCAACGGCCGCCAGCTGGAACTCAGTGTGTTCCCGGAAAAAAATGAGCAGGGCACCTACTCTATTGGCGCCTGGATCCGGGACTCCATGGCGGGCATCGGCACCGTCACGTACTACGATCCGGCCACAGGGGCCTTTGGTGCCCTGGGCCACGGCATCGCCGATGTGGACACCGCCCAGCTCATGCCGTTTTCCTCCGGCTCTATCCTGCCCTCCACGGTGAAAGCCGTGAAAAAGGGAGAGGCAGGCAGCGCCGGCGAGCTGCGGGGCGACTTTGACCTCAGCGGCGATCTGGGCACGCTGTACGCCAATACCCAAAGCGGCGTATTCGGCCATCTGGAGACCGACGCCTCCTGCTGGGATGTGGGAGAGGCTTTGCCCGTTGCCAGGGCGGACGAGGTGGTGCCGGGGCCGGCCGCCATCCTCTCCAACGTGGAGGGCGACGAGATCTGTGCCTATGACATCGAGATCCTCAGTGCCGGCACGTCTGCCGACGGCCGGGACATGGTGCTCCGCGTCACCGACCCGGAGCTGATCGCCGCCACCGGCGGCATCGTCCAGGGCATGAGCGGCAGTCCCATTCTCCAGAATGGAAAATTTGTGGGCGCTGTGACCCATGTGCTGCTGAATGATCCAACCAAAGGATATGGAATTTTCCTTGAAACTATGCTGAAATCGGCCGAATGAATAAACGGCAGGGGCAATTTGCCCCTGCCGTTTTCCATTTGGATGTGTTATGCTGGAATCAGAAAACAGAATAAGGAGGGATCACGATGCACATCCGCCTGCATACGCTTTGGAGAGTCCCCGTTTATTGCCTGATTTCCAGTTATGTGAGTTTTTATGTGACCGTATATCTGGGCGGCGCTTTCTTCGTAGTTCAGACCGTGGGGGCCGACGGCGTTACCAATGTGTCCGCCGACCCGGTCCGGAGTGCAATCTTTGACGCGGTGTTGTTTTTGATCGTGCTGGCCCTGGGGGGACTGTGGGCGTTTCGTTCCATGACCCGGGCGGAAATTGCTGCTTCTGCGGGGATCATTTCCGTGGTGTATCTGGCTGTGGTGGTCTTGGCGTTGGCGGTCCCCACATTCCCGATTCCTTTCGTCGTACAGATGGGCATGCTTTTCAACGGTGCAGTTTCCTCCTGGCTCCTGCGGCTGACCGATCACATTGCATTTTCCACCATCGCCGCCTGCTTTGCGCCGATGCTGTTCATCCCCTTTGGTCGGAAGACAGTGCAGTAACCTCTTTTACCGGGGCGGAAAGCGCCTGGCTTTTTCGATGAGCTTGGGATAGATCCGCTCTCGGAACCAGGGCTCTGACGAGGCCGCGATGGCATCCTCCGGGGTGAACCAGCCCACGGCACTGTTTTCATCGGCCTTGCGGCGGATGGGCTGGTCCGGGTCTGCCTCCAGCAGATACGATACATTCAGGTGCAGGTGGGACGAGACATACCGGCCGTGCTTTTCGTGGCCGTCCACCGTTAAAATCTCCAGGGAGAAGAGCTCCCGCGTCACGGGCACTACCGTGTGCACGCCGCTTTCCTCCCGCACTTCCCGCAAAGCCACGGCGAGAAGATCCCGCTCTCCGTCCGCGTGGCCTCCCAGCCAGGTCCAGGCGTGAAAAATATTATGGTACGCCAGAAGTACCTTTTGCCGGTCCGGGCTCACCACCCAGGCCGAGGTGGTCAGGTGGGCCGAGGCGTTTTCGCGGGTGTAGAGCTGCTCGCCGCTGCGCAGCCGCCGGAGGAGCTCCCGGCGGTCCGTCTCTTCCTGCTCGTTCCAGGGGACATAGCGCTCCAGTTGTTCCAAAAGTTCCATAATTTCACCTCTTTTCACCACAGTACCACAATTTTAGCCCGAAAAAAAGAGCGGCACTCCCACTTATGAGAGAAAATGTGAAAAGCGTCGAATGATTTTTGGAATTTATTTACAGTTTCCCGTTGCAAAACCTGTCCGTTTATGGTAATTTATAGAAAACGTGATTTGAAGCTTCATGAATCCGTCGCAGCGGAAGGCCAGCCGGGGAGCGGCCTCCGGTGCCCAAAAACTTTGGAAAAGGAAAAGGGAAGACATGGACAGCAGGAGAACTGTATTGCTGGCAGATGCCAATGAAGAATTCCGCGGCATGCTGCGGAATGTGATCGACGGAACTGAGGGATTCACCGTGGCAGGGGCCACGGGAGACGGCGCAGAGGCGCTGCGCCTTTGCGACGAGCTGCACCCGGACCTTGTTTTGATGGACGTGGTGCTGCCCGGATTGGACGGCTTTGCCCTCATGAAGCGGATGGGGCTGCAGGAGGCGGGGGCGCCGAAGGTCATCGTGCTCTCCGCCCTTTGCACGGAGCAGGCGGTAAGCGAGGCGGTGAGCCTGGGGGCGAGCTTTTTCTTCTCCAAGCCCTGCGAGATGGAGGCGCTGCTGGAGCGGATGGGCGCCGTGTGCACGCCCGCTGTCCCGGAGCCGCAGATGTCCGCCCCGGAGCTGAAGACTTTGGTCACCGCCGTGATCCACGAGATCGGCGTCCCTGCCCACATCAAGGGCTATCAGTACCTGCGGGAGGCCATCATGATCGCCGTGGAGGACATGGACGTCATCAATGCCGTCACCAAGGTGCTCTATCCCGAGGTGGCCAAGCGGTTCGGAACCACGGCTTCCCGGGTGGAGCGGGCCATCCGCCATGCCATCGAGGTGGCCTGGGACCGGGGCGATCTGGAGACGCTGCAAAAGTACTTCGGCTACACCGTGTCCAACGCCAAGGGAAAGCCCACCAACTCCGAATTCATCGCCATGATCGCGGATCGGCTGGTGCTGGAACGGAAAAATCAGAACTTGCTGCGTGCATAAAAAAAGAGAGGCATTTGCCTCTCTTTTTTGTTGTATGGAATGTGCAGTACCCATCAGGGAAGCTCCAGTGCCTCCGGGCACAGGGCGGCTGCCGTCAGTTCCAGTTGGGCCTGGGTAGGGTCGTCGCCCCAGTAACGCACTTCCGCCAGGCGGCCCTCCCAGCAAAAGACATAACGGTTCCGGGGCTCGTCGCCGGTATAGTGGCGGTAGAGGGCACTTACCCCGTTGGGGGCCCAGTCCTGGAGCACCGCGTGGTCCATGTACTCCGGCGGCACGTCCGGGGAGCGGCGGGCGTACTGCTCCAGCAGGTAGTCCCGGCAAAGGTCATACAAAAGGGGCAGCTTCACGTCCACCACCGTATAGGATAGATCCGGCAGCTCCTCCTCGCAGTCCAGCCGCAGATCCTGGCTGTAGTCCGCTTGGGTCAGCAGGGGGGAGGACTGGATACGCGCCTCTGTGGAGTAGCGGTCGTCCTCCTCTGCGCCGGTGAGATCCTCTGCCCGCAGGGGAATGGGGTCGGCATAGACCTCCCAGGTCATGCCATAGACCGTGTAGGTATCCACCGGGGCGGACTGGTTCAGCAGCCCGCGGCGGCTCAGGGAGATCACACCGGCCACCAGCGCCGACATGCCCGCCAGGGTGATGACCACACAGATGCCGATGGACACGGCCCGGTTTACCCGCCGGGAGGCACCCAGGCCCCGGAGGGCACTGGTGGCAGAGGCGGTGAGTACGCACACCAGCAGCACCAGCACCGCACCGAAGAGGAAGTATACCAGCTCCTTCCGGGAGGTGGTCAGCAGGAACAGGATCTCTGCTGCAAACAGAATGCCCACAAAAGAGAGGCTGGCATAGCGCCAGGTGCGGATATGGAGCATACGGCCCTCCTGGGCTGCCTGCCGGGCCCTGGGCAGCCACCAGACGTAGAAACCAAGCTCCAGCAGAGCCATGAGGGCGATGGGCAGCCAGGTGGCTGACGAGAGCAGTGTGATGGGGGAGCTGAGCGCGTCCAGGGGGCCGGTGTACATCCGCCAGAAGAAAAATACCAGCTGGAATATGGCCAGGGCCAGCGTGGCCAGCATACCCGGCAGGAAGCTGCGGCGCATGGCCGAGCGGATGTTTTCCACCTGGGTCACCGGGTCCGTCTCCAGCGGGACGGGGTCGCTCTGGTCCGTATAGAAGATCTGCATCTGTCCCCATCGGACGGCCGGCTCCCACCCCACCTGGGCGCAGTAGTCCGCAAAGACCTGCTGGCCCTCCGTGGGGCCCGGGTCAAAGGAGGAGGCCTTGGGGAAGTAGGTGACGGCGAAATGGAGCTGGGATGGTTCTATGGCCCGGTAGCGCCAGAACGCGCCGGAGATGGAATCGATCATCCAGCCTTGTGCCGCCATGCGCTCTAAATGGGCGGCAATGCCCTGGCTGTCGTAAAAGGAGTAGAACGCCGGCCGGTAAATGTGCCTTTTCTTCATAGGGACGCTCCTTCCTCCGGCAGAATGCGCCGGTAGTCCTCCGCCAGCGTGATAAGACGCCGGTATTCCTCGTCCAACGCCTGCCGCCCCGCCGCGGTGATGCGGTAGCTGCGGCGACGGCCCTCCACCTTGGTCTCTTCGATCATGCCTGCGCTTTGGAACTGCTCCAGCAGGTTATAGAGCGTACCGGGCCCCACATTGACCCGGCCGCCTGTCAGGGCGGACACGGCGGCCATGATGTCCGTGCCGCACTGCTCCTTGGTCAGGCACAGCAGAATGTAGAACATCTGCTCCGTCAGGGTGTGGAATTTTTCCCGAGCCATGGAGCGCCTCCTCTCTGAATATCGAATATCGTTATTTCTGATTTCACTATAATACCGATATTCGATATTGTCAAGCGGGAAGTGGGGCTTGCCTTTTGGGACAGGGCGTGTTATCCTGTTGAAAGATTAGAAAAAGAGGAGAAAAAGGTATATGAAGTATTCTTTCCGTCCCCAGGGCGTGTGCTCTCGGGAAATGAGTGTGGAGCTGAATGACCAGGGTGTCATTGAGAACCTGGAGGTCGTGGGTGGCTGCAGCGGCAACCTGCAGGGCATCAGCGCGCTGGTGCGCGGCATGTCTGCCCAGGAGGCCATCGAGCGCATGAAGGGCATCCACTGCGGCGCCAAGTCCACCTCCTGCCCGGACCAGCTGGCCCGTGGCCTGGAGCAGATCCTGGCGGACAAGGCTCAGTAAGCGAAAAAAGCCATGCTGCGGCATGGCTTTTTTCTTATATTTTGCCAGCCTTTTGTGGACAATCCAGTGGAAAGATGATACACTGACACATATTGTAAAACAAATCTGTGTTGAGGGAGAACAGACCATTTATGAAGATCGTTTTGGTCATTGACCAGTTCGACGACGCCAATAACGGCACCACCATCAGCGCCCGGCGCTTTGCCATGGCGCTGCGCCAGCACGGCAACGAGGTGCGTGTCATTGCCACGGGAAAACCGGCAGATTACAAGTATGCCGTGCGGCAGATGCGTTTTTTCCCCATTGTGGAGCATCTGATCACCAGCCAGGGTATGCGTCTGGCCATTCCGAACAAGCACGTGTTTGAAAAGGCGGCCGCCTGGGCGGACGTGGTGCATTTCATGATGCCCTCACCGCTGGGTGTCATGGGACTCAAGCATGTGGAAAAGCTGGGGATCCCCCACACGGCGGCGTTCCACTGCCAGCCGGAAAATATTACCTTTACGCTGCATATGGGAAACAGCAAACGGGTGAACGACTTTGTGTACAACCGCTTCCGGGACAGCTTCTTTAACCGCTTTACCCACATCCACTGCCCCAGCGCCATGATCGCCGACCAGCTCCGCCGCCATGGCTATACCGCCAAGCTCCATGTGATCTCCAACGGCATCAGCCCCCAGTATCAGTATGGGAAAAAGCCCAAGGAGCCGTGGATGGAGGGCTTTTTCAACGTGCTGATGGTGGGCCGTTACGCCGGTGAGAAGCGCCAGGACGTGCTCATCGAGGCCTGTGCCAAGAGCCGCTACGCCGACCGCATCCAGGTGATCCTGGCAGGCAAGGGCCCTCTGGAGAATAAGTACCGCCGCCTCGCCAAAAAGCTCCACAATCCCATCGTCATGGAGTTTTATGAGCCGGAGCGGCTGCTGGAGATCTTGCACATGGCAGACCTGTATGTGCATACCTCCGACGCGGAGATCGAGGCCATGAGCTGCATGGAGGCGTTTGCCTGCGGATTGGTGCCGGTCATCGCAAACTCCCCCCGCTCTGCCACGCCCCAGTTCGCACTGGACAGCCAGAGCCTGTTCCCCGCCGGGGACAGCGATGCCCTGGCCCAGCGCATCGACTGGTGGATCGAGCATCCCCAGGAGCGTGTGGAGATGGAAAAGCGCTATGCCGAGCATGCCAAGCGCTACGCTCTGGATCTTTCCATCCAACAGACGGAGGACATGTTCCGTCAGGCCATCGAAGAGCAAAAAGCGGGCTCTGCCCAATAAAAAACAGCAAAGACCGCCGCGGGAAGCACCCGCGGCGGTCTTTTTGCATACAATGGGGCAGCAGAGGAAGTGAGGTAAGAAACCATGGCATATTCCGACCGGGAGCTGCTGGCCCGGCTGATCCAGTGCGAGGCGGGCGGAGAAGGAGAAAACGGCATGAAGGCGGTGGCGGGCGTGGTCTGTCTCTTATACACATCTGACGCTGCCGACGACTAGTCGAG
>URKI01000002.1 GCA_900548505.1 uncultured Oscillibacter sp. | reverse complement strand
GACTGATCTTCCGCATCGTCCGCTTGTTTTAATGTACGGCTATGTTCGCCCGCCTCTAGAGGCCCTGGATGAGGAGGAGCGCCTGCGGTTCCAGCAGGTCTACTGCGGTCTTTGTCACACGCTGGGGCGGCGGTACGGTCCCGCGGCGCGCTTCATTCTCAATTACGATTTCACCTATCTAGCCATCCTGCTCTCCGCGCCGGATGAAGGCAGCGTCCTCCGTAGCCGGTGCATCGCCTCCCCCCACAAAAAGCGCCCGTTCCTGCAAAGCAGCTCTGCTATGGAGCTGGCGGCAGATGAGAGCGTCATCCTCGCCTACTGGCAGCTGCGGGACGGGGTGGAGGACCACGACTGGCTCCACGGCACCAAATACCGGGCCGCTTCCTCTGTACTGGAGCCGGCCTACCGGCGGGCAGCCAGGCTTCGCCCCGATTTCGATGCGGCGGTAAAGAAGCAGCTTTCTATCCTGCGTCAGTTGGAAAAGGCACGGTGCGCTTCCATGGATCAGGCAGCGGACGCGTTTGCCGTTTTATTGGCGCGGAGCGCCGACCAGGTGGAAGATGTGGTTCAGCGCCGGGTACTTGCCCAGATGCTCTACCATCTGGGACGCTGGATCTATTTGATCGACGCGGCAGATGATCTGAAAAAAGATGCCCATTCCGGGAATTATAACCCTGTGGCGCTGCGCTTTGATCTGCGTGACGGCGTCTGGACGCCGGAGAGCCGGCATCTGTTCGCCCAGTCCCTGGATCACTCCGTCCGCATGATCGCCACTGCTTACGAACTTGGGAATTTTGGCTGCTGGTCAAAGCTTCTGGAATCCACCATTTACAGCGGCCTTTTCCAGGTTGGAAAAGCCGTGCTGGACGGCACTTTTCGTCCCAGGGCACGGGGCATAGAAAGAAAACGCAAGAATGTTGAGGAAAGCACATGAACGATCCGTATGAGGTTTTGGGCGTGCCTGAAACCGCCACCGATGAAGAAGTCAAAAAGGCATACCGGGACCTGGCTCGCAAGTATCACCCGGACAACTACCACGACAATCCCCTGGCGGATCTGGCGCAGGAAAAAATGAAAGAGATCAACGCCGCCTATGAGCAGATCACCCGGGACCGTGCCCGGGGCGGTGCGCAGGGCGGCGGATACAGCCAAAGCAGTTATGGCGGAGCCTATCAGCGCCAGCAGTACGGCGGGTCCTATGGGGGCTCCTCCGGCAGCTCTGTTTTACAGCAGGTACGCCTTGCCATCAACTCCGGAAATCTGAGCCGGGCAGAAGCCCTTCTGGCCAATTACAGCGATCATAACGCCGAGTGGAACTTCCTGCGCGGTGCCGTGTGCTATCGCCGGGGCTGGATGGACGAGGCCCGCCGCTATTACCAGACCGCCTGCCAGATGGACCCCGGAAACGCCGAGTACCGGGCCGCTCTGGACTTCATGGAAAACGCCGGGCAGACCACCTACCGTCCCAGCGGAACCGTGTTCGGAACGGACCTGTGCGGGTCCAATCCCTGCCTGAGCCTGTGCTGTGCCTATACGCTTTGCAGCGGCGGCGGATTTATTTGCTGTCCCATCTGCTGACGGCCATGCCGATATGTGATAGAATGGAGAGGAAGTTACCGTGATCAAGAGTATGACCGGCTATGGCCGGGCACGTATGGAGCTGCACAAACGGGATATCACCGTGGAAGTGCGCTCTGTCAATAACCGTTATTTGGACTGCACTGTAAAAATGCCCCGGATGTACGCCTTTGCCGAGGAGGCCGTGAAGGGCCGCGTGCAAAAGGCCGTCTCCCGGGGAAAGGTGGACGTGTTCATCACCGTGGACGCCTCCGCCGCAGATGTGGCCAAGGTCAGCGTGAACCAGGAGCTGGCAGCACAGTACGCCGCCGCGCTGCAGACATTGTCCTCCCTGTGCGGCAGTGAGACCTATCAGGTGAGCCCGGAGACCCTGGCCCGCTTCCCGGATGTGCTGACCGTCACCAAGGCAGACGAGGATCTGGAAACCGTCAGTGAGGATCTTTGCACCGTGCTGGATGAGGCCCTCAAGGCCTACAACACCATGCGCGCCGTGGAAGGGGAGAAGCTGGCGGAGGACATCGCCTCCCGGCTGGACACCATTGACGACTGCACCGCCCGTGTGGAAGCACGCTCTCCCGAGACCGTGGCCGAGTACCGTGCCAAGCTGACTGCCCGTATGCAGGAGGTCCTGCAAAGCACCACCATCGATCCCCAGCGCATCCTCACCGAAGCCGCCATCTACGCCGATAAGGTCGCCGTGGACGAAGAGACGGTACGCCTGCGGAGCCATACCTCCCAGCTGCGCACCATGCTGCGCGCGGACGAGCCCATGGGCCGTAAGATGGACTTCCTGATTCAGGAGGTCAACCGCGAGTCCAATACCATCGGCTCCAAGTGCAACGACGTCTCCATCGCCCAGATCGTGGTCCAGCTGAAGGCTGAAGTGGAGAAGATGCGCGAGCAGGTGCAGAACATCGAGTGACGCCATGGAACTGATCAATATTGGATTTGGCAGTCTGGTCTCCCGGGACCGGCTGCTGGCCATCGTCAGTCCGGACTCAGCCCCCATCAAGCGCATGGTCCAGGAGAGCCGGGAACGCGGCATGCTGATCGATGCGACTTACGGCCGTAAGACCGCATCCATCTTTATCATGGACAGTGACCACGTGATCTTGTCCGCCCTGCCGCCGGAGCGTTTCGGCGCACGGACGGAACAGCACGGGGCAGAAGGAGATTGAAAATTATGAGAAGAGGGAAAACCTTTATTGTTTCCGGCCCCTCCGGCGTCGGAAAGAGCACGGTGCTGCAGGCCCTGATGGAGCGGCGGAAAAATGTCTATTTCTCCGTCTCCGCCACCACCAGAGACCCCCGGCCCGGAGAGGTCAATGGTGTCCACTACCACTTTTTGGACGTGGATACGTTCCGCTCCTGGATCGCCAAAGACGAGTTTCTGGAGTACGCCGAGTATGTTGGCAACTTCTACGGAACGCCCAAGCGCTTCGTGGATGACGCCATGAACCGCGGTTTGGATGTGATTTTGGACATTGAGGTCCAGGGTGCCATCCAGGTCACCAGCAAACGTTCGGACGCCGTGCGTATTTTCATTGCTCCCCCCAGCTGGGAAGAGCTGGAGCGGCGGCTGACGGAGCGCGGCACCGACACGCTGGAAAAGATCCAGAAGCGGCTGCTGCGTGCCAAGGTGGAATTCCAGACCGCCCATACCTATGACTATTTCGTGATCAATGACAGCGTGGAGAACGCGGTGGAAGAGCTCAATGCCATCATGACCGCTGAGCACTGCAAACCCAAGGAGCGCATGGAGATCATCAGCGGAAGATAAAAAACCGTCATCTCCGTAAAACGACAAAAAAATCAGCCGAAATCCGGCAGAATGGAAGTAGATTATTATGATGCTGTATCCCGCAATGAACAAACTCACCAGTTACATCCCCAACCGCTATATGCTGGTCAACGTGGTGGCCCGGCGCGCCCGGCAGATCGCCGAGACGGCCGAGGAGACCGGCGAGCATCTGACGGAAAAGCCCGTCACGCTGGCCATCCACGAGGTGGCTGACGGCAAGCTGGATGCAAGCCACATGAATCTGGTGATCGAAGAGGACCGATAAGCACAAAAGGGGAGGGCGAGGCATGGAGACCGCGGAAATCGCAAAGGTAGCGGTCAGCGCCGCGCCCTATTCCATTGACAAGCCCTATGACTACCTGGTTCCTGAGGCGCTTTTGGAAACTGCACTTCCCGGCGTTCGGGTGACCGTTCCCTTCGGGCGCGGCAACCGCACTAGCGAGGGCGTGATCCTGGCTCGGACCTGCGGAGAGAAGGTGCGGGGACTCAAGCCCCTCGCCGCCGTATTGGACGCTGCGCCTGTACTGGACGGGGACGGGATCGCGCTGGCCCTGTGGCTGCGGCAGCGGTACTTTTGTACCATGTTCGAGGCAGTCAAAACCATCTTGCCGGCAGGACTCTGGTATCGCCTGCAAGAGCGCGCATCGCTCGGCGTTTCCATGGAGGAAGCCCGCACGCGCTGTGCAGATATCCCAGGCGCTGACCAGCTGCTGGATGTACTTGAGTCTCTTGGCGGTAGCGCGCCCAAAGACACGCTGGAAAGTGCAGGAATCCCCCAGGCGACGATCCGCGCTATGGAGCATGACGGCATTCTCCTCCGGCAGTCCGACGCCAAGCGGCAGATCGGAGACAAAACCCGCACCATGGCCGAGCTGGCCATCAGCGGGGAGGAGGCTCTGGCACTGACCGAGCGCAAGCGCTCCAGCGCCCCCGTTCGGTATGCAGTGACCCAGCTGCTTTCTACGGAGGGAAAAACCTCCGCCGCAGAACTCTGCTATTATACCGGCGCCACCATGCGCACTCTGCGTGCCATGGAAAAGGCCGGTCTTCTCAAGCTGACACAGGAGGAGGCCCTGCGCATCCCGACCGAGGAAACAGTAGCCCCCGGTCCCAAAATTATCTTCAGTCAGGAACAGCAGCGGGCTTTCAACGGCATTCTCTCCTTGCTGGAGAGCGGCCGTGCAGAAGCAGCGCTGCTGTATGGCGTAACGGGCAGCGGAAAGACGCAGATCTATATCCGCCTGGTGCAGGAGGCCCTGCGCATGGGCAAAAGCGCCATCGTGCTGGTCCCGGAGATCGTGCTTACGCCTCAGATGATGCGCAAGTTCCGGGCATACTTCGGCAGTGAAGTAGCAATGCTTCACAGCTCTCTTCGCATGACGGAGCGATATGACCAATGGAAACGCATCCGCCGCGGGGAAGTCCGGGTAGTGCTGGGCACCCGCTCCGCCATCTTCGCCCCTGTCAAAAACCTCGGTCTCATCGTGCTGGATGAAGAGCAGGAGGGAAGCTACCAGTCGGAAAATCCGCCCCGCTACCACACCCGGGACGTTGCCAAGTTTCTCTGTGCCCGCTTCGGCGCCACGCTGTTGCTGGGCTCCGCCACGCCTTCGGTAGAAAGTGCCTGGGCGGCGGAAAACAAAACGTACCATCTCTTTGCCCTGCGTCAGCGCTACAACGCCCGCGCGCTGCCCCGGGTGTCTATTGCCGACCTGCGGGACGAGGTGCGCCACGGAAACCCCGGCGTGATCGGCAGTCTGCTGCAAAAGGAGCTGGAGGAAAACCTCCGGCGCGGCGAACAGAGCATTCTGTTCCTGAACCGCCGGGGCAACAGCCGCATGCTTCTATGCGGAGAGTGCGGCTATGTGCCCCAGTGTCCCCGGTGCAGTGCAGCGCTGACTTACCACTCCGCCAACGGCCGGCTGATGTGCCACCACTGCGGGCACTCTCAAATCGCCGGAGATACCTGCCCCCAGTGCGGCGGGACCATGAAGCATGTGGGCTGCGGGACGCAGAAGGTGGAGCAGGAGCTCAGCCAGCTGTTTCCGGACGTCCCGGTACTGCGGATGGACGCAGATACCGCCGCCGGCGGTCACAGCGTCCTGCTGGAGCGCTTTGAAAAAGAGCGCATCCCCATTTTGTTGGGGACACAGATGGTCGCCAAGGGTCTGGACTTTGAAAATGTGACCCTGGTAGGGGTTTTGTCCGCAGACCTGTCCCTGTACGTGGACCATTATCAGGCCGCCGAGCGCACCTTCAACCTGCTTACGCAGGTCGTGGGCCGGGCAGGCCGGGGCGGACGGGACGGACGGGCCGTCATTCAGACCTATACGCCGGAGAACGATGTGATCCGCTGCGCGGCTGCCCAGGATTATGCGGGATTTTACCGCCAGGAGATCCGGCTGCGCCGGCTGCGGCAATGTCCGCCCTTTGCAGATCACTTTTCCTTTACACTCTCCGGCACAGACGAGGGCGCCGTACTGCGGAGCGCCGCCGCCGCCCGGGACACGCTGCGGCAGCTGTTCCCGGATCTGGAGGTGCTCGGCCCTGCACCGGCGCCGGTTTTGAAGGTCAATAACCGCTACCGCTATCATGTGCTGCTGATAGGCAGCAACTGCAAGCCCACCCGCGACAAGATCAGCTGGCTTTTAAAGACGTTTTCCAATGACCGCGCAAACCGCGGTGTGAATATTTTTGTAGACTGCAATCTCACAGACTGACAGTCGGAAAGGATCAAACGATGGCTTTGCGTAAAATCGTTGAGCAGGGTGACCCCTGCCTGAACAAAGTTTGCCGGCCCGTGACTGAATTCAACGGCCGGCTCCATGAGCTGCTGGATGACCTGCTGGAAACCCTGGCGGACGCCAATGGCGCAGGTCTTGCCGCGCCGCAGGTGGGCGTTCTGCGCCGTGTGTGCGTGGTGATGGACGAGGACAGCGAGGAGTATCTGGAGCTGGTGAATCCGGAGATCGTGGCCCAGAGCGGTGAGCAGACGGGTCTGGAAGGCTGCCTGAGCGTCCCCGGCAAGTGGGGCATCGTCACCCGGCCCGAGCGGGTTCGTGTCCGCGCCCAGGACCGGGACGGCAACTGGTTTGAGGTGGAGGGCGAAGAACTGACCGCCCGCGCCTTCTGCCATGAGATCGAGCACCTGGACGGCCACCTGTATACCGAGCATATCGACCACTTCCTCTCTGACGAAGAGCTGCGGGAATATCTGGAGCAGGAAGAGGCTCAGGAGGAGGAATGAGCTTGCGCATCTTGTTTATGGGAACGCCGGATTTTGCCGTGGCGTCGCTGCGTCGTCTGGTGGAAGATGGGCATACTGTCTGTGGAGTGTTCACCCAGCCGGACAAGCCTAAAAACCGCGGACACAAGCTGGCATTCTCCCCGGTAAAGGAATATGCCCTTTCTCAAGACCTGCCGGTCTATCAGCCGCTGAAAATGCGGGACGGGGAAGCCATGTCCATCATCCGGGAGCTTTCCCCGGAGCTGATTGTGGTGGCTGCCTACGGCAAGATCCTGCCGGAGGAGATCCTGCAGTTCCCGCCTTACGGCGCCATCAACGTTCACTCGTCCCTGCTGCCCAAATACCGGGGCGCCGCGCCCATCAACTGGGCCATTCTGGACGGCGAGACCGAAACCGGTGTCTCCATCATGTATATGGCCAAGGAGCTGGATGCAGGCGATGTGATCTGCCAGGTGTCCACTCCCATTGGAGAAGAGGAGGACGCCCTGTCCCTGACCGGCCGGCTGGCGGAGCTGGGTGCAGACGCCCTGTCCGACGCCATCCGTGCGCTGGAAAACGGCACCGCCTCCCGTACGCCGCAGGATGAATCACTGCAAAGCTACGCCTCCATGCTCTCCAGAGACATGTCTCCCATCGACTGGAGCCGCCCGGCACGGGCGATCTCCTGCCAGGTCCGGGGCCTGATCCCCTGGCCCTGTGCAGCAACGGAGCTGCAGGGCCAGCGGTTCAAGGTCTACAAGACCGCGCCCGGCACCGCCACGGACAAGGCGCCCGGCACCGTTCTCTCCGCCGGAAAGCGGGGGATCGAGGTGGCTTGCGGCGATGGAAACAGCCTCTTGATCACCGAGCTGCAGGCCGAGGGCGGCAAGCGCATGGCGGCTGCGGCATACCTGCTGGGTCACCCCATGGACGTGTAACGCAAAATTTAAACTGAGAGGTTTTCTATGCCCTATTACTACGGTTATGGTTATGGCTACGGCTACCACGGTTACGGCGACTTTCTTGCCAACAACATCTATGTCCTGCTGCTGATCCCTGTTCTGGCCCTCTCTTTGTGGGCCCAGTTCCAGGTAAGCGGAAACTTCCGGCGGTACAGCGCCGTGAATAACCGCCGGCATCTGACCGGTGCACAGGCGGCGGAGGCAGTACTGCGGGCCCACGGAATCTACGATGTGCCTGTACGCACCACCCGCGGACACCTGACCGACCACTATGACCCCCGGGACAATACCATTTACCTGTCCGAATCCGTATACGGTGCCCCTACCATTGCAGCGGTGGGCGTCGCGGCCCACGAGGCAGGCCACGCTGTGCAGTACGCTCTGGGCTATGGCCCTGTGCGCCTGCGGACGGCCATCCTCCCTCTGACGCAGATCGGCTCCAAATTCTCGTTCCTGCTGCTTTTTGCGGGTATGCTGCTGTACAGCCAGGCCATGTTCCTGGCGGGCATCATTCTCTTTTCTCTGACCACTTTCTTCCAGCTGGTGACGCTGCCCGTGGAGTTCAACGCCTCTCACCGGGCTCTGGAGACGCTGGAATCCCAGTCTCTCCTTTGGGACGACGAGCTGGTCGGTGCACGCCGGGTTCTGCGGGCCGCTGCCATGACCTATGTGGCCGCGCTGCTCATGTCCGCCCTGCAGCTGCTGCGTTTCGTCCTGATCTTTGCAGGACGGAATAACCGGGAGCAGGGAGGTGGCAGGCAATGAGCAACGCCCGTGAAACAGCCCTGCGCGTGCTGATCGGATGCCGCACCAAGGATGCATGGGCCGACGCGGCTTTGAAAGCCCAGATCCAGCGAGACGGACTCTCCGCCGCCGATGCTGCCTTATGCAGCCGCATGGTTTATGGCGTGCTGCAAAACCAGTTCCTGCTGGACTATTACCTGGGCGCCTATTGCAGCCAGCGCACCGATCACCTGCAGCCGCCGCTACTGGAGATCCTGCGGCTGGGCGCCTATCAGATCCTGTATCTGGACAAGGTCCCCGACTACGCCGCGGTAAACCAGTCTGTGGAGCTGGCGCGGCTTTTCAAGCGCGGCTCTGCTGCAGGACTTGTGAACGCCGTATTGCGTAAAGTCTCCCAGAACAAGCATTCCCTCCCGCCCATTCCGGAAGGGGATATCCTGCGCACACTGTCCATCCGGTACAGTCACCCCCGCTGGCTCATCAAGCGGCTGCTGCCGGTCCTGGGTCCGGAGGAGACTGAGGAGTACCTGCGCATCAACAACTCCGTGGCTCCCATGACTGTACAGGTCAATACCATGAAGACCACGCCACAGGCCCTTCGCACCATGCTGGAGAGCGCGGGGATCACGGTCCGGGAGCATTCCTGGGTGCCCGGCTGCCTGGAACTTTCCGGCACCGGCGATCTCACTGCGCTGCCCGCTTTCCAGGAAGGTCTCTTCCTGGTGCAGGACCCGGCCGCCAGTCTGGTGTCTCTTGCCGCGCAGGTGGTGCCGGGCCAGCGGGTGCTGGACATGTGCGCAGCACCGGGCGGAAAATCCTTCTCCGCCGCCATTGCCATGGGCGATGTAGGTTCCATCACCTCCTGCGATCTCCATGAGCGCAAGCTCTCCCGCATCCGGGAGGGCGCCGCACGCCTGGGGATCACCTGCCTGGAAACCGCCGCCGCAGACGGCCGCCGATTCGAGCCCAAGTGGGAGGCCGCTTTCGACACCGTTTTGGTGGACGCCCCCTGCTCCGGCCTGGGCATCATCCGCAAAAAGCCGGATGTGCGCTACAAGAAAGCCGACGACCTGTTTGCCCTGCCGGTGATCCAGAGCGCCCTGCTGGAAAATGCAGCCCGCTATGTACGGCCGGGCGGACTGCTGGTCTATTCCACCTGCACCATTTTGCCGGAGGAAAACCAGCAGATCACCGACGCCTTCCTGGCGGAGCACGAATCGTTCCAGCGGGAGGCTATTCCGCTGCCGCAGCCGTTCGGCACCGTTTCCGACGGGCAGATCACCCTGTGGCCCCAGCGCCACCAGACGGACGGTTTTTACATCTGCCGCATGCGGCGGCATTCTTGAGGAGTCCATATGATCGACATAAAATCCATGTCCCTGCAGGAGGTCGGCGACGTCCTCCAATCCATGGGACAGCCGGCCTACCGGGCCAAGCAGGTATTTACCTGGCTCCATAAGGGCGCCCGTTCTTTCTCCGAGATGACCAATCTCCCAAAGTCCCTGCGGGATCAGCTGGCAGAGGCCTGCATCCTGACGCCGCCCAAGGTGGCCAGAAAGCAGGTATCCCGTCTGGACGGGACCATCAAGTACCTCTGGGAACTGGCGGACGGGAACTGCATCGAATCCGTTCTCATGCGCTATCACCACGGCAATACCGTGTGCATCTCTTCCCAGGTGGGCTGCCGGATGGGCTGCGCTTTCTGTGCGTCCACCATTGCCGGAAAGGTGCGTGACCTGACCCCAGCGGAAATGCTGGACCAGGTGCTCTTCACCCAGCTGGATTCCGGTCTGGAGATCTCCAACATCGTATTGATGGGCATCGGAGAACCCATGGACAATCTGGACACGGTACGCAAATTCCTGGAGCTGGTGAATCACCCCGACGGTATGAACATCGGCATGCGCCACATCTCTCTTTCCACCTGCGGCGTGATCCCCGGCATCCGCCTTTTGTCCGATCTGGGCCTTCAGCTGACGCTTTCCGTCTCGCTGCACGCGCCGGACAATGAGACCCGCTCCAAGATCATGCCCATCAACCGCGCCTACCCGGTGGAGGAGCTGTTTGCCGCCTGTCATGACTATTTCCGCAAGACCGGTCGGCGCATCTCCTTTGAGTACGCCATGATCGACGGTGTCAATGACCACGACTGGCAGGCAGATCTGATCGCCAAAAACCTCCGCGGCATGCCGGGACATGTGAATCTCATTCCGCTCAATGATGTGGTAGAGAGTCCCTTCAAGCCGTCCCGGCGGATCGCGGCGTTTCAAAAGCGTCTGGAGTCCCACGGCCTGACCGCCACCGTACGGCGCAGCCTGGGCGGAGACATCGACGCATCCTGCGGCCAGCTTCGCCGCAAAGCCATGGAGGAAGCTAGGAAAGGGGAGGATTCCCAATGATGGAAGTATGGAGCATGAGCGATGTGGGTCTCGTGCGAAAAGAAAACCAGGATGACTATGCCGTAGAGCAGCTGCCGGAGAGTGGATATACCCTGTGCGTGGTGTGCGACGGCATGGGCGGTCCCGCAGGCGGCCGGCAGGCCAGCCACATTGCAGTGGAGACCTTTGTGTCGGAAATGAAAAAGCAGCTGCGCCCGGGCATGAGCCCCGAGCAGCTCAAGGAAGTTTCCGCCTATGCCGTGTCTGTTGCCAACCGGGCCATCCGGCAGGCCGCGCAGGCCTCTATGGACTGCCGCAGCATGGGCACCACGCTGGTCTCTGCTGTGAGTTACGACAAGGGCACCGTGGTCACCAACGTGGGAGACAGCCGCGCCTATCACATCTCCGCCGACGGGATTTCCCGCGTTACCAAGGACCACTCCCTGGTGGAGAGCATGGTGGACCGCGGGGACATTACCCCGGAGGAAGCCCGCCATCATCCCAACCGCAACCTGATCACCCGCGCGCTGGGCCCTGACATGTCTGCCCTTAGCGATGGGTACATATGTCCCATGGCGGCGGGGGATTTCCTGCTGCTGTGCTCTGATGGGCTGGTGGAAACCGTCACGGATCAGGAAATGCTGTTTGAAGTGCTCCACGGCGGCGATCTTGCCACCTGCATGGATCGCCTGCTGGCCATTTCCAAGGCCAACGGAGCCTCGGACAATGTGACCGCCGTGCTGATGCGGATGGCGTAAGAGGGAGGTGCAGGTATATGGATCAGTACATTGGTAAAATGCTGGACAACCGCTACGAGATCCTGGAGCGGATCGGTACGGGCGGTATGGCCGTGGTATATAAGGCAAAGTGTCACCGCCTCAACCGCCTGGTGGCCATCAAGATCCTCAAAAGCGACCTTGCGCAGAACGAGGATTTCCGCCGCCGGTTCAACGCCGAGTCCCAGGCGGTCGCGCAGCTGTCCCACCCCAACATCGTCTCTGTCTATGACGTGTCCCGGGGCGGCGACATCGAGTATATCGTCATGGAGCTCATCGACGGTATCACCCTCAAGCAATATATGGAAAAGCGGGGACAGCTCAACTGGCGGGAGTCTCTGCACTTCATCACCCAGATCATGCGGGGCCTCAGTCACGCCCACAGCCGCGGCATCGTCCACCGGGATATCAAGCCCCAGAACGTCATGGTCCTGCGGGACGGCAGCGTAAAGGTTGCCGATTTCGGCATCGCGTGCCTGGAAAACTCCGCCCAGACGCTGACCCAGGAAGCCCTGGGCTCCGTACACTATATCTCTCCCGAACAGGCCAGGGGAGACCGCACCGACGCCCGCAGCGATGTCTATTCCGCCGGCGTGGTGCTCTATGAAATGCTCACAGGCCGCCTGCCCTTTGAAGGGGACAGCGCCGTGTCCGTGGCCATCCAGCACCTCAGCTCCATCCCGCTGGCTCCCAGAGAGATCAATCCCGAGATCCCCCAGCAGCTGGAACTGATCTGCATGAAAGCCATGGCTCCGGAGCTGGACAAGCGCTATGCCTCTGCCGACGCCATGATCGCCGATCTGGAGGCCTTCCGCAAAAATCCCGGCGTCAGCCTGGATTTTGAGCTGGAGGATCTGCGTCCCACGGAAGAGGATGAGCCTACCCGTCCGCTTCGCACCACCGGGGCTCATGTTCTGGAATCCAGCCATGCAACCCATCGCCGGGAGCCGGAGCGGTATCGGGACTATGACGACGAACCCCGCCGCCCCAAAAATCACAAGCGCACCGCTGCCATTGCCGGTGCCTGTGTGGCGGCTCTGGTATTGGTGGTCGTGCTGTTCAAGGTGATCTTCTCCTCTTTCGGCAATCCCGCTCCCACGGACTATGAAGTGCCCAATCTGCTGGGCAAGACCATGGAGGAGGCGCTGGCCATGCCGGAGATCGACGGGATCTTCACCGTCACGGAAGCCGCCTCTGACTACAGCGACGAATACGACGAGGGCGAGATCATGCGCCAGACCCCGAACGCCGGTGAGCGCCGCAAAGGCGACAATCTGAAGATCGAAGTCACCGTCAGCCTGGGCGAGAACACCGGCGAGATGGTGAACGTGGTAAATCAGGAGGCCCAGACTGCTATTCTGACCCTCAAGACCCTCAGCCGGGAAAACGACCTGGATCTGATCATCGACGCCTCTGTGGAGTATCAGGAGTTCTCCGATGAGATCTCCAGCGGCTATGTGATCCGCACAGACCCCGCCGAGGGTGCCACGCTGAAAAAGGGTGATACCATCAAGGTCTACGTGAGCAAGGGCCCGGAGCTGGAGCAGTTCCCGGTACCTCCGTTCGTGGGACAGAACATCGACAAGGTCCGTGAGCAGCTCAAGACCACCTGGAAGCTCACCTGCACGGATGCCGACATTGAGATCGTGGACAGCGACAAGCCTGCCGGCGAGATCCTGTGGCAGAGCATCGAGTCCGGCACAGAAGTCACCGAGGGCGATACCATCAAGTTCAAGGTCAGCTCCGGTCTCGCTCCCAGCCAGTCCCGCACCATTTCCGTCATGCTGCCCCAGGATGGACGTGAGAGCGTGGATGTGTGGGTCACCGTGGACGGGGAAGAGCAGTACAACAAGCATGTTTCCTGCGCCCAGGGCAGCATCAGCGTCTCCCTGACCGGCTCCGGCATCCAGCATGTCCAGGTCTACATCGACGGAGAAGAGGATCTGGAGCAGGCACAGGACGTGCAATTTGACTGATATGGCAAGAGGACGGATTCAAAAGGCCCTCAGCGGCTTCTATTATGTCAATACCGGCACGGAGGTGCTCACCTGCCGTGCCCGGGGAAAGTTCCGCAAAACAGGCCAGTCCCCCCTGGTGGGGGACTGGGTGGAAGTCCGGGAGCTGGGCGGCGGTGAGGGTTTCGTGGAGGAGATCCTTCCCCGGCGCAACGCCTTTGCCCGCCCGGCGGTGGCCAACATCGACCAGCTGGTCATCATCGGCTCCGGTGCTATTCCCCGCACCGACCCGTTCCTCATCGACCGGGTGACCGCCATCGCCGCGCTGAAACACTGCGACGTGCTGGTGGTCCTCAATAAATGTGATCTGGACCCGGCGGAGGAGCTGTACCGCATCTACACCGCCTCCGGCATCCCTACGCTCCGTCTCAGCGCAGAGACAGGGGAGGGGCTGGACCGTCTGCGGGAGGCGATCATTGGAAAGCTTTCCGCCTTTACAGGTAACTCCGGCGTAGGAAAGTCCAGCATCCTCAACGCACTGGAGCCCGAGTTCCGCCTGCAGGTGGGAGAGGTCAGCGACGCACTGGGCCGCGGACGGCATACCACCCGCCACGTGGAGCTCTATCACCTCTCCTGCGGAGCGGATGTGGTGGATTCTCCGGGCTTTTCCTCCTTCGAGACAGACGAGTTGAATCTGGAGCTGAAGGAGCATCTTCCGGAGACCTTCCGGGAGTTTGAGCCCTACCTAGGTCAGTGCCGCTTTGTGGGATGCAGCCACACCAAGGAAGCCGGCTGTGCCGTGCTGGATGCGCTGCGCAGCGGCAAGATCCAGCAAAGCCGCCACGCAAGCTATGTGCGGCTCTATGAAGAGCTCAAGCCTTTGCGTGCCTGGCAGGAACGAAAAAAATAACAGGAGGACCGTGCCTTGCGCACGGTCCTTTTTTCTTTGGATTGTTCCGCACGGAGGACAGCCACTGACGCTATACTGATACCAGAGAGGGGGCGGGTGATATGTTTCGCAGAGGCGGCTGCCATCTGTTGGGTATTTTTGCCGTGGCGCTGGGCGCCGGGATCCTGATCGCCGCGATCTTCCCGGTGGGCGCGCTGCTGTTTCTGGTGGCCATGCTGCTGATCGCCTGCGGCTGCGCCTGCTGCCGCAGATAGGGAAGGAGGCAAAGAGATGAATATCGTGGTATGGAAATCCCCCAAGGCACTGCGGGGCATCCTGCGCCGGATCTTCCACGTAGGCGCATAAGCGCGTCCCGGCGAGCATACACTGGAGCAACATCTCAGTGTGAACGGCCGGGAAAGGATGGACGCGACATGGAACTGGAATTAAAAAAACAAAGCTTTGATACATACGAAGCGGGGACGGAAACCACGCTGACAGCGGAGGAGACTGCCGAGACGATCGTACCGGACTATTGCCCGGACATGGCCCGTATCATCGACACGGAAGGGATGGTCTTTCTTCACGGCCGGGATTTTCGGGACGGAAAGGCTACTCTCTCCGGAACGGTGCGCGTAACAGTCCTGTACACGCCGGAGGGGGAGGGCGGCATCCGATCCCTGGAATTCGCCATTCCCTTCAGCGTGGAGAGCGAAGCGCTGCCGGAGTGCGCCTATCTCACGGCAGAAGTCGAGCCGGAGATGCTGGAGAGCCGGATGCTCAATCCCCGGAAGGTCTTTACCCACTGTAAGCTGGTGGCGCGGGTGACCACCTACCAGCGGACAGCCCTGCGGGTCTGTCCCGATGTGGAGACCGCACCGGAGCTGTGCGTGGAAAAGCGACGGGAGCGGCAGCGGGCAACGCTTCTGACCCATGTGGCGGAAAAGGACTTCACCTTCTCTGAGGAAATGAATCTTTCCCCGGGGCGGGAGGGCGCCGCAGAGATCCTCTCCTCTCAGGTGCGCGGCTGCGTGACCGAGACCAAGCTGGTAGGCAGTAAGCTCCTTTTCAAGGGTGTGTTCCGCATCTGCCTGCTCTATCGCACCGCCCAGGGGCAGTATTGCTCCACTTCCGGAGAACTGCCGTTCTCTCAGATCATGGAGGTGGAGGGCGCGCAGGAGGGCTCCTCCGCCACGGTCCGCCTGCAGCTGACCGGCGCCGACCTGCAAATCGACGGCGGCGATCCGGAAGGGCGCCAGCTGGCGGTAACGCTCTATCTGCATGCCACGGCACTGGTACGCAGGGAAGAGGAGCTGACCTTGCTGCGGGATCTATACTCCACTGCTTACGAGCTCACCTACGACGCTTCTCCCATGTCCCTTGTGACCTACTGGGAATCCACCCACCGCCGCCAGAACGTCCGGGAATCCCTGGAGATCGGCGTAGTGGCAGAGGACATTCTCTCCGTGCAGGCGGACTGCGGCACCGTGGCCGTAAGCCGGGAGGGAGGCGGAACGGTTCTGCGCACCGTTGTATTCGTACGGGCACTGTACCTGGATGAGGGAGGCACGCCGCTGATGGCTGAACGGGGCGTGGAAGTCTCCTGTCAGACAGATCTTCCCGGGGACTGCCGGGTGTTTGCCAGGGCCATCTGCGCCGAGGAGCCCCAGGGCAGCCTCACGGAACGCGGGATCGAAGTGCGTTTTCCTGTGGAGTTCCAGATCGAAGCGGCATCCCAGACCAAAAAGGTCTGCATCTCTGCCGTGCGGGTGGACACGGATTCTCCCAAGGACCTGGCCGGGGCTCCGTCTCTGGTGCTGCGGCAGCTGGGACAGCAGGAGAGTCCCTGGGACCTGGCCAAGCGGTACAACACCACTATCTCCACCATTCTCAGCGCAAACCAGCTGGAAACGGAAGAGGATCTTCCCCGGGATACGCTGCTGCTGATTCCCAGAAAGCGGGCCTGAATGTACAAAAAAGGAAGCGGACCAAGTGTCCGCTTCCTTTTTTCAGGATTCCGTATAGTGAGAGAGGAACTGGCGAGTCCGCTCTTCTCTGGGGTGGTCGATCACCTGACGGGCATCACCCTGCTCCACGATGACGCCGCCGTCCATGAAGATCACCTGGTCCGCCACATCCCGCGCAAAGGCCATTTCATGGGTCACGATGATCATGGTGGTTTTCTGCTCCGCCAGGGAGCGGATGACCCGCAGCACCTCACCGGTCAGCTCCGGGTCCAGCGCCGAAGTGGGCTCATCGAAGCAAAGAATATCCGGGTGCAGCGCCAGCGCCCGGGCAATGGCTACCCGCTGCTGCTGTCCGCCGGAGAGCTGATGGGGGTAGTGTCCGGCCCGGTCCGCAAGCCCCATCTGATCCAGCAGTTCCAAGCCGGCCTTTTCGATGGCCTCCCGGCTCTCGCCGCCCCGCTCCTTGGCCAGCAGTTCCCGGGCCAGGGTCACATTCTGTAAGGCTGTATACTGAGGGAAAAGGTTGAAGTTCTGGAACACCAGACCGAAGTGCAGCCGCTTTTGCCGGATCTGGCTCTCTTGCTGGGTCTTGGGATCGGCGGCATCAAAGAGCGTCTCTCCTCGGACTGAAATAGTGCCGCTGTCCGGCTTTTCCAGGAAATTCAGGCACCGCAGAAGCGTGGTCTTGCCGCTGCCGGAGGAACCGATAATGGAAATGGCTTGTCCCTCTTCCAATGTAAAGCTGATATCCTTCAGCACCTTGGTAGCGCCGAAGTGTTTTTCAATATTTCGTACTTCCAAAATAGACATCTCGGCACCTCCTTAAGCACGGAAATAATCCAGTTTCTTTTCAAGCAGGCCCAACAGCAGTGTCACAATACCGTTGAACACCAGGAAGAACAAGCCAGCATAGAACAGCGGCCAAATCATAGCCTGATTGCCGAAGTCCTTTGCCATAGCGATGATCTCTTTGACCATAATGAAGTTGGACAAAGAAGTGTCCTTAATCAGTGTAATGACCTCATTTCCCATGGGAGGGACGATCCGCTTGATGACTTGCAGCAAGGTAATCTTGAAAAAGATCTGACGCTTACTCATGCCCAGTACCTCGCCGGCTTCCCGCTGTCCCGCAGGGACGCCCTGGATCCCGCCCCGGAAAATCTCGGAGAAGTAGGCTGCGTAATTAAGGACAAAGGCCAAGCACGCAGCCGTCACTTTCGGCAGCATGTGTCCGGGATTCAGAAAGCCCGGGAGATAATAGACAATGGCCAACTGCAGCATCAGGGGCGTGGAGCGCATGAGATAGACATACAGCTTTGCAACACCGCTCACAAGCTTCCAGCGGCTCATGGTGCCGAAAGAGATCAGCAATCCCAGCGGCAAGGACAAAAGCAGCGTAACGGAAAAAATTTCAAGGTTATATAAGAAGCTCTTGCCCAGCAGCAGGTTAACGGTTTGAAAATCCATAACAGTTGTTTACTCCTTCCTCAGTGTTCCCCAGGCAAGCACAGGGCAGAGAGACGTATCTCTCTGCCTCGTACTGGTTCTCGGATCACTGATTGGCCAGCAGCAGCTCAGCCAGTCCATATTTTTCAGCCAACGTGCTCAGCGTGCCATCGTCGATCAGTGCCTGCATGGCATCATTGACTTTTCCGGCCAGCTCAGTATCATCCTTGCGGAAGCCGACACCGTACTCTTCCACAGACAGCTCAAGACCGGGAATTACCATCAGATCAGAATAATCACCCTTGCCTGCCAGCGCATTGGCCAAAACAAAGTCCATCACTGCCGCGTCGGCTGCGCCCGTCTTGACTTCCAGCAGAGCATCCGTCTGCTTGGTAACGGAGACATAAGTAGCCTGGGACAAGTTCTCGTCATCCGCGATGGCAGCCTCACCTGCGCTACCGGCCTCAGCCTCCACGGTCTTGCCTGCCAGGCTAGCCGTATCAGTGTAGAGATCAGCATTCTCGCTGCGGATCACGATCACCTGATAGTTTTTAATATAGGGGTCGGAGATCGTCAGCGCCTCCTGCAATTCAGGCGTAATGGTCATTCCGTTCCAGATGCAGTCGATATTCTTGGATTCCAGCTCCATGACCTTGCTATCCCAGTTGATCTCCACAAATTCCGGCTTGACGCCCATCTGTTCACATACAGCCGTAGCGAACTCAGTCTCGAATCCAACAAACTCGCCCTGATCGTCCAGGTAATTCATCGGCTCAAAATAGGTAAAGCCAATTTTCAGGGTGTCCTTGTTTTCGGTATCTTCGGACGCTCCGCAGGCAGCCAGAGAAAATACCATCGCAGAAGCCAGCAACATAGCCATCAACTTTTTCATATCCAATCCTCCATTGTCTGCGGCGTTGCCGCTCGTTTAATACATTAGCAGTTTACCATACTAAATCGTTCCTGTAAATGCAAATTTCGTCCAACCAAACCATATTTATTTTAGCAGTTTTTATATATATTGCACAGAAAAATAGACGGGCCGTCATAGGTAACCCCGCTCTCACATAGAGATGGAACATGACTATGGAGCGGAAAAAGGACGGGATGCTATGAATTCAACCATCTATCAAAATATTGCCACCCGCACCGCCGGAGATATCTATATCGGTGTGGTTGGCCCGGTGCGGACGGGGAAGTCCACCTTTATCAAGCGCTTTATGGAAACCCAGGTCATTCCGAATATTGAAAATGTCTACCGCAAGGAGCGGGCCCGGGATGAGCTTCCCCAAAGCGGCAGCGGCCGCACTATCATGACCGCGGAGCCGAAGTTCGTCCCCGAGGAGGCTGCCCAGATCCAGCTGGACGGAGGCGCCGCATTCTCCGTGCGGCTCATTGACTGCGTGGGGTATATGGTCCGGGGTGCCATCGGCCAGTACGAAGAGGACGTCCCCCGCATGGTCACCACCCCCTGGTTTGACCACGAGATCCCCATGACCGAGGCGGCAGAGGTGGGCACCCGCAAGGTCATCGCCGAGCACTCCACCATCGGCATCGTCGTCACCACGGACGGCAGCATCTCTGAAATTCCCCGGGAGGACTACCTGGAGGCAGAGGAACGCGTCATCCGGGAGCTGCAGGAGCTGGGAAAGCCCTTCATCGTCCTGCTCAACTCCCAGGCACCCAAAAGTGAGCGGGCTGCTGCCATTGCCAAGGATATCGCCGGCCGCTACCAGGTCAACTGCGTGCCGGTCAACTGTCTGGAGCTGGATGAAGAAGATGTGACGGACATCCTCAAGGCCGTGCTCTACGAATTTCCCCTGCAGGAGCTGGATCTGTTCCTGCCGCCGTGGGTAGACGCGCTGCCGCAGGAGCATCCCATCAAGGCCAGTCTCTACGAGGCCATTCGGCAGGGGACTGTCTCTCTGCGCCATATCCGCCAGGTGGAGGGTGTGGTCGCTGCGCTGGGGACCGGGGGCGACATCAGCGAGTCCACGGTCACCGCCATCGACCTTGGCACCGGCGTCGCCACCGCCAAGCTTTGCCTGCCGCGGGAACTGTTCTACAAAACACTCTCCGAGCAGTCCGGCTTTGAGGTGGGGGATGACGGAGACCTGATGAGCCTGCTGACTCGTCTGGCTGCAGTCAAGAACGAATACGACAAGGTGGCCGGCGCCCTGCGGGATGTGCGGGAGACCGGATACGGCATCGTGGTTCCCAGCATCGATGAACTGAAGCTAGAGGAGCCGGAGATCATGAAACAGGGCGGACGCTACGGTGTTCGGCTCAAAGCCAGCGCCCCCAGCATCCATATGATCCGGGCGGACATCGAAACCGCCGTCAGCCCCATCGTGGGGAACGAAAAGCAGTCCGAGGACATGGTGAACTACCTGCTGCAGGAGTTCGAGGGAGACACCAGCAAAATCTGGCAGTCCAATATCTTCGGGCGCAGCTTCCATGAACTGGTCAGCGAGGATCTGCAAACCAAGCTCAAGCGGATGCCGGAGGATGCACGCAAAAAACTGCGGGAGACCCTGGAGCGCATCATCAACGAGGGAAGCGGCGGACTCATCTGCATCATCCTTTGAGTAAAAAGGAACACCGGCGGACCGCTGGTGTTCCTTTTATTTTGCGTTTAAAGTGCCGTACCGCGCTTTGGAATATACAATCCCTCCATGTCACATTCCTCCAGCTCCAACAGACGGCGCTTGATCCGCACGCCTCCGGCGTAGCCTGTCAGGCTCCCGTCGGCGCCCACCACCCGGTGGCATGGAATGATGATGGAGATGGGATTGTGTCCCACAGCGCCGCCCACCGCCTGGGCGGCGGCGGAGATCCCGCGGCTGCGCAGGGTCTGCGCCAGTGCGCCATAGGTTGTGGTCTTTCCATAGGGGATCTCCAAAAGCAGCTTCCAGACCTCCTGGCGAAACACACTGCCTTTGGGCGCAAGCGGCGGCAGGGGAGGGAGGGGAGCCTTTTGGAAATAAGCGTCCAGCCACTGCTTGGCGGCAAGCAGTGGTGCAGATTCCCGCTTCTGGGTCTGCTTCTGGTCCAGCGTGGCCGCAAAGTATTTTTGCCCCTCGATCCAAAGGCCCGTCAGCGCACCGTCCTCTGCAGCCAAATAGATGGTACCCACAGGGGAGGCATACTGAATCAAATCCGTCATGGTGCTTTTTTCGCTCCTTTCTGTTTTGGTGCCGCCGGGTCCCGAAGCTCCGGCAGGGCACCGCAGGCAATGGCCCAAAGATAGAGACTGGCTGTGGTCCCGTAAGGGGAGTAGCGTCTGCAATACCGGTCAAACGCCGCACGGTCGATGGTCTTTCGTCCATAGAGCATCCGCATCCCACGCAGGATGGCCAGATCCCCGTAACTGACGATATCCGGCCGCCCCATGCTGAAGAGCATCAGCATCTCCGCAGTCCACGGGCCAATGCCCCGCAGGGAAGAAAGAGACGCCTTGACCTCCTCATCGTCCATGGTATACAGCTTCTCCAGATCAAACACGCCGGAATGGACTCTTTCTGCAAAATCCAGAATATAGTCCGCTTTCCGGTATGTCATGCCAAAACTTTGCAGCTGCTCCCGGCCCATGGCAAGGATGGTTTCCGCTGTAACCGTGCCTGCCGCCTGCCGGAGCCGTTCCCAAACCGTCCTCTGCGCCGCCATGGACACCTGCTGTCCGATGATATGATGGATGACCGAGGCAAAGAGATCCGGCTCCATCTCCCGGTGCACATGGCCGATGCGATCAATGGCTGCGCCCAGCTTGCGGTCCTTGGCGCGTAAATGCGTCAGTTCCTGTTCTCCATAGGGAAATTCCATCACCCACCACCTCCCAATTCGATATCATTATACAAAAACATATGTACGAATACAATCCCCAGACAAAAAAAGCTGAAGCAGGGAGCCTTGCAAGAACCCTTTCATCGTGATACCATAGAAAAAACAACTCTGAACCGGGAAGGGGAATCTACATGCTGCTGGCCATTGATGTAGGCAACTCCAACACCTCTGTCGGCCTGTTTGACCGGGAAAAAAATCTGCAGTTCCTGGCCGCATTGGACACGGACAGCCGCAAAACAGCGGATCAGATCAGCATCGACCTGATGAATCTGTTCGCGCTGTACCATTTCAGCTTTGCAGATGTCACCGGCGCCATTTTATGCAGTGTGGTGCCGCCGCTGAATTTCATGATGGAAAAGGCGCTCACCCGCCTGCTGGGAAAACCGCCCATGGTAGTAGGCCCGGGCGTAAAGACCGGGCTGAACATCCGTCTGGCCGTGCAGAGCCAGGTGGGCGCGGATATCGTGGCGGACGCCGTTTCCGCTCTGGAGAAGTTCCATCCACCCATCATCACCATCGACATGGGCACCGCCACCACCATCGGCGTCATCGGACAGGGGCGCAGCTATGAGGGCGGTCTGCTGCTGCCTGGCGTCAATGTTTCTCTGGAGGCCCTCAGCCGCCGGGCAGCCCAGCTTCCAGCCATTTCGCTGCAGCACCCCAAAACGCTCATCGGCAAGACTACGGAGGACTGCATGCGCTCCGGCATCGTCTATGGCACCGCCGGTATGCTGGACGGGGTCATCGACCGCATCCGCGCGGAATTTCCTGGAAAGGAAGTGACCGTAGTGGCGACCGGCGGCAATGCGCCGGTCATCGTCAAATACTGCCGCAACCACATCATTTACGACAAGTATCTGCTGATGGACGGACTGTGGGCCATCTATCAAAAGAATAAATAACAATTAGCAGGGAGAAGATTTTTTGGCCTGGAAAGATGAGATTCAAGTTGCCTTATCACATCTTGGAGGAGAAGCGCCTTTGCAGGAGATATACGATTATATTGAAAACCACTCACAAGTGAATCTTTCTCCAAATTGGACAGCAACTGTCCGGGGTACATTAGAGCGATTTTCCTCCGATTCAAAAGCATATGGCGGTCGAAATGATTTGTTCTATTCTGTTCATGGACTCGGTGCTGGTGTCTGGGGCCTACGTGATTTTATCCCTACAGAGGAAACCATGGATTTCACTCAGGACGATTCCTCCTTTTCTGAGGGACGGCCAATGCTGAAACGGCACATTTTAAGAGAAAGAAACCATCAGGTCATTTCAAAAGCGAAGGAACGCTTTTTTGCTCTACATGGCAGATTTTATTGTGAAGCATGTGGTTTTGACTTCAAGGAAAAATATGGCGACCTTGGAGAAAATTTTATTGAAGGTCATCATGTAAAACCAGTCTCACAGCTACAACCAAATGAGCGCACAAAAATTGATGATATCATCCTTCTTTGTTCAAATTGTCATAGCATGATCCACAGAAAAAAGCCATGGTTAACCAGAGATCAATTGCACGAGTTATTTGTATAACCCCAAAAAAAGACGGACGCATTAGCGTCCGTCTTTTTTAATTCCGTTGATGCAAATTACTTTGCCAGGACCTTCTTCAGCTTGGCAAAACGGGGCAGGGAATCCTGCTTGGGCAGCTTGGGCTCGCCCTGGATCAGAGGCAGCACGTAGTCGATGAAGGGCTTCTCCACGCCGTTATGGGCGGCGTTGATCCACTCCAGGGGCACCTTCTTCTCGGTATTGGCAACATCCGTCAGGCCCAGCAGCTTGGTCTTGCAGACATACTGGCCATCCTCATAAGTGCGCTCGAAGCCCACCATCTTGTCGGTAATGCCGGCAACCGCATTCTCCACGGCAGCCTTACCGGACATATAGGACTCCTCAATATCGGTCTCAGAGGCCAGGTGAGCACCGCAGCGCTGCAGCAGGCTCAGCTCGATGCCGCGCACCTTGGCGCCGGTCTTCTCCTTGACTACCTGGGCCAGCATGGCAGCCAGGCCGCCCAGCTGGGCATGGCCGAAGCCGTCGGTGGCAGAGGTCTTGGCCTCGGAGACGAAGGAGCCGTCGGCGTAGTGGATGCCCTCGGAGACGGCCACCATGCAGTTGCCCTTCTCCTTGTAAATACGATCCACGTCGGCCAGGAACTGATCCATATCAAAGTCCACCTCGGGCAGATACACCAGATCGGGGCCAGCGCCGTAAGCGGTAGCCAGGGCAGCAGCACCTGCCAGCCAGCCGGCATGACGTCCCATGATCTCAATGATGCAGACCATGCCGGTATCGTACACGCGGGCGTCCTGATAGACCTCCATGCAGCTGGTGGCGATATACTTGGCGGCGGAAGCAAAGCCAGGGCAGTGATCCGTGCCGAAGAGGTCATTGTCGATGGTCTTGGGCACGCCCATCACACGGCACTCATAGCCGACCTTCTGCATATACTTGGAGATCTTGTTGCAGGTATCCATGGAGTCGTTGCCGCCGTTGTAGAAGAAATAGCGGACATCGTACTTCTTGAAGATCTCCAGAATGCGCTTATAATCGGTATCGTCCACGTCGGGATCGGCCATCTTATAGCGGCAGGAACCTAGCGCGGAGGAGGGGGTATACTTCAAAAGTTCCAGCTCGGCAGGGTCCTCCTGGCCCATGTCAAACAGGCGGTCGTTCAAAACGCCCTTGATGCCGTGTTCCGCGCCCAGAACGCGGGTGATATTAGGGTTTTTCAGCGCGGTGTCGATTACACCGTATACGCTGGCGTTGATGACAGAAGTGGGGCCGCCGGACTGGCCGACGATGCATGCGCCTTTCAGTTCACTCATGAGAAAAGCCTCCTCAGAATAATGTACAAATATCATATCATCGAAAAAAAGAATTGTAAATACTTGCATTTTAATTTTTCTGTGATATTATCATAGAAGAAAATCGTTTTCGTCCTTTTGAATCGTTCAATCTGACAATCTGCTAACAACCGGCCCCATTTGGTCGGACAGCGGGCGAAGGGGCGGGACAAATTGATGAGGAGTGATCATTTATGGCATTGGTTACCACTACCGAAATGTTCAAGAAAGCATATGACGGCGGTTACGCCATCGGCGCTTTCAACGTCAACAACATGGAGATCGTTCAGGGTATTACCGAGGCTGCCCGCGATCTGAAGGCTCCCCTGATCCTGCAGGTTTCCAAGGGTGCCCGTGCTTACGCCAACCACACCTATCTTGTCAAGCTGGTGGAGGCCGCTGTGATCGAGTGCCCCGAGATCCCCATCGCCCTGCACCTGGACCACGGCCCCGATTTCGAGACCTGCAAGAGCTGCATCGACGGCGGCTTCACCTCCGTCATGATCGACGCTTCTTCCAAGCCCTTCGCCGAGAACATCGAGATCACCAAGAAGGTCGTGGAGTATGCCCATGACCACGGCGTGGTGGTCGAGGCTGAGCTGGGCGCTCTGGCCGGCATCGAGGACGACGTGAAGGTCTCCGCCGAGGAGTCTCACTACACCCATCCTGAAGAGGTGGAGGAGTTCGTTGCCAAGACCGGCTGCGACTCTCTGGCCATCGCCATCGGCACCAGCCACGGTGCCTATAAGTTCACCGCCGCTCAGTGCACCCGCAACGAGAAGGGCGAGCTGGTACCCCCGCCCCTGCGCTTCGACATCCTGGACGAAGTCGTCAAGCGTCTGCCCGGTTTCCCCATCGTGCTGCACGGCTCTTCCTCTGTGCCCCAGGACTTCGTGCGCATGATCAACGCCAACGGCGGCCGCATGCCCGACGCCGTGGGTATCCCCGAGGAGCAGCTGCGTCAGGCTGCCCGTAGCGCCGTGTGCAAGATCAACATCGACTCTGATCTGCGCCTGGCCATGACCGGCACCATCCGTCAGTTCTTCAACGAGCATCCCGACAAGTTCGATCCCCGTGAGTATCTCAAGCCCGCCCGCGCCGCTATCAAGGAGCTGGTTGCTCACAAGATCGTCGACGTGCTGGGCTGCGACGGCAAGGCCTGATCTTTGCTTCGATCTTTCAAAAGAAGAGACGCTTCGGCGTCTCTTCTTTTTTGCCGGAACCTCCTATTCCTGCCGGGCATAGTCTGGGAAAAAGGGGAGGGGAGACCATGCGTCTTGTTCAGGATTATGACCGTACCGCCGTGGTGCGCTATGCCCGTCAGTGGGCACTCAAACGAAATCCGGCCTATTACGACTATGAGAAGCTGGGCGGTGACTGCACCAATTTTGCATCCCAATGCGTCTATGCCGGCAGCAGGCTCATGAACTACACACCGAACCTGGGGTGGTATTATATCGACGCCAATCGAAAAGCCCCAGCCTGGACCGGTGTAGGATACTTCTGGAATTTCATGACCCGCAGCAAATCGTCTCCCGGCCCTGTGGGCGTACCCTGTCAGGCCGAGGCTCTGCTGCCGGGAGATCTGGTGCAGCTTTCTTTCGACGGAGCCGGTTTTCAGCACACGCCTGTGGTCCTGGCTGTAGGCACTCCTGCCGGGCCGGACAATATCCTGGTGGCCGCCCACAGCTATGATACACTGGGCCGTACGCTGGCCTCCTACACCTTCCAAAAGCTCCGCTATCTCCATATTCTGGGAACCATGCGCCCCTGAGTTCATGATTTGTTCATGAACTCAACCAAAAATTGGATTATGATGGGCGCAACCAGGTAAAGGAGGTTCGCCTATGAAAAAGCTGCTTTCTCTTGCGCTTTCCGCATCGCTGCTGGCTGCTGCCGCAGTGCCCGCCGCCGCTGTGTACCAAGATGTCCCGTCCGGCAGTGCTCTGGCCGGGGAAGTGCAGAAGGCTGTGGACTATGGTCTGATGAACGGATACAGCACAGAGAATTTCGGATATGCCGATCCCATGACCCGGGCCCAGTTCGTCACGGTACTGGATCGGATGCTGCTGCCCCAGGGAAATGACGAGACACAGGTCGGCCACATCACAGCAGCGATGCAGGTGGACTACCAGAGCGTCAAAGCCTATTACAGCTCCATCGATGCCGCGGCAGAGCACGACTGGGTGGATACCGACAAGCCTTTCCGCCCCTCAGATCCCATTACCCGCGGGGAAATGGCGGAGATCCTGGTCCGGGCCCTGGGTCTGAAAGGTGCTGCCAAGCTGGCCGACTCCGCCTCCACGCTGCCCTTTACCGATGTGGCGGAGGGGCGAGGGTATATCGCCGTGGCTTACGCTATCGGCATGACCAAGGGAACGTCTGATACCACGTTTTCTCCTGATGCCACCGCCACCCGCGCCCAGGCAGCCGCCATGCTGGTGCGGATCTATGAAAAGCTGGGCCAGAAAGCAGACTGGGTCCATGGCTTCTACGCCATCTCTTCTTACAGCCAGCTGAACTATGCTCAGGATATGGACGCCATCAGCGCAGGCTGGAGCCACATGGTCTGGGATGGGACCTCCGCTTCACTGGAGACCACCACCGCAGGCGGAAACATATACTATATTCCTGACGGCTACGAAAGCGTCACCAACTCTCTGGACGCAAGCGGCACGCCTCTGAATCTGAGCGTATTCATGGAGGGGAGCAGTCTGCGGGAGATGCTCTCTTCTGAAACAGGACGGCAGGAGGCCGCAGAAGCCATCGTCGCAGAGCTGACCGCTTCCTACGAAGCCATTGGGAAAAATCCCTACGCAGGCGTCACCATTGATTTCGAGGGTCTGCGGGCAGCCGACCGGGACAACTTTACCGACTTTTTGCGCCAGCTGTCTGAAGACTTGGACAGTCTGGATTCCCGTGATCTCTCTTTGTATGTATGTGTGCAGCCTGCTCTCGCCACCGGCAGCTACTATGACGGCTACGACTACCGGGCCATCGGGGATCTGGCGGACAAGGTCATTTTGATGGCTTACGATTATGATACCCATGACCTGTCCGGATACGAGGGGACAACCTATCACCAAACTGCATGCCCCGCGCCCATCGATCAGGTATTCTACTCTCTGATGGCCATCACGGATGCCACTTTCGGTGTGCAGGACCGCTCCAAGGTAGTTCTGGGGTTCAGCTGCAAAAATGTAGCCTGGCAGATCGACGGGAACGGAAAGCTGGTCTCCGGGACACCGGTCTATCCCTCCAACGAGACTGTGTCCAAGCGGCTCCAGCAAGCCGATACCGTTCTGGGCTGGTCTGATGCCTACCAGCACTCCTATGCCATCTACACCACAGAGGATGGCAGCCGGTACTTCCTGTGGTATCAGAATGCAGATACGCTGCAAAAAGCCATGGAAGCCGCCGCACTGCTGGATGTGTCCGGCGTCTCCGTGTGGCGTCTCGGTTCTATGCCTATGTACCCTGCATGGAATTGGAGCTGTCTGCTGTGAGCATGAAAAAGCACCGCCTGCGGGCGGTGCTTTTTTGCTTCTATTAATCCTTTAGAAAAATTAAGAATCTATATCGGCCTCCCAACCGTCTCAAAGATATGGCAAACCCCATCTGCAAACAGGGAGGTACCCCATGGAATTTCAAATGCACACCACCTATGACCGTCCCGCAATGACCATCATGGCGCGGGCCAGCCGCAAAACGATCAATCAAAAACGCAATCGTTTTTTCCATATCTGGATCTATGCAGTCCTGCTTCTGGGGATTTTGTGTGCCATCCCGCTGGACGGCACACTGACCTCTTCCAATATCATCTGCGGCCTTGTGGCCATCTTCATGCTGGTCACAAGGCTCCTGGAGGACCATCTGGACGGCTGGATCGCATACCGCTGTGTTCTGCCCGGCACGGAACAGGTAGACGCCACATTCACCCCGGAGCAGTATTGCACCAAGTCGAAGATCAGCACCACAAAATGGAGTTATGAGACCATTGCAGCAGTGGCGGAATCCCCCAGATACTTTATCTTCATTTTAGGCCAAAAACATGCTCAAATCTATGACAAATCTTCTTTGACCGGCGGAAACTGCGAGCAATTCCGCGCTCTTTTGGAGACTGCCACCGGAAAACCGATCTTTCCTATAAAATAAAAAATCTCTCCCCTGGGCCAAAGCCGGCAGGAAAGGGGAGAGAAGGGGGAGCGTCTAAAGACGGTCCCCCTTTTATTTAGTCTTTCTTCTTTTTTTCGCGGAATGTCCGGGACAGGGGATTGGCCTTTGCCGCCACACGCAGCGCGTCATTGTCGATATGCGTATAGATCTCAGTGGTATTGAGGTGATCGTGTCCCAGAACTTCCTGAACCGCGCGCACATCCACGCCGTTTTGCAGCATCAGCGTAGCCGCCGTATGGCGGAGCTTATGGGAGGAATATTGCCGACTGTCCAGTCCGGCTTCACCCAGGCGCTTTTTGACCATGGCATGGACTGTGGATCGGCTGATCCGCTCGTTCTGTGAGGACAAAAACAGTGCGTTTTCATCCCGTCCGCGGATGGGACGCCGCACAGCCAGATACTGCTGTAGCGCGCTCTGGCAGGCTTCATTCAGGTAGATGATCCGCACCTTGTTGCCTTTGCCAAGCACCCGCAGCGCATCGCCCTGGATATCCTGCAGATTCAGCCCAACCAGCTCTGAGATCCGCAATCCGCAGTTGAGAAACAACGTCAAAATACAATAGTCCCGCTCCTGATTTTTCCCATCCACGGACCCCAGCAGCTGGACGCTTTCTTCCAGCGTCAGATACTTGGGGAGCGTCTTTTTCAGCTTGGGAGAATCGATATCTTTGACAGGATTTTCACGAAGTAGGTGCATTTTATTGGTCAGGTAATTATAAAAAGACCGGATCGTGGCGATTTTCCGGGCCCGGGAAGCAGGCGTCAGGCCGTATTCCGGGCTGCGGCTGTTTTGGTTTTGAATGCGGTCCCGGCTCAGGTAGGTCATGTAGCCGTAGATATCCGTCAGCGTGATGGACGCCACAAACGGAAGATCCACATCCATAATATCGATTTCATCCAGCGCGCGATCCGCAAGATCAGGATCACGGATTTGTTTCATGTAGCGGAAGAAATTCCGCAGGTCCAGATAATATTCATCTACCGTCCGGCGGGAATGTGCTTTGACGGTTTCATGGTAAGCCAGAAAATCCCGCAGGATCTCAGGCGCTTGTGTGCGATAATCCAACATTGTGCAGCTTGCGGAATGCCGGTTTCACAGCCGCTCAAATCCCGTGAAAACCGGCCATTTTCGGGGAGGAGCCCATTTTCCTCTCCCCTAAATTGAACAAAATTTTTATTTTGTTCAATTTTATATATCCCCGCAAAACCTCCCCTCTATACTGTTCTTTTATGGTATAGCCCGCTTTGTAGCGGGCATCCTAATGTTGCTTCCAAACTTCAAAGAAACGGATGATGTTCTATGAGCCTGATCCCATGCACCAGCACCTGCGTTTACCAGCAAGACGGCCTGTGCACACTGGACAGCGCAGCCGCAGCCGGTCTGCCGTCTCTGGGCGGCGCATGCGTCCACTTTATCCCCGCTGGCCAAGCGCGGCTCGGATCGCCTCACCGATATTCCGAGCCGGGATCACATCCATTCCCTCCGGCACGCGCAGCGACTCCGCCCCATGAGCCGGAATCAGGCACCGGCGGAACCCCAGACGGCGGGCTTCACTGACACGCTGGGAAAGCTGCGTCACAGTCCGCAGCTCGCCGGTCAGTCCCACCTCTCCAATGGCTACCATATCTCCCGGAACCGGCCGGTCCAGATAGCTGGACGCAATGGCTACCACAGCGCCCAGGTCGGCAGCAGGCTCTTCCAGCCACAGTCCGCCGATAATATTGATATATGCGTCACAGGCGGACACTTTCAGCCCGCCGCGTTTTTCCAGAACAGCCAGCAGCATGGCGGCACGATTGTAGTCAAATCCGTTGCTGGTACGGCGGGGATTCGTACCGCTGCTGGACACCACCAGCGCCTGGATCTCCGCCAGCACCGGCCGCATCCCCTCCATGACGCACGTCACGCAGGTGCCCGGTGCATCGTCCGGGCGCCCTGACAGCAGCAGCTCTGAGGGATTCTCCACCTGTATCAGGCCCTCGTTGCGCATTTCGAAAACACCGATCTCATTGGTGGCGCCGAAGCGGTTTTTGGCTGCCCGCAAAATACGGTGCGTCGTGTGGCGGTCTCCTTCAAAGTACAGCACACAGTCCACCATATGCTCCAGCACCTTGGGGCCTGCGATGGAGCCCTCCTTATTCACGTGACCGATCACAAACACAGTGATCCCCTGGCTTTTGGCCAGGTGCATCAGCGTCATGGTGCACTCTTTCACCTGGCTGACGCTGCCAGCCGGAGAATCCAGGTCCTCCCGGCAGAGCGTCTGAATGGAGTCCACGATCAGAATATCCGGCTTCTCCGCTTCCACAGCCCCCAGCACCTCGTCCAGCCCCGTCTCGGACAGAACATACAGCGAAGCGCTGTCCACCTGCAGCCGCCGTGCCCGCAGCTTCAGCTGGTGGGTGGATTCCTCGCCGGATACATACAAAACCTTTGAAAATTCGCACAATTTACTGCAGATCTGCAGCATCAGCGTGGATTTTCCGATACCCGGCGCACCGCCCACCAGTACCAGCGAGCCCTTGACCGCACCGCCGCCCAGTACCCGGTCCAGCTCCCCCATGCCGGTGGGAAACCGGATCTCCTCGTCACTGTCCAGCTCTGTCACAGGCTGTGCTTTCGGTGCTGCCAGGCGCCCCCGGCTCCCGCCGGACCGGCCGCCGCCCTTGGCGGAAACCGCAGGCTCCGGTTGCTCTACAATGGTATTCCATGCGCCGCAGGCAGGGCACTTCCCTGCCCATTTGGGCGTCTCATTGCCGCATTCTGTACAGTAAAAGAGTGTCTTTTGCTTCACGTATCATTCTCCGTTCCACGCCATGCACCCGGCCGCAATGGCCGTCGCCAGCGTCAGCTGATAGTCTGGTTTTTGGAGCAGCACCGTCTCCTCCCCGTTGGATAAAAAGCCGCACTCCACCAGTACGGCGGGAGACTGTACATGCTTCATCAGGTAGATGGAATCCGCGATCCTCCGCCCCTGTTTTTCATTTCCTACGTTGACCGTCTGGTTGAGTGCATCCTGCACCATGGTCCCCCAGGCCTCCGCCCCTTCCCCGCCGTTCCAGAACACCTGTGCGCCGTGGGTAACCGGCGAGGATGGGAGACTATTCTGATGGATGCTCAAAAGCACAGCGCCGTCCAGTTCATTAACCAGGGCCACCCGGTTTTCCAGGTCGGAAACCTTCTTTTCCCGCAGCGTCTGAGCCTGGGATGAGTAGATGGCCCGGTCCTCGATCCGGGTCATGACCGTCGGCTGCCCGAAAAACGCCATGAGATCCCGCACCCGCAGAGCAATTTCCAAATTGATCTGACTCTCCGTCACACTTTGGTCTGCCGAGACCGCGCCGCCGTCCTCTCCGCCGTGGCCCGGGTCGATCACCAGCACCACCGGCGGCGTCACCGCCGCCGAAAACGCTGGCACGGCGGAGATCCATTTTGCAGACGCCAGCACTCCGCCCAATACCAGACACACGCCAAATACGGCCGCCAAGCGCCGTTTTACCACCAATACCACCACAGACAGCACCTCCCAGAGAGAACGTATGCCTGTCTGCTTATCCCATATACCCGATTATAGCCGCGCCCCTGTCCAAAATCAAGGCCATGCTCCCCGCTGCTCTCTGCGGCATATCATGGATCAGGCGGGGTACTTCCCTGCCTGAGTCCATCGGCAAAGGAGGATTCTACCCAACATGGACACCATGAAAATCAATTCCCCCGCCGCCTCATGCGGCGAGAATCAGGGGTCGCTGCCCGGTGCCTGCGGCGCGCTGGCCTTCCCCTTTGTACCCACACAGCAGCCGAACCCGGTGCGCTACAGCCGGATGGAGGCCCTGCAGACCGGCACGCTGTTCCCCGGACTGGACCTTCCCTTCAAAGCGGCCATCCAGGCACGCACCAAAATGGCCAATACGGCTCTGGCTGAGCTGATGGCGCTGGATTTCGCCATCGGCGAGCTGGGACTGTATCTGGTGACGCACGCCCAGGATCAGGAGGTCCTGCAGCTCTACTGGTCCTATATCAAGCTGGCAAACGAAGGCCGGGAAAAGTACGAGAAACGCTACGGCCCTCTTACCCAGACCACCCTCACGCCCGAGGACGGCTACGCATGGCTGAAAGATCCCTGGCCCTGGGAGGAAGGAGTTGGTGAATAATGTTTGTATATGAAAAGAAGCTGCAGTACCCGGTCAGAATCAAAAATACCAATCCCAAACTGGCAGCCCTGATCATCAGCCAGTACGGCGGACCGGACGGCGAGCTGGGCGCTTCGCTGCGATATCTCTCTCAGCGCTATTCCATGCCTTACCCGGAGCTGAAAGCCCTCTTGACGGACATCGGCACGGAAGAGCTGGGCCATCTGGAAATGATCGGCACCATCGTCCACCAGCTGACGCGGAACCTGACGGAGGACCAGATCAAAGAAGCAGGCTTTGCCCCCTACTTTGTAGACCACACCGCAGGCGTCTATCCTACCGCCGCCTCCGGCTCTCCGTGGAACGCCGCCGGCATGGCCGTCAAAGGCGATGTAATTGCCGATCTGACGGAAGATCTGGCCGCTGAACAGAAGGCGCGTGTCACCTACGACAATATTCTCCGCCTGTCCGATGATCCCGACGTCTCTGACGCCATCAAATTCCTGCGGGCCCGGGAGATCGTCCACTTCCAGCGCTTCGGTGAGGGATTGCGGCTTGCAAAGGATAAAATGGACGAGAAAAACGTCTACTATCTCAACCCCGCCTTTGACCGATAAGGCAATCGTGCATAAGAAAACGCCGCGGAAGTTTCCGCGGCGTTTCTATTTTTCAGGACTCTATCTGCCGTGTCAGCGCAGCATCTCGGCAAACTCGTCCTCTGTGAGGACCGGGATATTCAGTTCCCGGGCCTTTTGCAGCTTGCTGCCCGCCGCTTCACCAGCCACCACATAGGTGGTTCGCTTGGACACGGAGCCCGCGGCCTTGCCGCCCCGCTCCTCGATGAGCGCCTGGGCCGTCTTCCGGTCAAAGCGGGTCAGCGTGCCGGTCAGCACGAACGTCTGGCCCTCAAACCGACGGTCCACCAGCTCTGTGTGGCTCTCCATGTTCACACCGGCGGCTTTCAGCCGGTCAATGAGATCCCTGGACTGGGGCGCAGCCAGGTAGTCCACGATGCAGCGGGCGGTCACGGCACCCACGTCGTTGATCTCCGTCAGTGCCTCCTCCGTGGCCGCCATCAGGGCATCCATGGAGCCGAAATGCATGGCCAGCACCTTGGCTGCCTTCTCGCCTACCTGACGGATACCCAGACCGTAGATCAGCTTGGAAAGGTCGTTCTCCTTGGACTTGGCGATGGCACGGATCAGGTTGTCCGCAGACTTTTCACCCATTCGCTCCAGCTTGGCCACGTCCTCTGCGCGCAGACTGTACAGATCTGCAGGATTGGCCACCAGGCTATTGTCCACCAACTGCTGCAGCACCGCAGGACCGCAGCCGTCAATGTCCATGGCGTCCCGGCTGGCGAAATGGGTAAGGTTGCGCAGCAGCTGCGCCGGGCACTCCGCGCCGGTGCAGCGCAGCGCGGCGCCATCCTCGTCCCGCACCACCGGCGCGCCGCAGACCGGGCACTGCTCCGGCAGCATATAGGGCACCGTTCCCTCCGGGCGCTTGGAGAAGTCCACCTCCACGATCTCCGGGATGATCTCTCCGGCCTTCTGCACCACAACGGTGTCCCCCACCCGGATATCCTTTTCGGTGATATAATCCTGGTTGTGCAGCGTGGCGCTGGTCACAGTAGTGCCCGCCAGGCGCACCGGCGTCAGCACGGCCCGGGGTGTCAGCACACCGGTACGGCCCACCTGCACCACAATATCCAGCACCTGAGCCGGCTTTTTCTCCGGCGGATACTTGAACGCCACCGCCCACTTGGGGAACTTGGCCGTGGAACCCAGCACGGCCCGCTCCGCCAGAGAGTCCAGCTTCACCACAGCGCCGTCAATATCAAAGGGATAGTCCATGCGCTGGTCGTTGATCCGCTCGATCTCCTCCCGGCAGGCCTCGGCTCCTGCCAGCTTCTTATGAGGGATCACCTTGAACCGCTGAGACGCAAGGTATTCCAGGGTCTCCGTATGGGTGGAGAACTCCATGCCCTCCGCCTGCTGCAAATTGAATACCTGGATATCCAGACGGCGCTGGGCGCACACCTTCGGGTCCAGCTGCCGCAAAGAGCCTGCGGCAGCGTTGCGGGGATTTGCCATCAGAGGCTTTCCCTGAAGCTCCCGTTCCCGGTTGATCTCCTCGAACACGGACCGGGCCATATACACCTCGCCCCGCACCACCAGCAGCGGCAGCTTATCCGGCAAAGTCATCGGAATGGAGCGGATGGTCCGCAGGTTCTCCGTCACGTCCTCCCCTACCCGGCCGTCTCCCCGGGTGGCGCCCCGGACAAACACGCCGTCGCGGTACTCCAGTGCAACGGAAAGACCATCTACCTTCGGCTCCACGGAATAAACCGCCTGGGCCCCCAACGCTTCGTCCATCCGGGCGCAGAACTCCGCCGTCTCCTCATGGCTGAACACATCCTGCAAACTCTCCAGCGGCACCTGGTGGGTATAAGGCTGGAACCCCTCCAGGATCTTCCCTCCCACCCGCTGGGTGGGGGAATCCGGCGTGATCTCCTCCGGGTGCTGGGCCTCCAGCTCCTCCAGCTCCCGGTTGAGCATGTCGTATTCATAGTCGCTCATGGTGGGTGCGTCCAGCACATAGTAGCGATAGCCGTTTTCATTCAGGATACGGCGCAGCTCCTGTATTCTCTCACGGTAATCCATGGGTCCTCCTCAGCTTCCGTTCAGGATATAATCCTTCAAATCCTCCTCATACGTCTCTGGCGACGTACTGAAATACGTATATGTGTCCGGCACAGAGCCGACGATCACCGTCTCCGCCACCACAAAGGAGTTGGATACCTTGGTGGCGGTGGTAAAGCCCGGCAGCAGGATGCTTACATATACGTCCACATTCAAAATGATCTGGTGCTTGGTCTGGTTGATGCCGGCGTCAATGAAGGCGTTTTCAAAATGCGCCTGGGACGTGCCCACCGACTCCATCCGCACATGGATCCGCGGTCCCCGGCCTGCCAGCAGGCTGGACCCGGTCAGCGTACCGATGGGAATGGACAGCTCCTTGGCCGACACCTGGCCAATCCGGGTCAGCACAGTGTCAAGTATTTCCGCTTGTAAGTGGTTGAATGCAGCCATGTTGCTGCACACTGCACTGACTTTGCCCTCGTTGTCCTTCTCCAGCGTCACCAGAGCATCGTACTCCAGCGTACCGGCCTCGATGGCTTCATAGACCGACTCGGAAACGATGCCGGTCACCACGTTGGATACCCGGGTCGTTGCCAGCCCCTCCAGCAAAGGGCGCATCTGCACCGCCGCAATCAGCACAACCGTCAGCACCACGACTACACCGCCAAGCACCAGCAATCGCGCCAGCGGACGGCGGCTCCGGCGGTAATAGCGGAAAAAATCCGGCCTCATGCCATGATCCCCCCTCCGCACATCCTATGCGCAGGGAGGTTGGCCTTATTGCAGGGCGTTCACCACTTCTTTAAAGGCTTTGCCCCGCTCCATAAAGTTTTTGAAGCGGTCAAAAGAAGTGCTGGCCGGAGAGAGAATGACCACATCTCCCTCTGCAGCCCGTTCCCGGGCGATATCGGCCGCCTGGTGATAATCCTCTACATCGATGATCTCCAGGCCCTGGTAGTTCTCCGCCTGTTCCACGCTCTGGCGGATCACCCCGGCGGTGGCACCGCACAGCAGCAGCAGCTTTACATGGTCATTGACCACGGGTCCCAACTCAGCATAGCTGATGCCCTTATCCTTTCCGCCGGCGATGAGGATCACCTTCTCCGGGAAGGCCCGGAGACCGGCAATCGTACGGCTGGGGCTGGAAGCGATGGAGTCGTTGTACCACCGCACGCCGTCCAGTGTCCGGATCAGCTCGATCCGATGCTCCACACCGCCGAAGTTTCTGGCAAAAGCGGCGATCTGCTCATCGCTCACCATACCGTCCACTGCGGCAATGGCAGCCAGGTAATTCTCCACGTTGTGCTCACCCGGCAGCCGGATATCCTCCCGGGCCATGACCACACGCTCCTGGCCATCATGCCTGGCAATGATCTTCCCGTCCCGAAGGAACACGCCGTCTTCCACCTCGTTTTTCCGGGAGAAAAGCCGCGCCCGGCCCTGGGCCCGCTCCGCCTGCCGGGCAGTGATGGAATTGTCCGCATTGAATACAGCAACGTCCTGTGCACACTGATGTGTAAAGATATTTTCCTTTGCAGTAATATACTCTGCAAAATCCTTGTGGACATCCAGATGATTGGGAGAAAGATTGGTGATGACCGCAATATGGGGGCTGCGCTTCATAGTCATCAGCTGGAACGAGGACAGTTCCAGCACCGCCACATCCTCCGGCCGGATGCTCCCCGTCTCCGCCAGCAGCGGATGGCCGATATTGCCGCCTAAGTGGACCGTCTTCCCCGCCGAGCGCAGAAGCTCGGCAATGATGGTTGTTGTGGTGGTCTTGCCGTCGCTGCCGGTCACAGCGAGGATGGGACAGGGACACACCTCAAAAAATACTTCCATCTCGGAAGTGAGCGTGCTTCCCCGCGCCACCGCCGCCGCCAGTTCCGGCACATCAGGACGCATGCCGGGCGTGCGGAAGATCACATCCTCGTCAAGCCCGTCCAGGTATCTCTCTCCCAGGCACAGGCGGCAGCCCATTTCCTCCAGGCGAGCGGCATAGTCTCCCAGCGCCTGACGCTGCTGCCGGTCACGGGCCGTCACCGAAACGCCCCGCGCAGCCAGCAATTCGATCAGCGGACGGTTGGACACGCCAATGCCGATCACGGCCACTGTTTTCCCTTGCAGAGAATCCAGATACTCTTCAAATTTCATGAAAATCGCTCCTTATGATCTCGCTCACAGTCGATAATTTCATACAGGGGAATTATACCGCAGCTGCCCAAAAATTACAACTGCACAATCCATGAACGGCTTTTCGCTTTTGTGCTCCTGCCTGCGGCTTTCCGTTGACATTCCGCAGCGTTTCCTGTAAAATGTCTGGTGCGAGGAAAACAGACAGTCGCGTGAGCAGGCCGAAAGGCCGTTCATGAGGAAAGTCCGGGCTCCACAGGGCAAGAATAACGGGTAACGCCCGCCGAAGGCGACTTCAGGAAAAGTGCAACAGAGAGATACCGCCGGCTTTGCCGGTAAGGGTGGAAAGGTGCGGTAAGAGCGCACCCGACGGCTGGAGACTGTCCGTCGCTGTAAACTCTATTCGGAGCAACACCGTGGTTGGAAGCATATGGCTTGCCCGGCCGCTTCCCAGAGGTGGCTTGAGCGTTCTGGCAACAGGGCGCCTAGATAGATGACTGTCAAATACAGAACCCGGCTTACAGTTTTGCTCGCATATGATCTGGCCCCGCCTGCGAAATCCGCAGGCGGGGCCTTCTTTTTATTGTTTTTTCTTCATTGTCAACTCTTCCAGTGTCTTGCAGAGGATCTGGAAATCAATGGGCTTGGACACATGGGCATCCATACCCGCCGCCGTGGTAGCAGCAATATCCTCGGCAAACGCGTTGGCCGTCACCGCGATAATGGGCACCGTCTTTGCATCCGGCCGGGCCAGGGAGCGGATCTGCCGGGCCGCCTCACATCCGTCCATCTGCGGCATCTGCATGTCCATCAGCACCGCATCGATCTGGAACGGATGGGAATCCTGGAACTTATCCAGCGCCTCTTTTCCGTTCCACGCCTGGATGATCTCCAGCCCGTTCATAGACAGGATTTCCGTGGCGATCTCCATATTAACCATATTGTCCTCAGCCAGCAGGATGCACTTCCCATTCAGAGAAAATGTCCCTCGCTGATCCTGTTCCTTGCCGGAGACAGCCGCCTTTTTCTCTTCCCGCACCACAGTAAACGGTACCGTAATGGTGAATGTGGTGCCCTTTCCCAGCGCGCTGTCCACATGGATCTGTCCGCTCATCTGCGTGACCAGATTTTTTACGATGGGCATACCCAAGCCTGTACCCACCACCTGCTTGGAGCAGAACGTGGTCTCACGGGCATACGGTTCGAAGATATGCTTCAAAAACTCCTCAGACATGCCGATTCCCGTATCCTTTACAATGATCTGATACTGGGAGTAGGTTTTATCTTCAAATTGCTTGACGCTGACAGATACGGAGTCTCCCTCACTGGTGAACTTAAAGGCGTTGGAAAGCAGGTTGTTCATGACCTGGCCAAAGCGGGAAGCATCTCCCAGGACCGTAGAGCTATGCAGTGCATAGTCCACATGGAAATGCTTTTTCTCCGCATCCGCCTGAAGCCGGAATGTAGCCGTGCACTCTTCAATACACTGGTGCAGATCAAAGGTCTGATTATTCAAAATCACCTTTCCCTGCTCCATGCGGGACATGTCCAGAATATCATTGACCAGATCCAGCAGCTGGCGGCTGGAATAATAAATCTTTTCCATATAGCCGCGCACCTTGTCCGGATCATCGGCGTGCTGCCGCACCAGCTCCGAAATGCCCAGGATGGCATTGAGGGGGGTACGCATGTCGTGGGACATGTTGTTGAAGAACGCATGCTTCGTTTTCTCGCTGTGGCGGGCGTTCTCCAGTGCATTTTCCAGCAGCTCCCGCTCCCGCAGCTGGCGCTGCTTCTCCTGGTCCACTTCCCGGAAGCACAGCACCACTTCTTCCGGTGCCAGAGATTCATCAAACAGGACCCGGACACTGACCCAGCGATACTCGTCTCCAAAACGGCGCAGGAAGTCTCCTCCGAAATCCCGCACCCGCTTGGATACCAGCTCCCGAATACTCTCCGTGGAAAAGCTCTTGCGGAATTCCCGGAAGGTCTTTTCCTCGATGACCTGGCTGGTGGCATCCAGCAACAGCGAATAAGGGCCCTTTTGGGGGATCTTCCCCCGGACAAAATCCGAGCCCTTGATCATTTCGTAGGTCTCCGCCTGATAATCGATCCGATAAAGGGCATAGTACGTGTTGCCCAAAACCCGTACCGTCTCGTTGGTGCGCTCTACCTGCGCGTACAGCTTCAAGTCTCTCCAGGCAAAAACCAGAATGCCCGCCAGACACAGCAGCATCACCAGCCCGACCAGCATGGAGAACCAGTTCAGCTGCTCCAAAACCGTATCAAAAGGAACCGTGATCACACCGATCCAGCCATTGGACATATTGTAATAGTACACCGTCCGCCGCTGACCGGTCAGATCTTCTACATAGGCGTCATATTTGTCCAGAACACCGCTTCTGATATCCGGCAAAATGGTATCCATATACGCCTGCAGCTCTTCCCGGTTATGACTGACCTCGCTCTGGGCATACAGCAGCGTTCCTGCTCCGTCGCACACATAGAAAGAAGCCCCCTCCGGAAGAGACACCGCGTTGCCGTGTATCTGGAAATTCTCCGGAAAGATATCGAACGCCAGTACGGCATCTGTGGTCCGGGAGCACTTCTGGGCAATGGTGATCACCGGTTTTCCGGTAATGGAATCTATATATGCATTGGTAAAAACGGCTTTGCCGTCAGCATCCAATGCGCTTTGATACCAATCCGTAGAAGTGAAATCGTATGTAGTGTCTCCCTCCCAGGGATTTGCCGCAATGATCCGTCCGTCCAGCACCGCATAGGGGTCAACCGTTCCCTCTCCCAATACCATTTGCAGCCGCTCATAGTACACGCCCAGAAATTCTTCGATCTCGTCCGCTGAAAGCCCTTCTTCCACACGCACATTGATGGACTCCGCACCGAAATTGAGCAACGTCTCATAGACAGTCAGATTATTGCTTTCCTCAGAAACATAGCTCCGAGCCAGCGCAGTTCCGACCTCCTGGAAGTTCTTCAGCAGCGCCTGGCGCAGCACAGCATGGAACGCGGCTCCCAACACAGCCAATAGCAAAATGACGATGAAATAGATCCGCAGCTCCTTAAAGATACGCCCTCTCTTTTTCCGGGCGATCTTCATGCCAGGCACCCCCGAATGGCTTCTGTCAATCCAGCGTAGCATTTGCCGATGGGCTCCATCAACGCAGCGGCACCGGCAAAATCGCCGCCGCGCAGCAGCGCCACCTGCTTGGTGACCAGTGCACTCATCTCCTCCATGGAGAAATTCCCGCACAGGCCCTTAAGGGTATGGGACGCCGCCAGTGCAGCAGATGCATCACCGGCCTCTACCGCCTGACACAATGCAGTGTAGTTCTGGTCCTGCAAAAAGCCCTTCAGCATGCGGTCAAGCAGGGCCTCATTGCCCATAAACCGCTCCAACACGTCATCTACGTTGATCCCGGCCTGCTCCAGCCGTTCTTTTTTCAATGTATCCACTGTTCTCAGTTCTCCTCTCTTATAAACGCAGAAAGTCCTGCGGGCGCATTATCCATTCCTACTATTTATAACATGAGCAGGAAAAAACATCAAGCAGCACTTCCGCTGTAACGCTCCTCCACCTCCCACTGCTCACAGCCTCCGCTTGGTTTCTGGCAGGCGCAAAACTGAGCAAAACTTTAGTTTTGTTCAATTAACTCTTGCGGAATGGTGTAGTGGTAACATACCTGAGTGGTGTTCAGGAGCCTCTGGTTCGAGTCCAGATTCCGCACCCAGATTTTGAGGAGGTGATTTCCATGATCAAGCGTCTTGTCTGTCTCTTGTCCGCTGTCATGGTTGCGGCTTCTTCTGCGTTTGCTTGGGATGCCTACTCGTTTACTGGCGTTTACGATCCTCTTTCTATTCCTAATCTTGTCCTTGCTGATTCTTCCGATTCTTCTGATCTTATTGATTTGCTTTCTTATAAATCATGGTCAATTTCCGGCCAGTGTTCTATTGGTGCTGAGGGTTATTCTTCTATTGCTCATGATTCTATTTATATGCCTTTTTTACTTACTGATGGCTCTTTGGTTTATTGGGATGCTGGCCCCTATCAATCTTTCGTTGGTACTTGTGATTTGTATAGTTCTATTTTTACTCCTCATGTTCTTCATATTCCTCTTCTTGATTCCGCTTTAACTGGTTTTACTTATAATTTTTCGGAGCCTTATCCGACCAGTATTTCTCTTGATTGTTCCCTTGTTTCTGTTCTCCATGTTATTTCTCCCGTTGATTCTTGGGTATCTGCTACTTCTATGTATGTTCGTATAAATGATGGTTCACTCCATGAGTACACTGCTTCTGTTGGCAATAATATTACTATTTCTGATATTTATACTGATTATAGTGGTATTTCTTCTCTTACTTTTTATCCCGTTTATGAGAATAATTTTATATATGAGTTAGATTATCCCGATAATACATCTGTTGACTATAATTTTTTAATTACTCTTGCTTATCCTGGTTCCTTTATGAAACTTGGTATTCTTTCTGATAATGCTGCTCTTAATGGTGAAATAGATGAAGCTCAGGGTAATATGAACGATCTCGATTCTGTTGAGTCTGAGTGGACTGGTTCCATGACTTCAAATTTTGATGCCCTGGATCTTGGTAACTTTTCTTTTCCCTCTGGCCTTGTTTCTGGTTTTGCTCTGATTACTGGTATCTTCCAGGATCTCTGGAACAGTATGGGTGAGTATAAGATCCTTTTCGTTTTCCCGCTGACGCTTGGTGTTGTCCTGCTCCTGATCGGTCGTATTTCTAAATTCTCTGGTGGTCATTCTTCCAGAAGCTCCGGGAGGTCTGACGATGCTTAGTTGGTTATCTTCTATTGGTGATGCTATCGGGATCTTTGTCCAGTTCATCTCCTCTACAATCACGGGTATTCTTTCCGTGTTTGGTCTTGTTGCCCAGTCTGCGGCTTTTCTCGCTATCGCCTGGATACAGCTGCCTTCTGTTCTTCTGGTCTTTTGTGTCGCTGGGCTTTCTATCGTGATCGTGTTCCAGCTGATTGGGAGGTAATTATGGAAGAGTGGATCACTTGGTTTATTGCTCTTTTTCAGACTTCTATCCAGTGGCTTGGATCTATGCAGTTGCTTGGGGTTTCTGTCCTTTGGATCATCATTGCTTCCTTCTTCCTCTGCGTTATGATCCGGGCCCTCCTTATTAAGCCCTGATAGGTGGTGTACATATTTGAGGCATTTTTTGTTTTTCTCTATATCCTGTTTTGCTATCTGCTCGATCGTTGTATCAGCTCATGCTTTAGAAGATAATCCTCTTTCTTTCTATTCCTTTGAGGATGTGGTAGATGATGATGTACTCAATGATCCTCCGCCTGAGTTTGAACTGGTTGACGGCGAAGTTGTGCCGGTTGAGGAGGTTGATCCGGAGCCCGTTCCGGTCATTGTGGTTCCTGATCCGGAGGGTGAAGTTTATCCTTCTTTGTATGCTGCTGGTTCTCCTGGGCTTTCTATTGGGACAACTCCTCCCTCCGACTCTCCTTTCTTCGGCTCTGGATGGATTACTGGCACGGATTCCCGGCTTGGCCGTGTGACCCTTTACTTCCCGATCGACTTCCAGCGTGGCCATTGGGGTGTAGATTCTAATGGTTATCTCATGAACATCACATCATCTTCAATGTCTGGATATTTGGATGGTGTCTATAACAATTCGGTTTCTGCTTCAGGCTTTAGCTATCCTCGGTATCGTGATCAATCCGGATCTTCCTGGGAGTATTATGACCTGCATCTGATCCCGGAGAACTCGAATATGGAGATCGCTGTGGAGCATGAGAATCTGGTTCCCGTGGAGGATGTTCTTCCCTATTTCGTGATCCTGCTTTTAGGAGGTTTGTTCGTATGCTTTATGAAGCGGTCGTAGATCTGTTGGGCCCTGCTCCTGCTGGATATGAGCCTCTCCTCTATTGTGCATGTGTCCTGGTTCTTCTCTGGCTGCTCTCCAGCGTTTTTTCAATTCTCTGGTCTTTGATCGGTTGGATCGGAGGTAAGTGATGTTTGAAGATCTCAACGCTTTGGTCAATGCTATCTTTTCGATGTTGACCCAGATTTTCAATCTCTATACATCTTCCATCTTACTTTCCGGAGTGCTGGCTTTCTGGCTCTTCCGTAAAGCAATAAATGTCTTTCGACATCTTTAAAAAGGAGGAATCATCACCAATACCATGACTACTCTGCTCTCTGATCTGGGCACCGTCGGCACTTCTGTCCTGGAGTACGTTGCCGACATCTGCGCTGTTATCGTTGCGCAGCCGCTCCTGCTCCTGACCGTCGGCTTCCTTTTCATTGGTGGCTGCGTCGGTATCTTTGGCCGCTTCATCTCTCGTGGATGAGCAAGAAAGGAGAATGACTCACCGAACCTACTGCTATGGCTTCTTTGCTGACTTCCCTGGGTGAAGTCGGTACCTCTGTCCTGGGTGTGATCCCGGAAATCTGCTCCACCATCGTGACGGAGCCGCTCCTGCTTCTGACTGTCGGTTTCCTTTTTATTGGTGGTTGCGTCGGTATCTTTGGCCGCTTCATCTCTCGTGGATGATCGGCAGGGCCCCGGCCCTCGGCTTCAGCCGGGCCGGGGCCCTCGTCTATCTTGGAGGATCGTATGGTTGATTTCATGGTTGGCTTATTGGATCTTGTCTTTTTTCTTTTTGACAAGACTGATAATGTAGTGATTTTTATTCCTACCTTTGTTCTGTTCTTCTGCTTTTGCTGGTCTTTGGTAGGTCGTCTTATGCGAGGTCGTTTATGATTGCTTTACTCTGTATTGCTGTTTTTGGTTTTCTTCTTGGATTTCATTTCCTGACTCGTAAGTATCTGAATCCTTACAAATTGATTTTTATTTTTGCAAAAAAGGGTCAGGGTAAATCTACTCTTCTTACGAAGATGGCTCTCAACCATCTGAAACATGGTTGGACTGTATTCAGTACGGATCCTATCCCTGGTTGTTATCTGATCCGGCCGGAGGAGATCGGTTATTATGAGCTGCCCTGGCATTCCCTCTTGATCATTGATGAAATCGGTATGATCTGGGATAACCGGGATTTTAAGAATTTCTCTAATGCTGTTCGTGACTGGTTCAAGCTCCAGCGTCACCGTGGTGTTAAGGTGATCTGTGCCAGTCAGAGCTTCGACGTTGATAAGAAGATCCGGGATCTGGCTGATGATATGTTCCTGCTCCAGAAGAAGTTCCGGGTATTTTCCTATGGTAAGCGGATCCTGAAGATCCTGGATATTGTAGAGGCTAACGGTGATCATAATTCTGAGTCCAGAATCGTTGATCAACTGAAGTTTGATAGTATCCTGTTTTTCTGGGCTGGATCCAGGACGCTCACCTTTATCCCGCATTGGACAAAGTATTTTGACTCGTTCTCGGCTCCTCCTCTGAAGGAGAAGGAGTTTGAGATTGTGCCGGAGCTGGGCGAGGATATGCCAGAGGCGTAAGCCGGCTGGCATGTATGCCGGAGCTGCGTTCTGATCGTGGTAGACAGTAAAATAGCCTGGGCGCTCTCTTGCGAGCTCCCAGGCTATCTCTCCTTGTATGCCGCGGCGCAGCCGCTTTTTATTGTTTCTTTATGATGAGTCTTTATCAAGTTTTTGGTTCTTGATTTTCTTCTTTTATGAGTCTTTCAATTTCTTCTGTATTTATGGAGTTCACATGTAAGATTTTGTAGCCTGTGCTTGTGAGAACTGTATCTACAAACTCATCTCTCTCTTTTCTTTCCTTTGTAGTATGGGAGTTGTCGTCTAGTTCGATAATATATCTTGCTACTAATTTTTTATCGCATAGTACAAAATCTACGTGTTTTGCTTGGATCTTATATAGATAGGTCTTGTATTTTGGATTCTGTTTGATAGGCTCGACTAAATCGAAAAGTCTGACTTTTGTGAATACTGTGTATCCATATTTCTCAGCTGAGGTTTTAAGCTTTTTATATGCATCTTTCTCATTGTATGTGAGCAACCATTTTCTTTGGTACGCCTTTTGAATCTCAGCCTTTTCAATTATTTTTGTTTCGTTTTGAAAGTCATACTCTTCTTTATTTTGTGTCTGGTTGCTTTTTTTCTTTGATTTCGTAAATTGAATTACGATAAAAGCTATTATTAATAGTCCTATTATTTCCATATTTTATCCTTTCAGTTCGTTCCATAAGATTCTATTTGGATCTGTTTTATAGAATCTACAGAATTTTATTAGGTATTCTATTGTTGGTTTACTTGTTCTTGTTTCATATCTTGCAATTTGGGGCCTACTCCAACCTAATTCCTTTGCTAGTTTTTCTTGTGTATGTCCGTGTTCTTTTCTTATGTCAATCATAGTCTGGATGTAATCCATGAACTTTTTCCTCGTTGTATCGTTTTTGATATTGACATATTTTCATTTTTGAGATATTTTTGTTTTGTGGTGTATCATAATTGATACAAAACTATTTGAGGAGCCTATGGGCTGCTTCGTAAGAAGTGCACGGGTTTTCTCTATTTTTTGAATTGGAGGTATGAATTATGAAAGCTATGCTCCATGGTATCCGCTATGTCGATATGGTGGATGAAGCTACCAGGCGTCCTATCCGTGGCTATTCCTGCTTTATTGGCTACCCTACTGAGGGTGTCGATGGCGAAGAGTGTACGAAGCTCTTTGTCTCTCAGGATATGGCGGATCGTTGCTGCTGGTCCCCGATGGTCGGCAAGTCCGTGATCATCGACTTCACGCCTCGTGGCAAGGTCTGCGGTATCTCTACCGTTGAGAAGTGATGATATAGAAAAGGCCCTTCAGGAGCTCCTGGGAGCTGCTGCTGGGCCTTCTGGTATTGTTATCACTGTCCGGCGCCATGATGAATATGAGGAGCTGCTGCTTCAGATCCAAGATTTTCAGAAGAAGCTGGAAGATTCTCAGCGTCAGATCGTGAGGATGTCGCAGTATGCTAATCTCTATCTTTTGGCTCTGGATGATGTCCGGGACTGTGTGAAGTTGCTTCGCTCCCTGGATGTCGATTGTTCTTTCATACGTTCATTTAAACGTAAGTAGTCCGTCACTGTCGTGATGACAGGGATGCTGCTGGGTGCCGGTTTTGCTGGCACTTGACCCTGTAACGATTTACGGGAAAGGTGACGGTCATGCAACTCCAAGAAAAAATTACCCCACTTTATACCATTTACTGGTACACGGATTTTCTCTATCGGGTCATCAAGTTTCATCGTAGATCTGATGGTATCAAATTACCTTCAGATCTTGCTGATCCTGATGCGCTGCCTATGGATCGCTTTGAGCAGTCTTATTGCCGGAGCCGGTCTATGGTTCTTCAGTACGCCCTTTGTAATCAGTGGGATTATTTTTTGACGATCACAGTGGATCCTAAAAAATTTGATCGCTGGGATCTGGATCGCATTTACCGTTATCTTTCCCAATGGTTTCGGGATTATCGTAAGAAACACAGTAAACTACTTAAGTATTTACTGGTTCCTGAGCGCCATAAAGATGGAGCGTGGCATTTTCATGGCTTTATATCAGGTGTTTCTCCTGCTCATATTTCTAACTTTGTGCCTGGTATCCATCCTGATAAGCTCATTAAAGCCGGGTACTTCAATTTCGGCCAGCTGGCCTCTGTGGTCGGCTATGTTTCTTTGGCTGCTCTTCGTGATCCTGTGGCTGCGGCTTTTTATGTGACAAAGTACATTACCAAGGAACACGCGCATGATGATTTTTACCAGCATCTCTATTATGTGTCTCGTGGCCTCCGGCGAGCTCGTGCGGTAGCTGATTGCTACATTCCTAATATGGTTCTGGATAATTGTCTGGAACGTGAGAACGCATTTTGTTCTTCCGGCTGGGCTCGTACTTCCAACGTCTTTTTCCCGTATAATGTCGATGATGTCGAGCCTCGTGGCCTCCAGGATCTGTTCCCTGATTTGGTTCCGGCTTCGGTAGATATGCAGCGGGATAGTTCTAACTTTAGTTTTGTTCAGTTTTATATAAAAAGAGAAAGACGGCTCCCGCCGCCTTTCCTCTTTCTTAGTCGTTATTCCAGTTGTGGAACACGTTCTGCACATCGTCGCTGTCCTCCAGCATATCGATGAGCTTCTCCATGTTCTTGACGTCACCCTCAGAGGACAGGGTGATATAGTTCTGGGGCACCATCTCGATCTCCGCACTGACGAAGGTATAGCCCTTCTCCTCCAGCGCCTTGACCACATCGTTGAATGCATCGGGATCGGTGGTGATCTCCATCACTGCGCCGTCCGCCTCGAAATCAGCGGCACCGGAATCCAGTGCATCCATCATCACAGTATCCTCGTCCAGCTCGCCCTCTTCATTATCGATCACGATGACGCCCTTGCGGTCAAAGGACCAGCTGACGCAGCCCTGGGCACCCAGGTTGCCGTTGCACTTATCAAAGGCATGACGCACTTCGGGAGCGGTACGCTGACGGTTGTCCGTCAGAGCCTCCACGATCACGGCAACGCCGCCGGGGCCGTATCCCTCGTAGGTCACTGCCTCGTAGTTATCGGTATTACCGGCACCCAGCGCCTTGTCGATGGTGCGCTTGATGTTGTCGTTGGGCATGTTCACGGCCTTGGCCTTGGCAATGACCGTAGCCAGGCGGGAGTTGTTGTTGGGATCGCCGCTGCCGCCTTCCTTGACAGCCACGATGATCTCGCGTGCGATTTTGGTAAAGGCAGCGGAGCGCTTGGCATCAGCCGCGCCCTTGGTCTTTTGAATATTATGCCACTTGGAATGTCCAGACATGTTTATTTCTCTCCTTCAACATAGTAGTGAATGACTTCTTTATGGGAAGTGGACTTTACCACTTCCAGATCAGGGTACGCGCGTGTAAGGCAGATCATCAGCCATTTGCAGACAGGGTCCTCCGTGGGGAAATGGCCCGCGTCGATCAGGTTGATCCCCTTCCCCTCCGCATCCAGGAACTGATGATAGCTCAGGTCCGCAGTGACAAAGGTATCGCATCCTGCGGCAATCGCCGCATCCACCAGATCTCCGCAGGCGCCGCCGCCCACCGCTACACGGGATACCGGGCGTCCTGCGTCCGCCCAGCGCACGCCGTTGCAGCCAAGCCGCTGGCAGACGAACCTGGCAAAGTCCGCAAGGGCCAGCGGTGCAGGCAGCTGACCTACCCGTCCCAGTCCGTCCTCGCAAAGGGGCTCCGCATCGGCGAGCTCCAGCGTCCGGGCCAGTGCATCGTTGACGCCGCCCACCGCCACATCCAGATTCGTGTGCATGCAGATGGCGGAAACATCGCCCCGCAGCAGCGTTAAAAGCAACCGGCCCTGGGGCGTATCAGAACGGACTGTCTGCACCGGCAGCCACTTGCAGTTCATGACCGGGTGATGGCTGACGATCAGCTGGCAGTCACGCTCCAGCGCCTCTTCCGCCACCGCCTGGGTGATATCCAGCGCCACCAGGACCCGCCGGACCTCCTGCTCCGGATCGCCCAGCAGATGGCCCACGTTATCCCACTCCATCGCCCCCTCCCGGGGTGCGACAGCGTAGAGCGCCTGTTCAATTTCCCGTACCGTTGGCATGGCGCCACTCCTCTCTCATGGCCAGCAGCTCCGTGATCAGGTCACGCTGCTGATCCGCATGTGCCCGATCTTTTGGATCTGCCGACTTGTTTTTTCCGGCCACAACGCCCTGCAGCTGGATGATCCGCTCAATGATGTACCGCTCTCCCAGGGGATCGTGCAGCAGCTTTGCGCCGCAATAGATCTGCCCCGGAGAAAGAGACATTTCCCCGGCCGTGACCTCCATCACAGGATACAAAAAGCCGCGATCCCGGATCAAAGCCTCCCGCTGGATGGCGTAGCCGTTTTCGGCCAAAAAGCCACGCAGAACCTCCGCACGGCTGTGGGGCTCCAGCAGCAGAGTGTGCTGTCCGTCTGCCGTCCACGGCGCACGCTCCAAGATCCCGGCAATGTTCTCTCCGCCCATACCGGCAATGACGATGGTATCACACTCGTCTGCCGAAATGGCCGCAAGGCCGTCACAAAGCCGGTAGTCCACATGGCGGGCGCCGTAGAGTCTTCCGGTCTCCCTGGCCCGCTGGAGCGGGCCGGGCCGCAGATCCGCCGCAATGGCTGCGCTCACCCGTCCGTGGATGTCCAGCCACACCGGCAGATATGCGTGATCAGTCCCGATATCCGCCATGCGTGTTCCCTGCGGGACCCATCCCGCCAGAAAAGCCAGACGGGGCGACAGCGTAAGCTCCCCGGTGCGTCCGCGGGAAGAATGGATCAGATTTGACATGGACCACGCTCCTCACTGTGTAAGGACGCATACGGGAATCCCGTATGCGTCCTGATAGGGGCTTACTGCGCCTTATTGGCCTCTTCGTTCACTAGGGCCAGCAGCTTGTCCACGTCCACGCCGTGCACCATGCAGGCCTCCTCCACGGTTTCACCGCGGGAAGAGGGGCAGCCCAGGCAATGCATGCCGATGGACAGGAAGATCGGCGCGGTGTGGGGCGCGATGTCCAGAATATCACCGATGATGGTGTCCTTGGTAATGGTAATCATGGGATAGTTCCTCCAAAATCAAAATTCGACGATGGTATTATACTCTATTATATCTGCAAATTCAATAGAGATTCCTCAAAAAGAGGGGAAAACATCCCACAAACAGCAAAACAGGGCGCCCGATTGGGCGCCCTGTCTGATCGCAATTATAAAAACCGAAGACCGGCTTGTTATCTCTGCTGATCGCGCATCTTGGCAAAGCACTCGCTGCAGTAGACGGGACGGTCGGACTTGGGCTCGAAGGGAACCTTCGCCTCGCCGCCGCAAGCAGCGCAAACAGCGGTGAAATACTCGCGGGGGCCGCGGGCGGCGTTCTTGCGAGCATCACGGCAGGCCTTGCAGCGCTGGGGCTCGTTCTGGAAGCCGCGCTCTGCGTAGAACTCCTGCTCACCAGCGGTGAACACGAACTCCTGGCCGCACTCTTTGCACACTAAAGTCTTGTCTTCGTACATGATTTTACCCTCTCTTTGAAAAGAAAAAAATATTGCGTTCAGCTCTCGCTGAGTTCGCCGGAAATGAGCTGCCGTGCCACCTTGCGCCGAATACGCTGCACGGCGTTGTCCACGGACTTGGGGGGCTTGCCGACCAAGCCGGCAATTTCCCTGCATGAAAGACCATCTAAATAGTACCCCAAAATCTTCGCTTCAAATTCGGACAGCTGTTTCCGGACACCGGCCAAGAGAGCCGCGGTATGTTCCCGGTCGATCAGAAACGTCTCAGGATTTCCCTGCGCCAGATCGTTGGTACCGGAGGTGTAGGAATTGCTATCAAAGAAGGGTGGATCCAGAGGGACCGACTGATTCAGCGGCAAGTGCTTATCCCGCGCCGCTGCACGGAGAACTGAATACAATCGGTTTCTAATGCAGACTTCTGCGAAGGTCCGAAAGGATGCCGCTTTTTCTGCGTCATACTCCCGAACGGCTTTGATGAGGCCTACCATCCCCTCTTGGGTCAGATCCTCGCTGTCGCCGCCGATCAGGAAGAACGGGCGGGCACAGGTACGGACCAGACGTGTGTACCGGCAGACTAAAATCTCCTCCGCCTCCCGGCTTCCAGATGCTGCCAGGCGGCACAGGGACTCATCGTCCTGCCTTTCCAAAATCTGGGATGGTTGTTCTTTCAAACTGAACATACTGTATTATACCCGTCCATCTATCAAAATGTCAAGCAAATTATCAAAAACAGCGGGAAAATTTCTCAGATTTTTAGTGATTTTATAAAATTCACCAGCCGCTGCGCCACATCAGAGGCGATTTCCTCGGTCTTTGCCTCCACCATAACGCGGATCAGCGCCTCTGTGCCGGAGGGACGCACCAGCACGCGGCCCTCGCCGTCCAGTGCATCTTCCTCCTGCTTGACCGCTTCCTTCAGCGCATCGGATGCCATGATCTTCTCCTTGACACCGCCGCTGTGCGGCACTTCCACGTTCACCAGCACCTGCGGATAGGTGGCGCAGCAGGAAGCCAGCTCGGAGGCCTTCTTGCCGGAAGCTGCCAGCACCTGCAAGAACTGCAGCGCCGTCACCTCGCCGTCACCGGTAGTCTCCAGCGCGGTGAAAATGGTGTGGCCGGACTGCTCACCGCCAATGCGGTAATCGTGGCGCAGCATCTCCTCCAGCACATTGCGGTCACCCACAGCGGTGCAGACCAGATTCAGCCCGTGGTTGCGGCAGAATTCATGCAGACCCAGATTGCTCATGACCGTCGCCACAATGGTGTCGCCGTTGAGCACGCCACGGCGCTTCATATCCGTGGCGCACACCGCCATCACCTTGTCGCCGTCGATAGTCTGGCCCTTCTCGTCCACCAGCAGGCAGCGGTCCGCATCACCGTCAAAGGCCACGCCGATGTCATAGCCGCCCGCCACCACAGCAGCTGCAAGCTTTTCCAGGTGGGTGGAGCCGCAGCCGTTGTTGATGTTCACGCCGTCCGGCTCCGTATGGATGAAATCCGTCTTGGCCTTGAAGCGGGCAAACAGAGCGGGTGCCGTGGTGCTGGATGCGCCGTTGGCACAGTCGCACAGGATCTTCAGCCCGGAAAGATCACTTTCAATGGTGGATGCCACGAAATCGATATACTCTTCCCGCAGTGCCTCACTGCCATGGTGGCAGCGGCCGATATCCCCGCGGGTCGCCTGCGCCATGGGGGCATCCGAGAGGATGTGGGCCTCGATCCGCTCCTCTACCGCGTCGGAAAGCTTGTACCCCTCCCCGCTGAACACCTTGATGCCGTTATGCTCATAGGGGTTATGGGAGGCAGAGATCACGATGCCCGCGTCCGCTTTCTCCCGCACGGCCAGATATGCAACGGCAGGCGTGGGGATGGTCCCCACCGGCTTGACGTCGCCGCCCACAGAACAGATGCCTGCCACCAGAGCGGATTCCAGCATATCGGAGGAAACCCGGGTATCCTTGCCGATGACCACGGTGGGCCGGCTGCCCTTGTCCTCTTTCAAGACCGTAGCAACGGCCTGTCCCACGCGGAACGCCATATCAGCCGTCAGGTTCTCTCCCACAACGCCGCGAATACCGTCAGTCCCAAAAAGTTTTCCCATATTCAAAAGATCCTTTCCGAATTAGAGTTTCGTATGGTTCCTCTTTTCCTGATTTAGAAAAAATGGTACGCGCCTCAGTCCAGTGTGAGCTGGTCCATGGGCGACTCCGGTGCCATGCCGCCCGGCAACGTCCGGTGCAGATGGCGGTATGCCTTCTGCGTCACGCACCGGCCCCGGGGCGTCCGCGTGATGAAGCCCAGCTGCATCAGATACGGCTCGTACACATCCTCCAGCGTCACAGACTCCTCTCCGATGGTGGCGGAGAGCGTCTCCAATCCCACCGGGCCGCCGCCATAGTGGTCGATGATGGCGCTCATCATGCGGCGGTCCACACTGTCCAGTCCCAGCTGGTCGATCTCCAGTGCGCAGAGGGCTTCATCCGCCACCTTGGCCGTGATGATCCCGTCCGCTTTCACCTGAGCAAAGTCCCGCACCCGCCGCAGCATACGGTTGGCAATACGGGGCGTGCCCCGGCTGCGCCGGGCGATCTCATAGGCTCCCTCCGGCACGATGTCCACATTCAAGATCCCCGCCGAGCGGGTGACGATCTTCGCAAGTTCCTCCGGTGTATAAAGCTCCAGCCGCAGCGTCACGCCGAACCGGTCCCGCAAAGGCGCGGACAGCTGTCCTGCCCGGGTGGTGGCGCCGATCAGCGTGAACTTGGGCAGGTCCAGCCGGATCGAGTTGGCCGACGGCCCCTTTCCCACGATGATATCCAGCGCGTAGTCCTCCATGGCGGGATACAGGATCTCTTCCACGGAGCGGTTGAGCCGGTGGATCTCATCTACGAACAGGATGTCTCCCTCACTGAGGTTGGTCAAAAGCGCCGCCAGGTCGCCGGGTTTTTCGATGGCAGGGCCGGATGTGATGCGGATGCCCACGCCCATTTCCTGAGCAATGATCCCCGCCAGCGTGGTCTTGCCCAAGCCGGGCGGGCCATGGAGCAGCACGTGGTCCAGCGCCTCTTCTCTTCTGCGGGCCGCCTCGATGAATACCGAGAGGTTCTCCTTGGCCTTCTCCTGACCGATGTACTCCCGCAGGGTCTTGGGCCGCAGGGAGCCCTCCTGGGCATCCTCCTGCAAAAACGTCTTGGCTACCAGCGGCTCTTCATAAATATCGTTTCCAAAGTCGATGCTCAACGATCGCCGACCTCCCTTTTACCGAAAACAGCGGATACTGGCAAAGCCGAGGCCATATATCGCCAGCAGGCACACCACAAAGATGACGGCGTTCTTGATCATCAGCCGCCGCTCCGCATCCGACAATTCTGTACCGCTCCGCTTCTTATGCCGCAGCACCTGAAAGCGCAGACCGAACAGCGCAGCCGGCAGGGCAGCGCCGGCTGCGGCAAGTGCCAGAACGAATCCCAGTATCTTCTCATTCATCGTTACTTCACCATCTTCTTCAAGCTCTGGCGGATGATCTCCTCCAGCGGCAGATTCTCCACGTCCACGCCTTTCAGCGCCACAGCCACCTCCGCACTGGAATAGCCCAGCACAGCCAGTGCCTGCGCCGCTTCGGACGCCTTGTTTGTAAAGGAAACAGCATTCACAGATGTACCATTGCTAGAAAAGTCCAGTACCGTGGCAGCAGACTCCTTTGCAAGCTTGTCCTTGAGCTCCAGAATGATCCGCTGGGCGATTTTTTTACCGATGCCGGGCGCCGCAGTCAGCGTCTTTTCATCCCCGGTGATAATGGCCATGGCCAATGCGTCCGGCGTTCCGGTAGAGAGGATGGCCAGCGCCGCCTTGGGGCCTACGCCGGACACGCCAAGCAGCATCCGAAACGTATGGAGCTCGCTCTGGGTGGCGAAGCCGTACAGGTCGAACACGCCCTCCCCCACATTTAAATAGGTATAGACCTTTCCCTTCTGCCCCTTTTTCAGATGGGACAGCGTGTTGTTGGTGGTCTTGCAGGCATACCCCACACCGCCGCAGTCGATGACCGCCAGATAGGGCAGCAGTTCCGCCACCGTTCCTTCCAAATAGTAAAACATGGCTTTCTCCTTAAATTGTTTCCCGCACATCGTTGCGCTGCGGCAGCCGTGAAGTAAAACTCCTTGCGTGGCAGATGGCCAATGCCAAGGCATCCGCAGCATCGTCCGGACGGGGTACCGCCCGCAGCTTCAAAAGCCGCCGGGTCATGTCCATCACCTGCCGCTTCTCCGCCTTGCCGTAGCCGGTCACTGCCAGCTTCACCTGTCCCGGCGTGTACTCATACAGCGGGATGCCACACTTTTCCGCAGCATACAAAATGACGCCGCGGCCGTGGGCAACCGCAATGCCGGTGGTGATATTGGTATTGAAAAACAGCTCTTCGATGGAGATCACATCCGGGCGCAGTTTTCCGATCAGCTCCTCCATATCCGAGCCGATCTGATAAAGCCGCCTGGAAAGGGGCAGTCCCGCCGGTGTGGTGATGGCCCCATAAGTCACCATGCGCACCTGTGCCCCGCTGGATTCCACCATGCCAAAGCCGATGGTGGCATAGCCCGGGTCGATTCCCAAAATGCGCATGGTGCTCCTCCTCCAGTTTACATTCTTTGTTAGTATAGCAAATTTCACCGGATAGCGCAACAGAAAAAAGGGTGTCCGCAAACGCGGACACCCTTTCGGCAAAGTCACTTGATCGGAATCGTGACCGGCTCAGTTTCCTGCGTAAAGCGGGAATAGGTGGCCTCCAGCCACACCCGGTCCTCGTGATAATCCGGCAGCGGTATATGCAGGCCGGAGTCTTCCCTATCCGAAACTGAGAACCCCTGGCTCCTCATTTCGTAGGACTGTCCATTCTCGTCGTAGAACGTCATGGAAAACGGCTGCTTTTGGAGTCCCTCTTCCACGGAGAATTGCAGCGTCCACCCATCGGGATATTCTTTCGCCTTCACCAACGCCACGCCCTCCGGGAGCCAGGGCGCCACTTGGTTTTTCAGATCGACCTCTACCCGCTCATGAGCTTTATCCAGCCACTCAGCTCCGGTGATATGCAAAGTCAGATGCTCGCTCTCGCTGAAATAGGTGCTCTCCAGGCGGAAAGACACATTTGCCGGTGTATTCTGATCCCCGCTGGCCACGATCCCGCTGGAGATCGTCTCAAACCGGTTCCCCTGCTCATCCTCCAGATAGAACTCCAGCCCTTTCAGCCAAGCGGAGTTCTCCTCCGCCCCCTTGACACGGATCCGCACATGGGTGGGATACACCTCCGCCTCCGTAACTGTGAGTGTCTGGCCGTCCAGCACGAAGTCTTTCTGCACACAGATCTGCTCCCCCTGCGCCGTATACATGGGATCAAAGTGCAGGTCAAAGGTAAACTCCGCCAGGATCTCCCGCTCCGGCTCTTTCGCAGGAGAGAGCAGTTCCTCCTCATAGGGCCGCTCCAACGGGGCGGGAGCATCCTCTTCCACCGTCTGTTCCCCAAAGACCGGGAATGTCATGGTAAATCCATCCGGCACATTTCCGTCTCCATAATCCAGCGTAAAGCGGAGCAGCGTCCCCGGCGGCTGCCGGAAATCCGCACCCAGAACAGAGCACCGCTGCACGGGAGAAAAGGTCGGCATCTCCGCGGAGAGATACTCATACTCCCCTTCCAGCGTAAAGAAAATGTTCACCTGCTTTTGATCCACGATCACATATTCCACCGTGGCGGTGATGCCATTTTCTGTCCGGGACTCCCCAATGGGCTGGACATATTGGTTCTCCACTGCAGCGGACAGGCTGGGGGACCAGGCCACTGCTTTCGCCAGTTCCCGCAGCACGGGGACTCCGCCACAGGCGTAGGCAAAGGTGGGGAACAAATTTACCAGCAAAACAAACACTGTAAAGCAAACCGCCAGACTCCCTGCCGGCACGCCCAGCAGCCGCCGCTTGCGCCGGCATGCCTTTTCCCTTGTCTGTGCCCGCTGGAGCGTATATTCCAGTGCCGGCGGCGTCTTGTCCAGCTGCTCCAGAAGCTGCCGATACTCCTCATTGCGCGTCATCTCGTCCCCTCCTCTCCCAGATCCAGACGCAGAAGCTCCAAAGCACGCCTCTGGCGGGTCGCCACCGTCCCCTGAGGGATCTCCAGTGCGGCAGCAGTCTCCGCCTGGGTATAGCCGGTAAAGTACCGCAGGATCACCACCGCCCGCAGCGGCTCCGGCAGCCGCTCCACCGCCTCTTTCAAGGGAAGGTGGTCATAGGCATCCGGCCCGGCCGACTCCGGCAGAATCTCCGACGGACTCACTCTGGAACGGCGGCGCAGCTCCCGGTGACATTCATTGAGCAAAATCCTGGTCAGCCACGTCTCAAAAAAGTTCTCCTCCCGCAGCTTCCGCAAACTCCGCAAGGCCAGATACACCGCCTCGTCCACCGCCTCCAGGGCATCCGCCTCGTTGCCAAGATACAAATACGCAGTGCGGTACAGTCGCTCTTTCAGCCGTTGGGTGCGCTCTGCAAATTCCTCTCGATCCATGCCTCCGCCCTCCTTTCTACCTATTAGAGTCCTGGGATGCAGGTTTTGTTTTCCTATCTGATAAAAAATAAAAGCACACGCCCGGCCAGGCTATGTTGGTCGGGAGCGTGCTTTTCGTGCTGGGTTTTTACGCTCTTGGATGGGCTTTCTGATAAATGTCCTTCAGCTGATTCTTTACCACGTGGGTATAGATCTGTGTGGAGGAGATATCCGCATGGCCCAGCATCTCCTGGATGGAGCGCAGGTCTGCGCCGTTTTCCAGCAGATGCACCGCAAAGGAATGGCGGAGGGTATGAGGCGTGATATCCTTCTGGATCCCCGCCTTTTCCTGATAATACTTGATGATCTTCCAAAAGCCCTGGCGGCTCATGCGTTCACCGTTCATGTTCACGAACAGCGCCTGCGTCTCCTCATCGTTCACAAGGCCAGGACGGATATTGCGGATATAGTCCTGCAGCGCCTTTACCGCGCCGTGGTACAGGGGGATGATCCGCTCCCTTCCCCGGCTGGCGCAGCGAATGAAACCCGCGGCCAGATTCACATCCCGCAGGTCCAGGGAGATCAGCTCACTGACCCGGATGCCGGTGGCATACAGCAGCTCCAGCATGGCGTGATCCCGGTAGCCCTTGGCGTCTACACACTGAGGCTGATCCAAAAACAGCTCCACTTCCTTGGCTGTCAGGATCTCCGGATATTTCCGCTCTGCCCGGTCTGCAGAGATCCCCTTTGCCGGGTTGACCGATACATCACCTGCGGACAGCAAGAAGCCGTAAAAAGACTTGATGGACGCCAAAAAGCGGGTAACAGACGCAGCGGACTTTCCGTGCCGGTGCATCCAGTCCATATAGTCCCGCACCATGCCGCTGTCCGCCTGGCGCAGCGTGGAACCCCGCTCCAAAAGATACTGGGAGAACTGGGTCACATCCCTCAGATAAGAACTGACGGTGTTTTGCGAGGCCTGTCTTACCCCCTGCAAATACGCGCCATACCGGGAAATATCCTCTTCGGGCATCGTACCGTCCCCCTTTCATCCTTAAATCAAGATCCGTTCCAGGACCAGCCGCAGAAAATACGGCGGCAAAAACAACTCCACACAAACGCCGGCCAGCAAAACGCCGCACACCGCGCCAAAGCGCAGCCAGCCGCTCCGGCCGCACACCGGCGGCACAGACCGCCTGCCGCTCCCAACAGACAGGCGGGATGCCGCAAGTCCCCACGAGGGCGCGGCCAGCAAAAAAAAGCACGGCATGGTCACCATGCACCGAAACCCAAACACCGCCAACGCCAGCAAAACGCCGTCCTCTCCAAACGCGGCAGTAAAGCAGCAGACGGAAAACGAGAGGAAAAAGCCGAAGACAGCTGAAACCGCCGGCAGCAGCACCACACCGGCAGATACAAACCCCAGTGCAAACGCCGCTGCGGGATAGCGGAAGTAGATGACCAAGGCAGACAGCAGCGTCTTTGCCTGCCGCCCTTCGGCACCCAACTGCACAAATCCTGTCAAATACTGCTCCAGCTCTGTCCCTGTGCGCTCCGGCACTGAGCGGGCCAGAACCTGTCCCAAAAAAACGCCTGCCAAAAAGAAGATCGCCAGCAGCACCAAACGGGGCAGCGGTGCCCCTTCTTGTCCGCCGGGAACACGGCCCTTTCCTTTCAACCGCCTCACCTCCATGCCACCTTATGCGGCGGCCCGGTCTGTTATGCCGGCGGTTGACGTAAATCCTTGATTATTTTAATATAGTGCAATTTGCTCGATTTATCAAGGAATTTGCAGAAACTTCTCTCTTTTTGTAATTTATGACAAAATATTATGTAAACATAGTTATGTAAACTAAATAAACTGATGTGGAAAATAATCTGTTTTAGCTTCAAAAAGCACAATATTCAGTATCCAATCCAGGTATCAGCCTCATATCTGTGGGGTCCTCCCGCCCCCGCAGGGTCCGCAAGCGCGCAGCGGCGGCAGATGGGCGTTCCCCATCTACCGCCGCTATTTTTGTGGAAATTCACAGTTTTCTCCGCTGTCCCCTCCCCCGCACTCTGCGGCCCGGCCGTCTGCCGACAAGTCCGGCAAGCACGCCTCCCACTGCGCAGCAGGCCAACAGAGCCACAGCGCCGGGCCCGATCCCCTCTTCCCAGGTCAGCCCCACCGCCGCCATGCACAGTGCTAGGCCCGCAGTCACTGCCAGTGCTCCGCTCATCGGCGGCCAGTTTCCTTTGCGTGCACTGAGCACGCCCCCGGCAAAGGACGCGGCCGCGCAGACTCCTCCCACCGCAGGCAAGGCAGCCTCCTGCCCTACCGTTCCCCGCACTGTCAAAAGCGCGATCAATGCCACGCACCCCAGATAAAGCGTCAGCGCCAGCAGCAGCCCCCGCAGCGGCCATACCCACTCCGCCGTTTTCTTCCGTTCCTTCCCCATAAAAAAACCTCCCCGGGCATAAGCTCTGATACGAGCTTATGCCCGGGGAGGGATCCTTTAGACCTGAGTTAGTCCTTCTTCTCCTCTTCGGCAGGCTTTTCCTCAACAGAAACAGCCTTCTCCGCTGCAGGAGACTCCTCTTCTTCCTTTTCCTTCTTTTTCTTCTTGTCGTTCACAGGCTGATCGTTGGCCTGGACACCGGTGGTGGAGATGGCCCACTTGGTGATCTCCATACGGACACGGTCCTCGCTGGTCTCGATCACCAGGGTGTCCTTATCCACCATGACCACACGGCCGACGATGCCGCCGATGGTGGTAATGGTATCGCCCTTCTTGATGTTCTCCCGCATCTCCTGGGCCTTCTTCTTCCGCTTGTTCTCGGGACGGATCAGCAGGAAGTAGAACACCACCATCAGGACGACCAGCATCATAAGGGAAGCGCTGCTCTCGTTCATGTTCAAAAAACTCCTTTTTCCTTCGTGAATTCAGAATGACACCATTATACCAAAACCTGTCGGTTTTGCAAGTCCTTTTCTCACACTCTCTGCTCCAGAACACCGCTGTACCGGGCGCGGAATTCATCAAAGCGATCTTCATCCAGCGCCTGACGGATCTTAGCCAGCAGATCGTTGTAAAAATACAGGTTATGCAGCACTGCCAGCCGCAGTGCCAGCACCTCGTCCGCCTTGAACAAATGCCGGATATAAGCGCGGGAATAATTCCGGCACAGCGGACAGCCGCAGCTCTCGCTGACCGGGCGGGGGTCCTCGGCGTACTTTTCGTTGAGGATGTTGACCGTCCCCTCCCAGGTGAAGAGCTTGCCGTGACGGCCGTTCCGGGAGGGCATGACGCAGTCAAAGAAGTCCACACCCCGGCTGACCGCCTCGATGATGTTGCTGGGCGTTCCCACGCCCATCAGGTACCGGGGCTTCTCCTTGGGCATATGGGGCTCCACTGCGTCAATGATCTCATACATGACCTCCGCAGGCTCTCCCACCGCCAGGCCGCCGATGGCATAGCCGTCGCAGTCCAGCTTGGCGATCTCCTGCATGTGCCACACGCGCAGATCCGCAAACGTGGCGCCCTGGTTGATGCCAAAGAGCATCTGATGGGGGTTCACCGTCTCCGGCAAGGCGTTGAGGCGGTCATGCTCCGCCTTGCATCGGGCAAGCCAGCGGGCCGTCCTCTCGCAGCTGGCCTTGGCATACTCATAAGTGGCGGGATTCTCCACGCACTCGTCAAAGGCCATGGCAATGTCGCTGCCCAGATTGGACTGGATCTGCATGGACTCCTCCGGCCCCATGAAGATCTTGCGTCCGTCGATATGGGAGGAGAAATACACGCCCTCCTCCTTGATCTTCCGCAGAGAAGCCAGGGAGAACACCTGGAATCCGCCGGAGTCCGTCAGGATGGGGCCATCCCAGTTCATGAACTTGTGCAGGCCGCCCATCCGCCGCACCAGTCCATCACCGGGACGCAGATGCAGGTGGTAGGTATTGCTCAGCTCGATCTGGCAGCCCACTTCCTTCAGGTCCTGGGCACTGACGCCGCCCTTGATGGCCGCCTGGGTACCCACGTTCATGAACACAGGCGTCTGCACCACACCGCCGTGGGCACAGGTGAACTGGCCGCGCCGGGCGCGGCCCTGGGTCTTGATGACTTTGAACATACGTCACTCTCGCTTTATCAGATTATCGCCGTTCCGGCGGGATTCAGTACAAAAACATGGCGTCGCCAAAGGAGAAGAACCGATAGCGCTCCCGCACCGCCTCGTTGTAGGCGTTCAGGATATGCTCCCGTCCCGCAAACGCGGACACCAGCATAATGAGGGTGGACTCCGGCAGGTGGAAGTTGGTCACCAAGCCGTCCATCACCTTGAACTTGTAGCCGGGATAGATGAAGATATCCGTCCACCCCGCCGCAGGCTCCATGTGTCCGTCCTCCCGGGCAAAGCTCTCCAGCGTACGGCAGGAGGTAGTTCCCACGCAGATGCAGCGGCCTCCCGCGGCCCGGGTCCGGTTGATGAGGTCCGCCGTCTCTTGGGAGATCACGCAGTACTCGCTGTGCATGGGGTGGGACTCAATGTCATCCTCTTTTACAGGCCGGAACGTGCCAAGGCCCACATGCAGTGTCACATAGCCGATGCCGACGCCCATGGCGGCGATCTTCTCCAGCAGCTCCGGCGTAAAGTGCAGTCCCGCTGTGGGCGCCGCCGCGCTGCCGACCACCTTGGAATACACGGTCTGATACCGCTCCCGGTCCTGCAGCTCTTCTTTGATGTAAGGCGGCAGCGGCATTTTCCCCAGCCGCTCCAGCACCTCCAGGAAGATACCCTCATAGTCAAAGCGCACCAGGCGGTTGCCGCCGGGCAGCTCCTCCGTGACTTCCGCCGTCAGCTCTCCGCCGCCGAAAGAAAGCCGCGTTCCCGGCTTCATCTTCCGGCCCGGACGCACCAGGCACTCCCAGGTCTTGTTGCCCCGGTCGATCAGCAGCAGCACCTCGCAGGCGCCGCCGCCGGGCAGACGCTGGCCCAGCAGACGGGCCGGCAGCACCCGGGAGTCATTCAAAATCAGGCAGTCGCCCGGCTTCAAAAAGTCCGGCAGCTCATAAAAGTGGTGATGCTCCAGCGCGCCGTCCGACCGGCACAGGGTCATCAGCCGGGACGCGTCCCGCCGCTCCAGCGGTGTCTGGGCGATCAGTTCTTCAGGAAGGTCATAATTAAAATCACTGGTTTTCATCTGTTTCCTCACTCAATGGTCACATCAGTATAGTAAAACGAAAGGATATCCTCGTAGCTGTACCCGTTTTCCGCCATAGCCTTGGCTCCGTACTGGCTCATGCCCACATGGTGGCCGTTGCCCGTGCCGGTGATGACGAACAGGTCCCCGCTGCCGGAGGAGGCGCCGCTGGAGGCAGCCTCCAGCGTCACGGTGCCCAAGTCGGTCACCGCGCACCAACCGCTGCCCGGAAGCTTGGCCTGCTGGCCGCCGGCAGTAATCGCCGTCGCACCGGACAGGCTGTCGATCCAGTTGGAGGCGTTGTTGACACAAAAGCCGCTGCCGCTGGTCTCCCCGCTGCCGCCGCTGATGGTAAAGTTCAGGCTGCGGACATTCTTTCCATAAGTGGTGGAGTAAAACGCATTGCTGCAGGCCTGCCCCGTCACGGTCAGGGTCTTGCCGCTGGTATCGGTGAACACCACTTTGCTCACATTGCCAAGTGCCGTCCGCTCCGCCACATACACATCCGCCACGGTGCCGATGGTATAGCCGCTGTTTTGCAGCACCCATGTCAGCTCCGCCGGGGTATAGGTCACGGTGTAGCTGTAGTTGGGGATGGAGATGAGGGACTCATAGGGGTCCTTCTTCCCCTGGAGATACGGCACATCGCCGCCCCAGACGTTTTTGGCATCCTCCGTGGCGCCGCCATCCGAGGAGTGGTACACGGCTTCGATCAGTTCCCCGTCGTACCAGATGCAAACGCCCTCGGTGTTGTCCACCGCCTCGTTGCTGCGGTCTGTTGCCGTATTGACGCCGTTGTACACCTGGCAGCAAATGGCGCTGCACACATCAAAGTCATAGCTTGCGTGCTTGGTGTTCCGGCAGGCGAACGTGCGGGCACACACAGCCTGCGCCTCCAGCGCGGCAAGGGGCCAGTCCCCGTTCATCTCGTAGGGCACCACGCCCTTGACGTAATCTTCCAGGTCCACCACATTGATGACCCGCAGATTCCCGCCGTCCGGCCGGACGTACTCAAAGCCGCCGTTGTACTTATAGCCCTTAAACCAGGTCTCCGCCTTCTCTCTCCGGCCCGCCTGGGGCATCACGCCCAGAGACTGACTCCCGCCGTAGTCAAACTCGTACAAAATCTCCGTGGACCGAGTCCGGGTAATGAGAACGGCGTCATCGGAGGAGCGCACCGCCTTGCCGCCTAGGTCGTCCGCCGCCCGATTGGCCTCATTTTTCGAGTCGTAGCATCCCGTGCGCACCGCATAGGTCCCGTCCAGAAACACCGTCCATCCATCGGCCTCGCGGGCAGCATCCTCCGCCTGGTCAAAGTCGTCATATTCATCCAGCTCCACATGCCACGGTCCCAAGTGGGTCCCGTTGCCCGTTGCGGAATATTCTCCGGAGGAGCTGACATATATTGTACCCGCGGCAGTCATGGAGATACTGGTCTCATCCGTCCAGCCAAGGGACACAAAGTCGCGCCCGTCTTCAAAGTAGCCCAGCTCATACCCGGAACCCACGGCGTTTTCCAGATTGGCCGAGAACATGGCGCTGGAGCCATACCGCAGCCCAACCCGCAGGGTATCTTTCACCGCCGCGTCCGCGCTGGCGGTGTTCAGAGCAAAAAATGTCACAACACAGGCAAGTGTCACAATTGCTTTTTTCATGCATCCTCCCCATGGCATCCAACTTGACGGAAGCGGGAAAGTATGCTACCATACATACAAATGTCCGCCCCATATGTACAAGTCAATCGAGTTTCCAACGAGAAACATTATAGTACAATTCCGCGGCACATTCAACCAAAAATCGACAGGGCCGCCCCCGCGGGCGCCCGGCAGGAGGAACGCACTATGGAACAGTATAAAGTGGGCGTGATCGGCTGTACCGGCATGGTGGGACAGCGATTTGTTACATTGATGGAGCATCACCCCTGGTTCCGCCTTACCGCGCTGGCGGCCAGTTCCCGCAGCGCCGGAAAGACCTACGCCCAGGCCGTGGAGGGCCGCTGGGCGCTGGACACACCCATGCCCAAGGAGGCAGAGTCCCTGGTAGTACTGGACGCGGAGGCCGACGCGGAGAAGCTGGCCGGCATGGTGGATTTCTGCTTCTGTGCCGTGGACATGAAAAAGGAGGAGATCCGGGCGTTGGAGGAGAAGTACGCCAGGCTGGAGTGCCCTATCGTCTCCAACAACTCCGCCCATCGCTGGACGGACGACGTGCCCATGGTGGTGCCGGAGATCAACGCCGAGCACATCGCCATCATCGACGCCCAGCGCAAGCGCCTGGGCACCAAGCGGGGCTTCATCGCCGTTAAGAGCAACTGCTCCCTGCAAAGTTACGTGCCTGCCCTGCACCCCTTGAAGAAGTATGGGCTGGAGCGGGCGCTGGTGTGCACCTATCAGGCCATCTCCGGTGCCGGAAAGACCTTTGAACGCTGGCCGGAAATGGTGGATAACTGCATTCCTTTCATCGGCGGCGAGGAGGAAAAGAGCGAGCAGGAGCCTTTGAAGCTCTGGGGCCACATCGAGGATGGAAAGATCGTCAAGGCAGAGGGTCCCTCCATTACCGCCCAGTGCTTCCGGGTGGCCTGCCAGGACGGACACATGGCGGCGGTGTTCATGAAGTTTGCCGACGGCAAAGCTCCCTCCATAGACCAGATCAAGGCCGACTGGGCCGCCTTCCGGGGTCCCGCCCAGGAGCTGGATCTCCCCTCCGCTCCCAAGCAGTTCCTGCACTACTTCGAGGAGGAGAACCGCCCCCAGACCCGGCTGGACCGGAATCTGGAGCACGGCATGGCCGTGTCCATCGGCCGTCTGCGGCCGGATACCCAGTACGACTATAAGTTCGTCTGTCTCAGCCACAATACCCTGCGGGGCGCGGCAGGCGGCGCCGTACTGCTGGCGGAGCTGCTGTGCGCCAAGGGATACATTCAGCCCCAGTAATTGAATCCATACCAAAGAAAGCGGATGCCCAAACCGGGCGTCCGCTTTCTTTGCATGAATAAAAGGAGGCTGCGATTGTGAAAACCCCACTCTTTACCGGAAGCGGCGTGGCCATCGTCACGCCATTCAACCGCGAAACGGTAGACCTGGAAGCGCTGCGGAAGCTGCTGGACTTCCAGCTTGAAAACGGAACGGACGCTGTCATCGTCTGCGGCACCACCGGCGAGGCGGCCACCATGTCCTACGCCGAGCGCATGCGGACCATTGAATGCTGCGTGGAGCATGTGAATGGCCGGGTGCCGGTCATTGCCGGAACCGGCTCCAACTCCACAGAGACTGCCCGGGCCCAGTCCCGGGACGCCGCCCGGGCCGGCGCGGACGGCGTGCTGGTGGTGACCCCCTACTACAACAAGGCAAGCCAGGAGGGTCTGGTGCGCCACTACAACGCAGTGGCCGACGCCTCCCCCGTTCCTGTCATCGTCTATGACGTTCCCTCCCGCACCGGCGTGGCCATCGCGCCGGAGACTTACGCCCGTCTGGCCCAGCACCCCAACATCAACGGCGTGAAAGAGGCCGCCGGAAATCCCGGTGCCCTCCAGCGCACCCGGAACCTCTGCCCGGAGGATTTTTTCATCTGGTCCGGCAACGACGACGAGACTGCAACCATGTGCATGCTGGGCGGCAATGGCGTCATCTCCGTGGTAGCCAACGTGTTCCCCGCCGCCATGCACCGCCTGACCACGTTATGTCTTTCCGGGGACTATGCCGCCGCAGGCCGTCTCCAGCTGGAGCTGAAAGAACTTTGCGACGCCATGTTCTGCGAGGTGAACCCCATCCCCGTGAAAACCGCACTGAACCTCATGGGTTATCACGCAGGGCAGCTCCGTCTCCCCCTGTGTGAGCCCAGTGAGGGCAATCTTGATCGCATCCGCCGAACATTGGAACAGTACGGACTTCTGCCGCAGGCGTAAAAAGTACCGCCGCTGCCCGCTTGGGCAGCGGCGGCATAAACGCGCACAGGCAAAAGCTTAGGTGTTTGCCTCCTGGCGCTGCTTTTCGATGTACTCATCGTAGGTGCACAGCCGGTCGATGAGCTTGCCGTCCCGGATCTCCATGATGCGGTTGGCGATGGTCTGAACGAACTCATGGTCGTGGGAGGCGAAGAGCACCACGCCCTTGAAGTCAATGAGGCCGTTGTTGACGGCGGTGATAGACTCCAGATCCAGATGGTTGGTGGGCTGATCCAGCACCAGCACGTTGGAACCGAAGAGCATCATGCGGGAGAGCATGCAGCGGACCTTCTCACCGCCGGAGAGCACCTTGACAGGCTTGAACACGTCGTCTCCGGAGAAGAGCATCCGGCCCAGGAAGGAGCGCTTGAAGGACTCCGTGCTCTCCTCTGCCGTGTTGCCGGTGTACTGACCCAGCCAGTCCACCAGGTTCAGGTCGCAGTCGTTGAAGAAAGCGGAGTTATCCAGGGGAAAGTAGCTGGTGGTGATGGTGGTGCCCCACTTGAAGGTGCCCTCATCGGGCTCCATCTCCTCCATGAGGATCTTGAAGAGGGTGGTCTTGGCGATCTCGTCCTCGCCCACGAAGGCGATCTTATCGCCCTTGTTCACCCGGAAGGACACATTGTCCAGCACCTTGCGGCCGTCCACGGTCTTGGAAAGGCCCTCCACCGCCAGGATCTCCTTACCGGGCTCCCGGTCCATGGTGAAGCCCACGAAGGGATAGCGCCGGGAAGAGGCAGGCATCTCCTCCACCGTCAGCTTATCCAGGAGCTTGCGGCGGGCGGTAGCCTGCTTGGACTTGGACTTGTTGGCGGAGAAGCGGGCGATGAACGCCTGCAGTTCCTTGATCTTCTCCTCGTTCTTGCGGTTCTGGTCCTTGATCATCCGCTGCATGAGCTGGCTGGACTCATACCAGAACTCGTAGTTGCCCACGTACATCTTGATCTGGCCGTAGTCCACATCCACGATGCTGGTGCAGACGGTGTTGAGGAAGTGACGGTCGTGGCTGACCACGATGGTCAGTGCCTCGCAGTCCATGAGGAAGTCCTCCAGCCACTCGATGGCCTGGATGTCCAGGTGGTTGGTGGGCTCGTCCAGCAGGATGATGTCGGGCTTACCGAACAGCGCCTGGGCCAGCAGCACCTTCACCTTTTCCTTGGCGGTGAGGCTGCTCATCTCGCTGTACAAAATATCGTTGGAGAGACCCAGGCCCTGGATCAGGCGGGAGACATCACTCTCGGCCTCCCAGCCGCCCATCTCGGCAAACTCCGCCTCCAGCTCGCTGGCCTTCACGCCGTCCTCGTCGGTGAAGTCCTCCTTCTCATAGAGGGCATCCTTCTCCTTCATCACGTCGTAGAGGTGCTGGTTGCCCATGATGACCGTATCCAGCACCGTGTAGGCGTCGTACTGGAAGTGGTCCTGCTTCAGAATGGACATGCGCTCTTCCTTGGGGATGATGACCTCGCCGGTGGTAGGCTCCAGGTCGCCGGAGAGGATGCGCAGGAAGGTGGACTTGCCTGCGCCGTTGGCGCCGATGATACCATAGCAGTTGCCGGGGGTGAATTTCAGATCCACGTGCTTGAAGAGGGTCTGCCCGGAAAAGTTCATGCTGACGTCGTTGACTGTGATCATGTTGGTTCCTTTCTTAAAAAAAGTTTCAAAAACGCCAGAACAGGCGCGGCGCAAAAGCGCCGCGTCTGCCCTGTTCTTTTATTCTTCCATCAAGGCCTTGTGATAGACCTTCTTGCCCTTTTTGATGATGGCGCCGTCGCCGCAGCAATCCTTGCAGCTGAACTTGGTCTCAATGTCGCCCACCTTCTGGCCGCAGACACTGACACCGCCCTGCTGCACCAGACGCCGGGCCTCGCCCTTGGAGGCAGCCAGGCCGCACTTGACCAGGAGCGTCAGGATGTCGATCTCGCCAGACTCGGAGAAGTCCGCCCGGCAAAGCTTGGTGCAGGGCATGTTGGCAGAATCACCGCTGCCGCCGAAAAGGGCACGGGCGGCTTCCTGGGCCTTGGCGGCCTCTTCCTCGCCATGGACCAGCTTCGTCAGCTCGTAGGCCAGGATCTCCTTGGCGGTGTTGAGCTGGCTTCCCTCCCACTTGTCCATCTCGTCGATCTGCTCCAGGGGCAGGAACGTGAGCATGCGGATACACTTCAAGACGTCCGCGTCGCCCACATTGCGCCAGTACTGGTAGAACTCAAAGGGAGAGGTCTTGTTGGGGTCCAGCCACACGGCGCCGGAGGCGGTCTTGCCCATCTTCTTGCCCTCGGAGTTCAAAAGCAGCGTGATGGTCATGGCATAGGCGTCCTTGCCCAGCTTGCGGCGGATGAGCTCCGTGCCGCCCAGCATGTTGCTCCACTGGTCGTCGCCGCCGAACTGCATGTTGCAGCCCAGGGTCTGGAACATATGATAGAAGTCATAGGACTGCATGATCATATAGTTGAACTCCAGGAAGCTCAGGCCCTTCTCCATGCGCTGCTTGTAGCACTCGGCCCGCAGCATGTTGTTGACAGAGAAGCACGCGCCCACCTCCCGCAGAAGGTCCACGTAGTTGAGCTTCAAGAGCCAGTCGGCGTTGTTGACCATGATGGCCTTGCCCTCGCCGAATTCAATGAACCGCTCCATCTGCTTTTTGAAGCACTCGCAGTTGTGCTGGATGGTCTCCGGCGTCATCATGGAGCGCATGTCCGTGCGGCCGGAGGGGTCGCCGATGTAGCCGGTGCCGCCGCCGATGAGGGCGATGGGCCGGTTGCCGGCCATCTGCAGCCGCTTCATAAGACACAGCGCCATAAAGTGGCCCACATGCAGGGAGTCCGCCGTGGGGTCAAAGCCGATATAGAACACGGCCTTGCCGTTATTCACCAGCTCCCGGATCTCCTCTTCATCCGTCACCTGTGCGATCAGGCCGCGGGCCTTCAGTTCTTCATAACAAGTCATGGTCATTCTCCTCCACCCATTAAACAGTTTCTACGGAATTTATGGTCGATTTTCTGCTTTTTAATACATTGTAAACCAGCACGCTGGCAATGACGATGCCGGCGCCCACCAGGGCGAAGCGCCCCACGCTCTCTTTATAGAATACCGCCACCAGCACGGGGTTGAGCACCGGCTCGATGCCGGAGATCAGGCTGGCGGTCACCGGCGGCGTAGTTTTCAATCCGATGCACAGCAGCACGTAGGCAACGCCCACTTGGAACGCACCCAGGATCACCAGGCTCACCAGCGCCGTGGCGGTGAACTCCGTCTCCCGGAAGAGGAACGGCAGTCCCGTCAGCGCCGAAAGCACATCTCCCCAGAATACAGAGGAGATGGCGTCCGAGTCCGGCAGGTCATTCAAAAGGAACACGCCTGCATAGCTGACGCCCGCCAGCAGTGCCATGGCGTTGCCGGCTCCTCCGCCCATTTCCAGGCTGTCCAGGAAGAAAAAGAGGATACCGCCGAACACCGCCGCGCAGGCTCCCAGGTCCAGTTTGTCCGGCCGGCGGCGGAAAAACACCCCGGAAAAGACGATGACGAAAATGGGTGCCGTGAATTGCAGCACGATGGCGTTGGCCGCCGTGGTCATCTTGTTGGCCAGAGAGAAAAATGCGTTGGTGCCGAACACTGCCAGCGCTCCCAGCAGCACCCACCGGTTCAGCTTCAGCCGATGGCGGGTGACCGCCAGATATGTACCGATAACCACCAGGGCGATGGCCGTGCGGCCGCCGTTGATGGCCATGCCGCCCCAGGGGATGACCTTGATGCAAAGCCCGCCTACGCTGTACAGCAAGGCGGCCAGAAACACGAACAGCGTGCCTCTGCGTTCTTTCTTCAAACCGCAACACACTCCTTGCTCCGGGCATAGAAAACGCCCCCGTCCCGGCAGGGGACAGAGGGCGAACATGCTTCGCGGTACCACCTCTGGTTCGCCGCCTCCTCACGGAGCGCGGCCTCGGGCCGTGCCAACACACGGCGGCGCGATAACGGGCGCACCCGGAGCACGCCTACTGGGCAAAAAGCCGTTGGGGTGCCAGCTCCAAGGGGTATTCACCGCCGGGCCCTCTCCCCCTTCCACCAACCGGGGGCTCTCTTTGCAGCGCCGTGACGACTACTCTTCCTTTTCCTCGCTGTATACGGGTGGGATTATATCCGATTCCGGCGAAAATGTCAAGAGCCGGCCGTCGGAGCTCCGTCGGAAATGCAAAGTTCCTCCGTCTCCCCTGCTCCCCGGCCTTAGCCCACAGTTCATTTTTCGCACAACGGCACTACAAAAGCGACGTAAAAAACGGCTGACCAACTGGTCAGCCGTTTATTTCGTATCATGCCACCTGCGCTCCCAAAGCTCATGAGCACTGCACCCGGAGTATCGCCGCAGGCCGCAAAAATCCCATCACGGATATATCTCTCTGCCTACAGCCCGGCCCGGTAGGCCTCCGCCTCGTCCAGCAGTTCACCGGCGCTCTCCAGCAGAGCAGGCGTCACCTTGGCGCCGCCGGTGATGCGGGCCAGCTCCGCCATGCGGCGCTGACGGTCCAGCAGCACCACCTTCGTATAGGTACGGCCGTCCCGCTCCCCCTTCTCCACGGAGAAATGGGTGTCCGCCATGGCAGCCAGCTGGGGCAGATGCGTCACGCACAGCACTTGCTTGCGGCGGCTCACCTGGGCCAGCTTCTCTGCCACCTTCTGGGCCGCCCGACCAGACACACCCGTATCCACCTCGTCAAATACCAGCGTGCCCACGGACTCCTGCTCCGCCAGCACATTTTTCAGCGCCAGCATGATGCGGGCCAGCTCACCGCCGGAGGCGATGCGGGCAATGGGCCGCAGGTCCTCGCCTACGTTGGCAGACATGAGGAAGCGCACAGTGTCGCATCCGTCCGCTCCCGGCTCCCGGGAGACAAAATCGATGGCAAAGCGCACCTTGTTCATGTCCAGGTCCCGCAGCTCCCGGAGGATGCGCGCCTCCAGCTCTGCGGCAGCAGCCTTGCGGGCTGCCGTCAGCGCCGCGCCGGCCTTCTCCACCGCTTTGCGGGCGCCGGTCAGCTGCTTTTCCAAGCGGGCCAGGGTGTCGTCCGCCGTCTCCATGGCATCCAGCTCCGCCCGGCACCGATCCAGGTAAGCAAGCATGTCCTCCACGGTAGCACCGTACTTCTTTTTCAGCCGGTACAAAAGGTCCGTCCGGCTCTCCACCGCGTCCAGCTCCGCCGGAGAGAAGTCGAAACTCTCCCGCAGGTCCCGCACGGTCTCGGCAATGTCATAGGCCTCGCTGCGCAGCGCGCCCAGCCGCTCATAGAGCCGGCCCATCTCCTCGCCCAAGGTGCGTATACTGTAAAGGGCCTCCTCCGCGTCACGGATGGCACTGACCACGCCGCCGCCCTCCTCGCCGCCGGAGAGGCAGTAATCCGCCCCGGACAGAGCGGAGAGATACTTCTCCCCGTTGCGCAGCAAATTGCGCCGCTCCGCCAGCCCCTCTTCCTCGCCGGGCTGCAGCTTTGCCCGCTCCAGCTCGTCGATCTGAAAGCGCAGACTGTCCATCCGGCGGGCCTTTTCCGCCTCGTCCATCCGCAGGGCAGAAATCTTCCGTTGGAGCTCTGCCATGGCGCCGTAGGACACCTGGTAGGCCGAGAGCACATCCTCTGTGCGGCCGAAGCGGTCCAGATAGGAAACGTGGCGCTCCTCGTCCAAAAGCTGCACGCCGTCGTGCTGGCCGTGGATATTCAAAAGCTCCTCGCCCACCCGGCGCATCTGGGACACGGTGACCGGGCGCCCGCCTACCCGACAAAGGCTCCGGCCGTCGCTGCCGATCTCCCGCTGCATCACAAGGCACCCGTCCTCGTCCGGGGCCGCGCCGCACTCGGCAAGGCCCGGCAAATCCGGGCTTACGCCGGAAAAGGCGGCGCTGGCAAAAGCCCGCTCCGCCCCGGTGCGGATCAGCTCCCGGGAGGTGCGTCCGCCCAGCACCGCACCCAAAGCGTCGATGACGATGGACTTACCGGCGCCGGTCTCGCCGGTGAGGGCGTTGAAGCCGGGCTGAAAGCGGATGTCCGCCTCCTCGATGACCGCGATATTTTCAATGTGAAGCCATTCCAGCATGGTTCTCTCCCCTTCCCGCGTGCCCCGTGGGCAGCGGGATCACAGCATCTCCTTGATCTCCTCGCAGAAGTCCGCCGCGGACTCCGTGTCCCGCATCACCAAAAAGGCGGTGTCGTCTCCTGCCAGGGAACCCACCAGGAAGTTGAACTCCATGTTGTCCAGCGCAGCGCAGGCGGCACTGGCCAGGCCCGGCATGGTCTTGATGACCACGATATTCTGGGCATAGTCAATGCTGGTGATGCTCTCCCGGAAGATGGTGCGCAGCTTCTCAGCAAAGTTCAGCTTCGTGCGGTTGCCAGACACGGCATACTTGTATACGCCCTGCCCCACCGGCTCTTTCACCAGGTGCATCTGCTTGATGTCCCGGGAGATGGTGGCCTGGGTGCTGGTGATGCCGCGCTCCTGCAAGCGGGAGAGCAGCTGTTCCTGCGTCTCGATATTTTCCTGGGAAATAATCTCAAGGATCATGTTTTGACGTTCATTTTTCATCGCTTAACCCTCCCGGAAGCATTTTTTGGGCAAAAATCTCGCAAAAGCTCTTTTCCGTCAGACGCGCCAGCTTCATGGCGTATTTGGACCGGCGCACCACGACCTGGTCGTCGGCCTTCAGGGAAAAGCCGCGGCTCTCGTCCACAAACAGATAGACGGGCTTGCGGCCGTTGCGCTCCAGTTCGATGGTCAGAGTGTGCTCCGGCGAGAGCACATAAGAGGAAAACCGCATGTTATGGATGCAGATGGGGCACACCACCATGGTCTGGGCCACCGGCTCCACCACCGGCCCGCCCGCAGAGAGAGAATAGGCCGTGGAGCCCGTGGGCGTGGCGATGATGACGCCGTCGCCGGCGATATCCGCCAGGTGGTGCCCATCCGAGGCGATCTTCAGGTGGATCACATGGGAGATAGGGCCCTCCCGGATCACCGCATCGTTGAGGCCCAGATTGGTGTAAACCTGTTTTCCTTCACGGATTACCGCCACATCCAGCATCATGCGCTGCTCCATCTGGAAGTCCCAATCCTTGAGGCGCCGCAGCACCTCCAGCTCGCCGGACTCCAGTTCGGCGATAAACCCAAGGCCGCCCATGTTGATGCCCAGCACCGGCAGCTTGTGCAGCGCCGCCATTTTGGCAAGATGCAAAATGGTCCCGTCTCCGCCGAAGGTGATCATCAGGTCCGCTGAGCGCATCTCCTGCTGCAGGGGACGTACATCAAAATCGGCAAAGGCCCCGTCCTTCTGGTCCCGGAACGGAGAACAGACCACCGTCCGGAAGCCCAGTTCTTTCAAAATCCGCTGGGCCTCTTTGGTTGCCGTCATACCCCGGTCCCGGTTGGGGTTGGGACAGAGGATGATCTTCTTGGGATTCATTGCACGCTCCCCTCCCCGTGCTCCTTGAGCACCTGATGGGACTCCGCCACCAGCGCCGGCAGATCAAAGCTGCCCGGCGTGCCGCTCCCCTTTTCCAGATACCCCAGATATTCGATGTTCCCCTCCGGCCCGCGGATGGGAGAATAAGTCAGACCAAGCACTGTAAAGTTATTTTCCTTGGCATGTTCCAGGAAGTGCTCCAGCACCTCCAGATGGACGGCGGGGTCCCGGACCACGCCCTTTTTGCCCACCTTTTCCTTGCCGGCCTCAAACTGGGGCTTCACCAGACAGGCTACATGTCCGCCCTCACGCACAAGGCCCGCCAATGCCGGCAAAATGAGCTTGAGGGAAATGAAGCTCACATCCACAGAGGCAAAGTCCAGCTCCTGAGGGATCTCCGCATGGGTCAGGTAACGGGCGTTGGTGCGCTCCATGCACACCACCCGTTCGTCGCTGCGCAGCTTCCAGGCAAGCTGGCCGTAGCCCACGTCCACGGCGTAGACCTTGGATGCGCCGTTTTGCAGCATGCAGTCCGTAAAGCCGCCGGTAGATGCGCCGATGTCGGCACACACGGCACCCTCCAGCGCCACTGGGAACGTGGCCATGACCTTTTCCAGCTTCAGTCCGCCCCGGCTTACATATTTCAGTCCGCCCCGCACCTCGATCTCGGCATCATTGGCCACGGCGGTGCCGGGCTTATCCACCCGCTGGCCGCCTACGAACACCAATCCGCTCATAATGGTCGCCTGGGCCTTTTGACGGCTCTCCTGGAGCCCACGCTCCACCAGCAGCACGTCCAAACGTGTTTTGTTGCTCATTTGCGTCCCTCCTCCGCAGCTGCGGCGATGCCGGCGGCATCCAGGCCAAAGCTGTGCTCCAGCTCCGCCACGCTGCCCTCCGGGGCGTAAGTCTTTCCAAGGTTCTGCAGCACCAGACGGCGGGGTGCCTTCCCCTGCTCCGCCAGCAGTGCCGCCAGTCGCTGGCCCACGCAGCCGGCGCCGAAAGAGTCCTCTGCTACCACCAGCGTGTCCACGTCCGCCAAAATCTCGATATCTTCAAAATTCAAGGGCGAGATACGGTTGAGCTTCACCACGCCCGCGTGGATGCCCTTTTGTTCCAGAAGCTCCGCCGCTTCCAGGGTCTGATTGATCATGATGCCGTAGGCCACCAGTGTCACATCCGCACCGCTGCGCAGCCGCACGGCCGCACCCTCTGCGGAATGATCTTCCCGGTACTTCCCCTCTCCGCCCCGGGGATAGCGCACAGCTACGGGGCCGGAGATGCCGAAGAGCGCCTGACGCAGCATGGACCGCATCTCCGCAAAGCTGGCGGGACACAGCACCGTGTAGCCGGGGATTGCGGAAAGGTACAGCGCGTCAAAGCAGCCGTGGTGGGTCTCGCCGTCGGAGCCCACCAGCCCTGCCCGGTCCACGCCCAGCACCACATGGAGGTTCTGCAAAGAGATATCGTGGATCAGCTGGTCATAGCCCCGCTGCAAAAACGTGGAGTACACGGCAAATACGGGGATCATCCCCTGCTTGGCAAGGCCCGCAGCCATAGCCACTCCGTGGCCCTCCGCGATGGCCACATCGAAAAAGCGTTTGGGGAATTCCTTGGCAAAAGGCGTCAGGCCCGTTCCGTCCGCCATGGCGGCGGTGATGGCGCATACCCGGCTGTTCTGCGCCGCGCAGTCGCACAGTGTCTTTCCGAATACGGAGGAAAACGTTTCTCCGCCGGGCTTTTTCAAAAGTCCGGTCTCCGGGTCAAAGGGGCTGATGCCGTGGAACTTGCCGGGGTTGGCCTCCGCGAAAGGATAGCCCTTGCCCTTGACCGTATACACATGCACCAAAACCGGGCCGTTGAGTTCCTTGGCCCACTGGAGCATATCGCAAAGGCGGGGCAGGTCGTGGCCGTCGATAGGTCCCAGATAGGTAAAGCCCATGTCCTCGAACATGGTACTGCGGGGCCAGAGGCTCTTTTTCAGGAAAGATTTGACCTGATGGTTGAACCGGTACACGGGGTTCTGGGCCGGGTGCTTGCCGAACAGCCCCCGATACCACTTTTTGAAATGGTAATAAGCGGGCTTGGAGCGCAGGCTGCCCAAATGCCGGGGCACGGCACCCACGTTGGGATTGATGGACATGCCATTGTCGTTCAGAATGACGATCAGCGGCTCGCCGGAGGCACCGGCGTTGTTGAGGCCCTCGTATGCAAGGCCGCCGGTCAGCGCGCCGTCTCCAATGAGAGCCAGCACCCGGTAGTCTCCCCCAGTCAGCGTGCGGGCCCGGGCCATACCCAGGGCCACGGACACGGAGTTGGACGCATGGCCTGCGATAAAGGCGTCATGGACGCTCTCCCGGGGCTTGGGGAAGCCGGAGAGGCCCCCGAACTGGCGCAGGGTGGAAAACAGCTCCTGCCGGCCAGTGAGGGCCTTGTGCACATAGCACTGGTGTCCCACATCGAACACCAGGCGGTCTTTCTCGGTATCGAATACCCGGTGGATAGCCACCGTCAGCTCCACCGCGCCCAGGTTAGAGGCAAGATGCCCGCCGGTGCGGGACACGCTCTGAACCAAAAATTCCCGGATTTCCGCGCAGAGCTCGGGCAGCTGATGCTTGTCCAGCTTCTTGACGTCCTCCGGGGAATGAATCGTTTCCAATATCACAAATCTCTATCTCCTCTCAGCGATGGAACAAATGCAAAAAGCGTCCGGCCAGAAACACCACCTGGGTGCTCTTCCGGATGGCAAAGGTCTTTCCCAGTGCCTTGCCGCCGATGGTGAGCCCTGAGATCAGCGCCGTCACACCAACGCTCAGCAGCACGGTCCGGGTGTCCAGGCTCCGCTGCAGCTGGGCCACGATCACCGCCGCGGTGGTACCGCTGACGATGCCGCAGATATCGCCCACCACATCGTTGCACACACTGGACACGCGGCTGGCGTTTTTCAAAAGGCGCAGCGCCTCCCGCGCACCCTTTTCCCGGTGGGCAGCCATGGAGTGAAAGGGCTTTTCATCCGCGGCCGTCACCGCAACGCCGATAATGTCAAACAGAATACCAAGGCCGATGAACAGGGCCAGGATCAAAAGCGCCACAGCCATGCCGGCCCCGGCCATCAGCGACTCGGACGCAAGACTCAGCGCCGCGGACAGGACCACGGCGATGCAGAACACCGTGGCCACCCAGCCATACTGGCTGCTGTTTTTGTCCCGGCGGCCGGAACGGGTATTTTTCAAACAATCAACCTCCATAGAGGATCACACTCTATATTGCTAAGGCAGCGGCAATGGAAAAAGTAAATCTTACGGCTTAGGTACGGGTAGGATTTCCCCGCGGCGCACCTCTCGTTGCCGATGGAGGCGGTTCCCCTTTCAGCGCCGCGGCAGGGCGTCGCCGTCCCTGCGGCCCGACTGCCACTTAGTCCGCACTGCAATCCTTTTTCCATCCATATGACAGCCTAGGTGATTTCCACCACAGTCCGTCCGCTTCTTTAGCCTCTTTTGCAGACCGGGTTTCAGGAGGCGATCGCCGACATACACTCTGGCCAGAGCAACCCGCGGCGTTGTTCCTCCATTCACCCGCCCCACGCAAGGCAGGCTACATCTGCACACAGCGTTACGGCCCCGACCGGGGCCGATGCACCGCATTGCAGGTTCAGTCATCTGCTTCGTACACAGGCCGGAATTACCAGAAGGCGTACGTCTGTGCACAACAGCAGGTCTCCACGGAAACAGGGTCGGGATAACCATGCCATTGGAAAGCGCCCTGAGTCCGCAAGCGCGCGTGGCGCGCTTCCCCCCAGCACCCACCCAACACTGGGCGTATCAAGCAGGCACCAGAGGTTTCATCGGTGTGCCCTTCAGAGGATTTTTAGGCCCTCCTTAGGAAACGGCAGATCTGACTAGAATACTGCGCCGCCGCTTAGCATTTCTTAGTATAGCACGGCAGCGATAAATATACAATATTCATTGCATATGCAAAATGTGAATTTTTCTTGTCCAAGTGCCCTTTTTCCATACCAAAACTGCAAATCAAAAGCGGCTTTCCTGAAATTTCAGGAAAGCCGCTTTCATCATTTACCGTCCAAGCTTCAAATAGACCTCTCTGGACCGTGCCGCCTGGCGGATGTGACTGTCCACCGTTCGGCAGCAGCCGCCCACCGCCGCGGCGCCTGCCCGCATCCAGCGACGGGCATAGTCCCCGAAATCAGGGCCGCCGGGCGTCCCGTGCCAGGTCTTGGTGGCCGGGTCGTAGGTCTCCCCGCTGTTGGGATACACCACCACCGGCAGGCCGCAGCAGCCATGCAGACGCGTCACAAGGGATTCCGCAAACTGCGGCGGCGTGCAGTTCACGCCGATCATCCGCAGGTGGGGATGCCCCTCCGCCAAGGTCCGGGCGCAGTCCTCCACGCTGTCCCCCTCGCAGATGTGACCGCCGTCCCGGCAGGAAAAGCTCACGTAGTAGTCCGCTCCCAGCTCCTCGGCAAGGTCGGCGGCAATGCGCGCCTCATGCAGCGAGGGCATGGTCTCCAGGGCCAGCAGGTCCGCGCCCGCCTCCCACAAGATCTCCATCCGGCGGCGGTGGAAGTCCCGGAGCACCTGGTCGCTGACGCCATAGTTGCCCCGGTACTCAGAGCCGTCCGCAAGATAGGCACCGTAGGGGCCCACGCTGCCCAGGCACAGCGGCATAGGCCGTCCGCTGCCGCGGCCCTCTTCCTCCCACCACGCACAGCGGGCCTCCTGGAAAAGCTCCACGGAGCGGGCGATCAGGTCCTCCGCCTCCCGCAGGCTGTAGCCCCGCTCCGTGAGGCCGGGGATGGTGGCCTGGTAACTGTCGGTGATCCCGGCATCGGCACCGGCGCGGAAATAGTCCAGATGCACCTTCCGCACCAGCTCCGGCCGCTCTGCCAGGGCTCGGGCCGTCCAGAGGGGATCGTTCAGATCACAGCCCATGGCCTCCAGCGGCGTGGACATGGACCCGTCCAGCAGCAGGATCTTCTGCTGGGCCAGCACCTCATCCAATGCGATCCGCACGGCTCACGCCTCCTTTCCCGCGTCCGGGGCCTGGCCGTAAACCACCGGCTCCGGGTGTTCGCCCCGCTCCTGGGCCGGTACGAAGCGGTCCCAGAAGTCGTGGAACAGGCGGAAGATCTCTTTCTGCTTGCTGTAGATAAACAACAGCGTGATGATGACGTAAATGGCGGAGAGCAGGTCCGTCATAGCCCACAGGGTATCCGCCTCGATGTTGTAAAACAGCACGCAGGGCAGCATGTAGTACACCATGTACACCCAGGTAGCCCGACGGTTGGCCTTGGTGTCACCAAAAGCGTAGTTCACGGACTTTTCGCAGCTGTAATACATGCCGATGATGGTGGTCCAGGCGAAAATGGTGATGGCGATGGCCATGAACCAGCCGCCGAAGGGACCGAACGCCACCTTGAAGGCCACGGTGGTCAGCTGGGCGCTGTCCACATCCGGGTAGTCGATATAGGCGTTGGTGAGGATCAGGGAAAGCGCCGTCACCGAGCAGACCACGATGGTATCCAGAAACACCTCACCCCAGCCCCAGGACGCCTGACGTACCGGGTGATCCGTCTTGGCGGAGGCGTGGGCGATGATGCCGTAGCCGGTGCCCGCGTCGTTGGAATAGAGGCCGCGGGCGATGCCGTAACGGATGGCGTCCCGCACGGTGGCGCCTGCAAAGCCGCCCACGCCGGCCATGGGGGTAAAGGCGCTCTTGAAGATCAGCGCGACGGCGGAGGGCACCTGGGGCAGATTCATCAGCAAAATCCCAATACCGCCCAGAATATAGAGCATGGCCATGAAAGGCACCACACGCTCCATGATGGAAGAGATCCGCTTGAGGCCGCCGGCGATGGTCAAAAAGCAGGTCAGACCCAGCACGATGACTGAGATGGTGGGGTCGATGCCGAAGCCCTCCTGCAAGGCGCCGGTCACAGACTCCGTCTGCACGCAGCAGGTCCACGGCCCCAGCACGAAGCAGGCCACCGCCAGCACCACGGCGCCCTTCTTCCATCCCAGGGCATTGCGCATAACGAAGGAGCGGTCGCACATGTACTCATCCATGGACTGGCTGTACTTGACCCGGTACCGCTGGCCCAGAATGATCTCGCAGGCCTTGGTGGACATGCCCAGAAGGCCCGATACCCACATCCAGAACACCGCGCCGGGACCGCCGGCGACGATGGCTGTGGCCACACCGCCGATATTGCCCACGCCGATGGTATTGGCCATGGCCGTGCAGGCAGCGGCAAAGCCGGAAACTGTGCCGGCGCCTTCCCCCTTGCGGAACATCTTTCCGAAGGTATTTTTGAAGTTGAAGCCTACCTTTCGGAAATTATAACGAAACCCAAAGCGGATCCCCAGATACAGTCCGGTTCCCACCAGGGCCACCGTCATCGGCGTTCCCCACAAAAAGTCGGAGATGGTGGTTATAATTTGCAGCAGCATGTACATTCCTCCCTTGATTATGTGACCCTTTCACACACTAAATTGCCGTATTATAGCATCTGACCTCTGATATCGTCAATACATTTGGGTCCAATCTCTTCCGGTAAACTTCACAAAAAAACAAGGAGATCCAGCAGGATCTCCTTGTTCGTATATGCGATTTTCTTTACCGGTCCCGAACCGCCAGAGAGTCCGCCAGGGCAGCGAGGAAGCCCTCCGCATCCATGCCGGCCACCGCGTCCTTGGCGGCCTGGGTGCAGCGCTCCACCGCCTTTTCGCAGCCTTCGACGCCCAGCAGGTCCACGAAGGTGACCTTTCCCTCCTCCTGGTCGGAGCCGATGGGCTTTCCGAATACCGCGGCGTCGCCGATCACGTCCAGCAGATCGTCCCGGATCTGGAACGCCATGCCCAGCTGATAGGCATATTCCGTAGCGGCCCGTAGCATGGCATCGCTGCCGCCGGCGGCCTGCACGCCCATCCGGCAGGCACCGGCGATCATGGCACCGGTCTTGAGCCGGTGCACCTCGCCCAGTGCCTCCTCCGTCTTGGGGGCATGGAGGGTATCCAGCACCTGGCCGGCCACCATACCGTCGGCTCCGGCGGCGCGGGCCAGCTCCAGCGCGCAGGCGGCGCGGCGGCTGTCGTCCAGCTCCGGCGCCGTCAAAATGAGGCGGAACGCCTCCGGCTGCAGGGCGTCGCCCGCCAGCACGGCCAGGGTCTCGCCGTAGACCTTGTGGTTGGTGGGCTTGCCCCGGCGCAGATCGTCATCGTCCATGCAGGGAAGATCGTCGTGAATGAGGGAGTAGGTATGCACCAGCTCCAGTGCGCAGCCTACCGGCAGTGCCGTCTGCCAGTTCTCTAAGCCTGCAAGGCGGGCAAACTCCAGCGTCAGCACCGGGCGGATGCGCTTGCCGCCCGCCAGGAGGCTGTACCGCATGGATTCATAGAGGTCCGCCCAGTGAGGCTTTTCGGAAAACAGCCCGGCAAGATAGGATTCCACTACCTGACGGTACGTACTGTAGCGCTGGTCGAACAAAGCCTTCTCCATGTTACGTCTCCTCCTCAAACGGCAGCTCCACGGGTGCACCGTCGCTGCCCTTCATCAGCTTGACCACCTGCTGCTCCGCCCGATCCAGCTCGTCGGAGCACTGGGCGATCAGGGTCGTCCCCTCCGTAAACAGGGCCAGGGAGTCCGCAAGAGGCGCGTCCCCCTTTTCCAGGGCCGCCACGATCTGCTCCAGCCGGCCCAGCTTCTGCTCAAACGTCTGCTTTTCTTCGCTCATCGTCTTGCTCCTTCCCATAGGGCTCCAGGACCCGGGCAGAAAATCCGCCCTCGCCTAATGTCACGCGCACCGTCTCGTCGGCAGTCACATCCTGCCAGCTCTTCAAGATCGTCCCCTGCTCGTTCCGGGCCACGGCATAGCCCCGGCCCAGCACAGCAAGCGGGCTCAGGGCGTCCAGAGATGCAGCCAGCGCCGAAAAGCGTTGCCGCTTGCGGCCCATCTGCGCGCCGGCCAGATCTCCCAGCCGCTGCTGCAGATGCACCAGCGCCATGCGCTGATCCTGGATGTATGCTCCGTGATCCCGCAGGCACCGCTTGTCTGCCAGTGTCTCCAGACGCTGCCGCAGGGATTCCAGCCGGGCGATCTGGCTTTGCTCCAGACGCACCTGCATGTCCCGCAGCTGCCGGGTGAGATCCATGCGGTCCGGCACTGCGATCTCCGCCGCGTTGGACGGCGTGGAAGCCCGGGCATCCGCCACAAAATCAGAAATGGTCACATCCGGCTCATGTCCCACGGCGGAGATAATGGGGGTCTGGCAATCGTAAATGGCACGGGCCACCCGCTCGTCGTTGAAGGCCCACAGGTCCTCCATGGAGCCGCCGCCCCGGCCCGTGATGATCACGTCGCCGATGTGCCAGCGGTCCGCATAGCGGATGGCACCCGCGATCTCCGGCGGCGCCTCCGCCCCCTGCACCCGCACAGGCAGCAAAATGACTTTGGCCAGCGGATAGCGCCGCCGCAGGATGCGGATCATATCGTGCACTGCCGCACCGGCGGCGGAGGTGATCACGGCGATGCGCTGTGGATAGGCCGGCAGCGGCTTTTTGTGGGCCGGATCAAAAAGGCCCTCCGCCTGAAGCTTGGCCTTGAGCTGCTCAAAGGCCACCGCCAGATCTCCCGCGCCCAGAGGCGAGAGGGTATTGCAGTAGAGCTGATAGGCTCCGTCCCGGGGGAACACAGTAATGCGGCCGGACGCCACCACCGCCATGCCGTTTTCCGGACGGAAGCGCAGCTTGGACGCCGCCCCCTTGAACATGACGCACCGGAGGGCACCCTCCGCGTCCTTGAGGGTAAAGTAGTGGTGCCCGGAGGGATACATTTTGTAGTTGGACAGCTCGCCCCGCACGCAGATGGACGAGAGCATAGGCTCCCCGTCCAGCAGGTGCTTGACCAGCTGGTTGACCTCGGCCACGCCGAAAATATGCTGTTCCATGACGCCTCCTTGCCGTCACACAAAAGCAGAGCCGGACAGCGGCTGATGCCGCGTCCCGCTCTGCCCGTGCGCTCACTCAGACGGTCTCCTGGCGCACAAAACTGCCAAGGATTCCGTTGATAAACTTCACCGTCTCCGGCGTCTCGTATTTCTTCGCGATCTCCACCGCCTCGTTGATGGAAACGCCGTTGGGGATATCCGGCATGTAGAGGATCTCATACATGGCCACCCGCATGATGGCCGACGCCACCAGCGGAATACGGGCAAAATTCCAGCCCTTGGCGTATTTTGCGATATAGCCGTCCAGCTCGGCGCCGTGCTCCGCCACGCCGTGGACCAGCCGGCGGATATACTCGGCCTGCTTGGCGTTGGGCGCCTCGGCGTACAGATCGTCCTCCGACGCCAGTGCGGCAAAGGTCTCCGGCGTCAGCCGCTCATCCAGCAGCTCGTCGGTGGACCGGTCCGTAAAGCTCAGCTCGTAGGAAAGGTGGATCGCTATTTCCCGTGCGGTATTCCGTACCATAAATCAAATCGTCCTTTTCTCTCTCGTAAACGCACGCATGCGTGCACTTCAGGCCAGCGTTACGCCGCCCACATGAATATTCACAGTGCCCACAGAGCAGCCGGTCATGGCCTCGATGGCAGACGCCACAGCCTTCTGCACGTTCTCCGCCACCTCGGGGATGGGGTGGCCGAACTGCACCGTCAGGTACAGGTCCAGCGACAGTGCCGTGCCCGTCATGTCGATCTTCACGCCCTTGGCACCTTTGTGGGCGTTTTTCTTGTTGTTCACCAGATCGGTGACGCTGCCGCCAAGGTTGGTCATCATGCCGGAAACGCCCTCCACCTCACGAACGGCGCCGACGGCGATGGCTGCAATGACCTCCTCGGAGATGTTGATGCTGCCGTTCTCCTCCGGCAGGGTCATATATTCCTTGCTCTCGCCCATGGTATCTTCTCCTTATCCGTCCTTGGGAAGCAGGCATGCCTGTCTCCCTACATTACTGGATAGTTATTTTACCATGGAGCGGGAAAAATTACAACCTTTAATTTGCCGCCATGATCCGCACGCTGCTGGCCGCGTACCCGGTCTCGTTGACGGTGATATCCGTGATCTTGGCCACGTCCTCCGCCGTCAGCTCTCCCGTCTCTGTGGCCACCACCACGCTCACGCCCTCATCGCCCATGAACGCAACGCAGTCCGCGTAGCCCTTGGCCGTCACCAGATTTTCGATCTGCGCCTCTTTCATGGTATAGCCCGCCAGCACGGCGATGCCCTCGGAAGCCTCCGTAGCCGCCGCCTCACCGGCTCCCTCCTGCTCCGCCGCCTCCTGCAAAAGGGACACGGCGCTGTCCCGGGCCTGCTGGCGGGTCAGCCGGGCGGAGGCAAAATAGTCCGAGCCGGTATACACGGCCTCCTCGTCCCCGGCGCCCGCCGAGGCCTCCTGGACGCCGTCATCCTCCACGCCGGACACCAGTTCCGCCTCCCCCAGGATCTTCGTGCCATCGCCCTGCTGCTCTGTCTGCTGGGTCGTCTGCCCTGTCTGCGCCGTGCCGGTTGCCTGCTGGCCCGTGTACTTCCAGTTGAGCGCCGCCGCGGCGCATACCAGCAGCGCCATGGTCACCACCACTGCGTTGCGCTTGAATCTGCTCTTCATTTCTCCTCTCCTCCTCCAGATGATCACTGACATTTTGCCACGGTGACGCGGTCTGCGGGAAGCCCGGTCAGCACCGTTACCGCCTCCGTTACCGCCAGACGCACCGACGCCTGGCCGCCCCCCTGACACACCACCAGCGCGCCCCGGTACGTGGGACTGGTCCGTTGGGTCACCACCGGCTCGTCGCCCTCCGCTCCGTCCACCAGCACTGTCTCGCTGGTGCGCCGATAGTCCTCCGGCGCCTGGGGCGAGCCGCTGTAGGAGAGCTCCCCATCCGCAGCAAGCTGGCGCTGCCCGTCGTTTTGCACCGTCAGCAGCACCTGCACCTGCCCAACGCCCTCCATCCTGCCCAAGATCTCCTCCAGCTCCTGTGCCAGCTCCTGCGCCTCCACGACGCTCTCTGCGCTGCTGTTGTTGCTGGGACTGGCGGTGGAGCCGCTCCCACTCGGCCATAACAGCAGCGCGGCGCCGATCAGCGTCACCAGTCCCACGTATTTGTATCTGTCCCATAGCCTTCGCACTCCTTCAACTTTACCCTTCCGCTCCATGCCAAACCTGCCTCTCCGATGGGATGTCCAGCTCTTCCTCTATCCACGCCGCCAGCTCCGCCGACCGGGGCATCTCCAGCTCCACCGACCAGGGCAGCGGGATGCCGTCCTCCCCGGCCCTGGTCTCCACCCTGCACGCCCCCGCAAGGCCCATGGAAGCGGCTTTGTCCGATATATATGCCTCCGTCCGCTCCGCTATGCCATCGGCAAGGGCCGCTTCGTTCTCTTCTTCCAGCTGCCGCTGCAGCCGCTCGATCTCCCCGGCGTAATCCGGCAGCGCCAGGCGGACGGCCCCCAACTCCGACAGCGGACGGGCCAGCGCTGCCAGGAGCACCAGTCCTCCCACAAAGGCGGCCACCCGGCCCATGGTCCCGCCCGGCACCAGCACCCGCAAAAGCGCCAGCAGCATGCAGAGGGCCGTCAGGGAGATGATCCATTGCCGCAGTCCCTCCATCATGGCACCACCGCCCCCGCAAACGAAAGCAGCGACACCAACAGCAGCAGCGCACACGCGCCGGTCATGCCCAGCACCAGCCCGAACGCGCCGCCCAGGCCGTCGATGAGCCTGCACAGCTCCGGCGGGCCCACCATGGCGGAGAGGAATCCTGCCAGCTTATAGAGCAGGTACTGGATGCCCAGCTGCAAAAACGGATACGCGCAGGCGCCCAGGATGGCCAGCATCCCGC
>URKI01000001.1 GCA_900548505.1 uncultured Oscillibacter sp. | reverse complement strand
GCTCCGGTCTCGTGGGCTCGGAGATGTGTATAAGAGACAGTCCTGGGCACAGTGGGGGCAGAAGGCGGCGCTGTCCGGCAGGGGCGCGCCGCAGTGGGGGCAGGTGCGGTTCAATGGAGATCGGTCCTTTCTTAAAAGTTACTCGAAGATGACCTGGGTGATGTCCAGGGGGTGGCCGCAGCGGTTGTCGATGTCCGTGCCGTTGCCGGTGAAGCGGGAGCCCTGGAAGTTCATGGTCTCATCGGAGGGTACGTTTTCCAGCAGCACGGCGGTGCCGTTGCGGAGGAAGATATTGTCGTTGAACATGGTGTGGGTGACGTACTGGCCGGTGCTGTTGAAGTGGAAGCCGGTGGTGTTGTCCACAAACCGGCAGTTGATGGCGTTGACCCATACGTCTCCGTAGCCCAGCATGCCGGTTTTCCAGCCGGTGAATGTGCAGCCTTCGGCCCAGAACCGGGCGGAGGCGGACACGCCCACAGAGGACTTGTTTCCCACGAAGTCGATGTCGTAGAAATAGGAAACGGGGCCGTCCTGGGCGCGCAGTACCACCGTGTCGGTAAAGGTGGTGCGGCGGCCGTCGGCGTCCTGGGAGCCGTAGAGGTTCACGGGGCGGCCGGAGATAGTGACGCCGCTGGTATAGGTCACCGCCGGCAGGTGCAGATTCACCACCGCGGGCGGGGGGACCTGGGATGTCACCTGGTCGATGAGGGCTTGCAGCTCCTCCGCCGTGGACATGGGATGGTCCTCCGGGTAGAAGTCATAGGTCTCGATGGGCACGGGGGTGATCTTCTGGCGCAGACGGATGGTGTCCCCGTTGTGCATATCCAGTGTCCAGACCAGCTCCGCCGGGGAGCTGTTGCCCGTGTAGTTCACCAGGACCACCTGGGCGGCCTCCGGGGAAAAGTCCCGGTACTCCGGCTGGGTGCACACCATGGGCCAGGGAGAGCCCTCCGGCTGTACGAGCTGGGCGGAGACGGCGTCCACTTTCTGCATGAAGATCTGGGCGGCGTTGGCGCCGGAGTCCACATGGTTGATGAACAGGCGGCTGGGGGTCCGGTATTCCTGGCTTGGCTCGGCGTCGAGGGAGATCTCTTCCTTGGGTGCGAAGCGGTCGTTGCTGTCGGCCACCAGCAGCTGATAGGTGCCGTCAGCGTCGGTATAGGTCACCTGGCCGAAGCTGTCGTATGTATCGGGGGTGCGGTAGAAAAATACCGCTGTGGCTGCCGTTAGGATCAGCAGTGCCGCGGCAAGGGAGCGTAGCACCCACCCGGGAAGCACCGGCGGGGGCACGGGGGTGGCTCTGTGCCGCAGGTCCGCCGTGCAGTAGGGGCAGAAGGCGGCCGCCTCCGGCAGCGCGGCGCCGCAGCGGGGGCAGTGCTTGGTCGTTTCGGACATGTTACAGCGCCTCCATGAGCCGCAGCACGTTTTTATAGCGCCGCTGGGGGTTGACGTGGGTGCACCGGTCCACGATGCGGCCCATTTTCCCCTCCGCAAGCTTTTTGGAGGGGTGCTCGCCGGTGAGCATCACGTTGATGAGGATGCCCACGGAGTAGATGTCCGTGCGGATGTCGGACTGGGACAGGCCGTATTGCTCCGGGGCGGCAAAGCCGGTGGTGCCCAGGATCTGGGTGTCGTTTTCCAGCTCGGGCTTGTGAAGCCGGGCGGCGTCGAAGTCGATGAGCACGGCCTCCGCCCCCCGCAGGATGATGTTTTCCGGCTTCACGTCCCGGTGGACGGCGCCGATGGAGTGGAGCACCCACAGCGCCCGGCACACCTGCCGGACGATCTGCCGGGTCTCGTCGGGGGAGAAGAGGGCGTCCTGCAGCAAAAAGCCCAGGGTGTCGCCCTCGATGAACTCCTCCACCACCAGATTGTCCCCGTTCTCCCGGGCCACCTCGTAGACGGTGGGCAGGTTGGGGCAGGTGTAGTCCAGGAGCTTTTGATACACCTCCGGGTTGCCGGTGAACTGCCGGAGGATGAAGCGCTGCCCGGTGCCTTTGTGGCGGATGAGGCGGACGCTGCCCCGGGAACTTTTTTTGATGAGGCGCACCAGCTCATATTCCTGCGCCAGAACGCCGGAGAGCCAGCGATACATGGAATCCATAGCTAAAATCACCAATCCTATGCATGAAGCATATTGTAACGTTGTGAAAAGCGTTATAAAGTTAATATAACCAATTTCATCCCAGAAGTAAAGGGGGAGGCATGCATGCAGGAAAAATCTACCGGTGATCTGCGCCGGGAACTGATGGAACAAGACAGCATCGATACCTACATCAAGGAAAATCAGACGTTGTTTACGGATAAGAGCGTGGCCGAGCTGCTGACGGAGCTCTATGAGCAAAAGGACCTGACCAAGGCGGAGCTTGCCCGCCGGGCCAGCATGAGCGAGGTGTATCTCCACCAGGTGTTCTCCGGGCGGCGCAATCCCTCCCGGGACCGGCTTTTGTGCCTTTGCATCGGCCTGGGCGCCACGCTGGAGGAGACGCAGGACCTTTTGAAGCGGGCTTCCTATGCCCAGCTCTATCCCAAAACCAAGCGGGACGCGGTCATCATCCACGGACTGCTGCATCAGAAGGAGCTCAACGACATCAACGACACGCTGTTTTCCGAAAACGAAAAGACGCTTTTTTGAGATGAGGCGTGTTCCAAGAGCACAGGTGCGGGCTTCTGCTTATCAGGGAGAAGGAGGGAATGAAATGATCCTGATGAACAGGGGGCCCATCTAGGTGTATATCTTCCATTGCGTATGACGATCCTTTTTAATGTGAGGAGTGAAAAATCTGTATGAAGACCACAAAGAAGCGAGTGTTGGCAGTGTTGACGAGCCTTTGTTTGGCAGTAGCGCTGCTGCCTGTCAACGCCTTTGCTGCTACCAGCTACGGCATAGAGGCGATCCAAAATGAGATCAAAAGCTTCAATGAGAGAGTCAATGATGACGGAGGTTTTCACGGACATTTGAATACTTCTGTCAGCGGTAAAATCGTAACGGTTACCGGTACGATCAGCGATGCGCAAAAAGGCGGTATTCTGGATCTGCGAGGAGACAGAAACACGATCATCCAATGGGATGCTACGCTGACCGGCAATACGAATGGAACTTTGATCGAAGTGAGCGGAGCACCTTCCGGACAGAGCAGCGGAATGCCGGTTTTCCGCGTGGGCCGCACGGGAGAGATCCACAACTACGGCTCGGGTTCAGCGATGATGCTGCAAACGGGAATGATCGGTGTAGCCGACCTGTATGTATACGGTAAACTTATCTGCGATGCAGGCACGGCTGTTTCTGTCATAAACGAAGGCAGCATGGGAACGCTGCAAGTTTACGAGTCCGGCCAGATCAAAGGCGGCAAAGTTGGCGTAAACGTCGACACGAACATTGTCGGTTACGTCAATATCCAGGGCACCCTGGAAGGAGGGAGTACCGGCCTTCTTTATGGCGGCGCTTACCCGGTGGGCATTTCGGTGTCCGGTACTGTCCGCGGCGGAGAGCTCGCCGGTATCTATATAGATAGAAGCCTGGAGGGCAGTGTTGCGGTTTATTCAGGAGGAACGATTGAGGGCGGCGTAGTGACTGGTGCCAGTACTGCCTACGAGAAAGACGGCGGCGAAGGCGTTGCTGTCACCGTTGAAAGCGGCGGGCAGATTTTGAGCACCTTCGGTGAGGCGGTATATCTGCGTTTGGGAGGTTCTCAGCTGACCGTTGAAGCTGGCGGCAGCGTGGTGTCAACAGCTGGTGCGGCAGCGGCGCTCGGCTTTGACCGCATTCGTCCTGGTCAGCCGGTCACTCTGCGGGCAGAGAAGGGAAGCTTCCTGGCGGGCTCTCCTGCCTGCAAGAAAGAAGCCGGGGGGAGCATTGCCAGAGCGGAAGGCGTACAGGTGGATCTGCCCCTCCCCCTGAAAGATACGTATGAGAAAAACAGCACGGAGGGCCTGACGGTATCTCCTTCCAGTGCCCGGGCTTTCTGGACCAATGGCTCCTATAGCGAGTATGGGTACATCAAATGGAGCAACACAGACGGAACTTCCGGCGTGGTGCTTATCCCGGGAGTCAAAGTGGTGGAAGGCAGCATTCCCGATCCCGTTTACACGGTCACATTTGACCCGGCCGGCGGCAGACTGCCTGGCGGGAATACGCTTACGACCGGCCCGGATGGAAAGCTGCGGGATTCCCTGCCCGTGCCGGAGAGAACAGGCTATCAGTTCCTTGGCTGGTTTGATGAGGCTGGCAAGCAGATCAGCAAAGATACTATTTTTACTGCGAATACCACGGTGACTGCGCACTGGAAGGAATTCAGCAAGAACGACGTCTCCGAGAAGATCCTCTTCCCCCAGACGTCCGCCGAAGCCGTCTACACCGGCGAAGCCATGGCGCTGAGCCAGTTCGTGGGCGCCGCCTCCCTGGACGGCCAGAGCGGCGATGCCTTTACCTACACCCTGCGCAAGGACGGCGGGAATGCCCAGAATGTGACGCTGGATTCCACCGTCACTGATGCGGGCACCTATACCGTCACCGCCAAGTATGAGGACGAGGACAATCTGGGCACCCAGAGCCGGACCTTCACCATCCAGAAGGCCACGCCGGTGCTGGCCGTTCCTCAGGACACCACCACGGTCATCGTGGGCAACCAGACCAAGGTGGCCGTCACGGCCAAGTTCCCCTCTTCCGACGCTCTGCTGCCCGTGACCTATGAAAACAGCAACACCAAGGCCCTGAGCGTGGAGGGCGCCGAGGGTGAGGCCGTGCTCACCGGCAAGGCTGCCGGCAGCGCCACCGTCACCGTCTCCTATGCCGGCGGCGCCAACATCAACCCCGTCAGCGCCTCTTTTCAGGTGGAGGTCATTGATCTGCCCCGGCAGGAGATCGCCTTTACCGACGGCACGGACAAGTCCGCCACCTATGGCGACAGCCCCATTACCGATGCGGCCGTCAACCACTCTGTGGGCGGCGGCGCCATCACTTACACCAGCAGCAACGAAGCCGTTGCCACGGTGGACGGCCAGGGTCAGGTGACCATCACCGGCGCCGGTGAGACTAAGATCACCGCCACCGCTGCGGCCGTGCCCGGCGCCTTTGCCGCCACGTCCATGGATTACACCCTGACGGTGGCGCCCAAGGCGGTCACCGCCCAGGCTTCCGCCATTACCAAGACCTTTGACGGCACCACCGCAGCCAAGGCCACCGCCACGCTGGACGGCCTGGTGAACGGCGACGTGCTGACCCAGGGCGTGGACTACGCGGTCACCGCCCGGTTCGACGACCCCAACGCCGGCACCGGCAAGACCGTGCAGGTGGAGGTGGCCCTGAAGAATACCGCTCTGGCTGCCAACTACACCCTGACCAACCCCGCCATCACCCTCTCCGACGGCGTCATCGAAAAGGCTGCCGCCCGGGAGCTGCCCGTCCAGAACGTGTACGTGCGCTATGACGACGTGGCGCAGCACAGCCAGGATGTTTCCCGCCTGCTGCCCGGCAACGCCGGCGCACGGGCATACAGCCTGGGCAGCACCGAGGACGCTTACGGCCTGCTGGGCAATGCCTTTGCCGTGGACGCCGACGGCCAGGTCACTTTCTCTCTGCGTGCGGGCCTGACGGAGGACGCCGTGGGCCAGAGCGCCTCTGCGCCCATCATCCTCTCCTCCGACAACTACGCCGACTCCACCGCCGATGTGGTGGTCAACGTGGTCTATGAGTTCGTGCCCGTGCTGGATGTGGAGGATATCTCCGCCGTGTACGACGGAGAGCCCATTGCCGATACCGCCATCCGCGGCACCGCCATGTATGACGGCCAGACCGTGGAGGGTACCTGGTCCTTCAAGGCAGGCCAGAACCTGACCGCCGTGGCCGACAGCGGCCCCAAGACGGTGGCCTTTACCCCCGCTGACACGGCAGTCTACGCCCAGGTGGAAGCCACCGTGCTGGTGACCATCGACAAGGCCGATCCCACCGGCGCGCCTTCCTACACCGCCATCAAGGAGTCCGGCCACACCCTGGCGGACGCCGCGCTGGACGTGGGCACCATCACCCCTGGCGGCACCATTGCCTGGGATGACGGCGACGCCACCATCGTGGAGTCCAACACGGCCTACGGCTGGACGTTTACTCCCGCCGATACGGACAACTATAACCTGCTGACCGGCACCATCACCCCCTATAAGAGATCCAGCGGCGGCAGCAGCGGTTCCAGCAGCTACTCCGTGGAGGTGAAGTCTGCGGACAACGGCTCCGTTTCCGTGTCTCCCTCCAGAGCCTCCCGGGGCAATCTCGTCACCGTGACGGTGAAGCCGGACGAGGGCTATGTGCTCGAGACCCTCACCATCACCGACCGGGACGGCGACAAGATCGACTACAAGAGCAAGGGCGACGGCAAGTACACCTTCACCATGCCCGCCTCTTCCGTGACGATCAAGGCCACCTTTACCGAGGAGGAGCTGGCGTTCACCGACGTGCCTGCGGACGCCTACTACGCCGAGGCGGTGAAGTGGGCTGTAGCCGAGGGCATCACCAGCGGCACCACTGCCACCACCTTTGCCCCCAACAGCGGCTGCACCCGCGGCCAGGTGGTCACGTTCCTGTGGCGTGCGGCCGGCGAGCCGGAGCCTTCCTCCACGGGGAATCCCTTCACGGACGTCTCCGTCGATGCCTATAACTACAAAGCCATCCTGTGGGCCTATGAAAACGGCATCACCGGCGGCACCACTGCCACCACCTTCGCCCCCAACGCCACCTGCACCCGCGCCCAGATCGTCACGTTCCTGTATCGTGCCAACGGTCAGGCTGTGGACAGCGGCAGCGCCTTTACCGACGTGCCCGCAGACGCCTACTACGCCGACGCGGTGAACTGGGCCGTGGCCGAGGGCATCACCGGCGGCACCACTGCCACCACCTTTGCCCCCAATGCCACCTGCACCCGCGCGCAGGTCGTCACTTTCCTCTATCGCGACATGGCCCAGTAAGGCATGCTGTGAACGGAACGATGTGACCAAAGAAAAGAGCCCCGCCCAACAGGGCGGGGCTCTTTTTGCGTCAGGCTTCCCGGAATATAAAAAGTGCCCCCGGACGGCTTACCGTCCGGGGGCGTTCGATCACAGCCGGGTCACAACGGGAATGACCATGGGGCTGCGCTTGGTGGTTTTGAAGAGGTAGCTGCTGACGGCGGACTTCACCGCGCCCCGCAGCTCGCCGTCGTCCCGGCTGCGCTTGCGGGAGACGGTCTCGGCGGCGTCCATGGCCACGGCCTGGAGCTCTTTCATCAGATCGCCGGACTCCTTCACATAGATGAAGCCGCGGGTGATGATCTCCGGCTCGCTGAGCAGGGCGCCGTTGTGGGCGGAGATGGGCAGTACCACCACCACCATGCCGTCCTCGGCCAGGCGCTTGCGGTCCCGCATGACCACGGCGCCCACGTCGCCCACGCCGGAGCCGTCCACGTACACCTCGCCGGCGGGCACGGAGCCGTTGAGCTTCAGGGTCTTGGCGGTCAGCTCAATGACGGTGCCGTTGTCGGCAATGGCGATGTGATTGCGCTCCATGCCCATGTCCTGGGCCAGCTGGCTGTGGATCTGGAGCATGCGCTGCTCACCGTGGAGGGGGATGAAGAAGCGGGGCTTGGTGAGGGCGTGGATGATCTTCAGCTCCTCCTGGCAGGCGTGGCCGGACACGTGCAGGATGTCCGCCCGGTCATAGACTACCTTCACGCCCTTGCGGAACAGCTCGTTGATGACGCGGGAGACGGTCACCTCGTTGCCGGGGATGGCGGAGGCGGAGAGGATCACCTTGTCCCCTGCGCCCAGCTCCACCTGCTTGTGGGTGGAGAACGCCATGCGGTACAATGCGCTCATTTCCTCGCCCTGGGAGCCGGTGGTGACGATGACCTGCTTGTTTTTGGGCAGGCCCTTGATCTTGTTGATGTCCACCAGGGTGTTCTTGGGCACCTTCATATAGCCCAGCTCCGTGGAGACCTTCATCATGTTCTCCATGCTCCGGCCGGTGACGGCCACCTTGCGGCCGCACTGGGCGGCGGCGTCCAGCACCTGCTGGATGCGGTGGACGTTGGAGGCGAAGGTGGTGACGATGATGCGGTCCTCGCAGTTCTGGAACTGGCGGACGAAGGTGGCGCCCACGGTCTTTTCCGAGGGGGTGAAGCCGGGCCGCTCCACGTTGGTGGAGTCGGCGCACAGTGCCAGCACGCCCTCCTTGCCCAGCTCGCCGAAGCGGGCCAGGTCGATAACCTCCCCGTCGATGGGGGTGGAGTCGATCTTGAAGTCGCCGGTGTGGACCACGGTACCCATGTGGGTGTGGATGGCGAAGGCCACGGAGTCGGCGATGGAGTGGTTCACGTGGATGAACTCCACGTTGAACTTGCCGGCCCGGACGGTCTTGCCCGGCTCCACGGTGATGAGCTTCGTGCTCTTGACCAGGCCGTGCTCCTCCAGCTTGAGCTTGATGAGGCCGGCGGTGAAGCGGGTGCAGTAGATGGGCATGTTGATCTGCTTGAGCACATAGGGGATAGCGCCTACGTGGTCCTCGTGGCCGTGGGTGATGAACAATCCCCGGATGCGGGCGCGGTTTTTGATGAGATAGCTCACGTCGGGGATAATGAGGTCGATGCCGTACATATCGTCCCCGGGGAAGGCCATGCCGCAGTCCACCACGATGATCTCGCCGCCGAACTCATAGGCGGTCATGTTCTTTCCGATCTCGTTGAGGCCGCCTAAAGGGATGATTTTCAGTTTTTCTGCCATAAAATTCTCAATACTCCTTGCTATTTAAAAATGTAGGTACAGCAAGACGTTCCCGGCAGCGGGCGGCAGCGCGGACGCGGCGGTCGAAAATGAGCGCACAAAGGAAAGACGTCCAGCTCCCGCTCCGGCCCCGTTTCGCCGGCGGGAGGGTGGTGTCGCCCTGATGCGTGCCTATGGAATGTCTTTTTATATTATTTGACCGAAGCGGAAAGCGCAGTCCGCACCGGTAAAATACAGTAGAAAAGCGGAGAAGCGATGGCTCCTCAACGCAAAGTTCAATATAGTATAGCACAGAAAATCCAGTTTGTATACATTTTATTTTTTCGCCCGTTCCCGGCGGGGAAAATAGAGGATTGACACCCGTGGGGGATATGATATGATGTGGACGTTAACATAAAGCGGGGTGATCACCATGCGGGCAACCATCAAAATGATCGCGGAGCGGGCTGGCGTGTCCATCGGCACTGTGGACCGGGTGCTGCACGACCGGCCGTATGTGAAGGCGGAGGTGCGCCAGCGGGTGCTGGCGGTGATGGAGGAGCTGGACTACCGGCCCAACCACATGGCCTCTGCTCTGGCCACCAGCGGCACGGTGCGCCGCTTTGCCATGGTGCAGCCCCGGTGGGACGGATATGTAGGCCGGGAGATCGCCGCGGGCGCGGCCCGCTTCCGGGAGGAACGGCGGGATTACAATCTGCGGGTGGACGTGGAGGAGTATGCCCAGGGAGACACGGCGGCCTGCCTTGCCCTGCTGGAGCGCCTGGCCCAGGAGGGGGCGGACGGCATCGCCCTGTGCGCCTCTGACCACCCGGCTATCCGGGAAAAGCTGGAGGCGCTGCACTGCCAGGGCATCCCCGTGGTGACCTTCAACTCGGATCTGGCGGGAGCCCGGCGCCTTTGCTTCGTGGGGGAGGACGCCCACCGGGCCGGTCGCATCGCCGGAGAGATCGCCGCCAAGCTCTCCCGCCCGGGACAGGCGCTGCTGGTAGTTTACGCCGGACCGGAGTACGGCGGTCACAAGGGCCGGGTGGACGGATTCATGGAGCGGCTGGAGGAGGTGGGCTTTTCCCGCCGTGACATGCGCCTTGCCGCCAGCCATGAGAACTATGACCAGACGTTTGCGGCGGTGGAGCGGGCGCTGGCGGAGGCGCCGGCACCGGAGCTCATCTACATGGCAAACCAGAGCGTGCCCGCCTGCGTGGAGGCCATCCGCCGGGCCGGCATGGAGGGCCGGGTGCGGGTGCTGGCCCACGACGGCGGCCCGGAGATGCGCTCGTTCCTGCGCGCCGGGCAGGTGGATTTCAGCGTGGACCAGAACCTGGCCTACCAGAGCTACCAGGCTCTGAGCGTGCTGCTGCAGGCTGTGCTGGAGCACAAGCTGCCGGAAAAGGAATACTACCATCCCGCAAGTCCCATTCTGAACGCGGAGACGGTTTGAAAAACGGAGGGCAAAGGCCCTCCGTTTTTCTGTTGGAAATGACGGTGCCGGCGTCCGCCGCAGGGGGAGTTTGCTATTGCGCGGCGCATGGAAAACTGGTATACTATTTAGAATCTATGAGTATGTGTATGTGCACAAAGGAGACTTTGCAATGAACAATAAAAAACTCTCCCGACTGCTGGAGCCGAACTTGCAGCTCTATTTCCTGTGCATGGTGCTTTTCTGCGCGGCCACGGCCATGGCCAGCCCCCTGCTGGCGCTGGCGGAGGGCTGCGTCACGCTGGGACTCTACGTGTATTTCACCAAATCCAACCAGAAACGGCGCCAGGGCGTGCTGCAATACATCGACAATCTCACCGGCAGCGTGGATACCGCCAGCAAATCCACCCTCATCAACTCGCCGCTGCCCATCATGGTGTTCCGGCCGGACACCGGCGAGGTCATCTGGAGCAATGAAAACTTCCTGCAGCTGGCAGGCGTGCGGGAGCACCTCTTTGAAATGAAGGTGGAGGACGCGGTGCCCGCCTTTTCCTTCCAGTGGCTGCTGGAGGGCAAGCAGGAGAGCCCGGAGCGGGTGATCATGAACTCCCGCCGTTTCCGGGTGTACGGCAGCCTGGTGCGGGCCAAGGGCCGGGGCGGCGAGCAGAACCTGGTGGCTACCACTTACTGGGTAGACACCACCGAGGCCGATGAGCTGCGGGAAAAGTACACCGCCACCCGCCCGGTGGTGGCTGTGATCCTCATCGACAATTACGACGACCTTATGAAGGCCTGCGCGGATACCGCCCGCAGCGGTGTCCTGGCCCAGATCGACGAAAAGCTCACTGCCTGGGCGGCCTTTTCCGGCGCCCCGCTGCTGAAGACCTCCCGGGACCACTACCTCTTTATTTTTGAAGAGCAGCACTTCGACCACTTTGCCGAGGATCGATTCTCCGTGCTGGATGCCATCCGGGACATCAAGGTGGGCGAGGGCGTGCATCCCACCCTCTCCATCGGCGTGGGCAAGGACGCCGACACCATGGCGGAGCTCTATAAAAACGCCAACCTCTCCGTGGAGATGGCCCTCAGCCGGGGCGGCGACCAGGCGGTGGTCCGTGGCAAGGTGGACTTCGCCTTCTACGGCGGCCGGGCCAAGACCACGGAAAAGCGCACCAAGGTCAAGTCCCGGGTCATGGCCAACGCCCTCAGCGAGCTGGTGGCAGACGCCACGGAGATCTACATCATGGGCCACAGCTTTGCAGACATGGACGCGGTGGGCGCCGCCGCGGGCCTTTGCTGCGCTGCCCGGAACCGGGGCAAGCGGGCCCAGATCGTCATCGACCTGGAGCGCAACGCCGCCGGGCCGGTACTCAGCAAGCTGCGTGCTCTGCCGGAGTATGAGGACGTGTTCATTTCCGGAAATGAGGCGTTTTTGAAGATGCGTCCCGGCTCCCTTTTGATCGTGGTGGACACCAACCGCCCCGACATGGTGGAAAGCCAGCAGCTTCTGGAGTCGTGCAACCGGGTGGCGGTCATCGACCACCACCGCCGGGCCGCCAAGTACATCGAAAACGCTGCCTTCAGTTTCCACGAGCCCTACGCCTCCTCCGCCTCGGAGCTGGTGACGGAGCTTTTGCAGTATCTGGTGGAGCCGGCGGACCTCCTGCGGGAGGAGGCAGAGGCGCTGCTGGCGGGCATCGTGCTGGACACGAAGCACTTTACCCTCCGCACCGGCGGCCGCACCTTCGAGGCAGCGGCGTTTTTGCGCCGGGCCGGCGCCGATACCACCGATGTCCAGCGGCTGTTCCAGAGCGACCTCAAGGAGATGGTCACCCGCTATGACATCATCCGCCGGGCCGAGACCTACCGGGACGCCATCGCCATTGCGGTGGTGCCGGAGGAGGGCATCGACCGGGTGGCGGCTGCCCAGGCGTCCGACGAGCTTCTGAGTCTCAAGGGCGTCAAGGCGTCGTTTGTCATTTACCGCAACGGCGAGGACGTGCTTATGTCCGCCCGCTCCCTGGGAGAGATCAACGTCCAGGTGATCCTGGAGGCGCTGGGCGGCGGAGGAAACTCCACCACCGCCGGCGGCCGGGTGGAAAAGGGCGACCCGGAGGTGGTGCGCGCCCAGCTGCGCCAGGCCATCGACGACTACTTTGAAAAATAATCAGACCATGAAATAAGGAGAAACAGTTATGAAAGTCATTTTGCAGCAGGATGTGAAGGGCCAGGGCAAGAAGGGCCAGATGGTGGAGGTTTCCGAGGGCTATGCCCGCAACTTCCTCCTGCCCCGGAAGCTGGCCATTGCCGCTACCACCGATGCCATCAACACCATGAACCTCAAGGAGAAGGCCCGCAAGGCCGAGGAGGCCCGGCTGAAGGCTGAGGCCGAGGCCACCGCCGAAAAGCTCAAGGAGTGCCAGGTGAAGCTCACCGCCAAGGCCGGCAACGGCGGGCGGCTGTTCGGCGCCGTCACCACCAAGGAGATCAGCGAGGGACTCAAGGCCCAGTTCGGCCTGGACATCCCCAAGCAGAAGCTGGTGCTGGAGGAGCCCATCAAGGCCTTCGGCAGCTATCAGGTCAAGGCCAAGCTGGGCTTTGAGGTGTCGGGCACTGTGTATGTGTCCGTGTACGAGGAGAAGTAAGACCATCGGAAGCGGCGCCGGAGAGCGCCGCCCGGAGACCAGGAGGTGAACACCATGGCCAATGAGGATTTGCTGCTGCGGCAGATGCCCCACTCCCTGGAGGGAGAGCAGGCAGTGCTGGGCTCCATGCTCATCGACCCGGACTGCGTCAAGGACGTGATGGATAAGCTCCGTCCCGGTGATTTCTATCTCCGGCAGAACCGGGAGATCTTTGAGACCATCTACTCCATGTTCACCTACGCCCGGCCCATCGACGGCATCACCGTCTGCGAGGAGATGCAGAAGGCCGGCACCTACGACGAAAACACCACCCGCTCCTACCTGGCCCAGCTGATGGAGATCACCCCCACCAGCGCCAACGTTATGGAGTACGCCGCCATCGTGCGGGACAAGGCGCTGCTGCGGGGCGTGGCCCAGGCGGCGGCGGAGATCACCGCCATGGTCCAGGAGGGCGTGGGCGAGGCCGGCGACATCCTGGAGATGGCGGAGCAGAAGGTATACGCCGTGCGCCGGGGCCAGAGCGCCCAGGACATGGTGCCGCTGCGCCAGGTGCTGCCGGACGTGCTGGACCGGCTCAGCGAGATGAGCGAGAGCGAGAACCACCTGCCGGGCCTTTCCACGGGCCTTTCCGCCGTGGACCACAAGATCACCGGCCTCAATAAGTCGGACCTTATTTTGCTGGCCGCCCGTCCCGGCATGGGCAAGACCTCCTTTGCATTGAACATCGCCCTCAACGTGGCCAAGAGCACGAAAAAGACCGTGGCCGTGTTCTCCCTGGAAATGTCCCGGGAGCAGCTGGCCACCCGGCTTCTGAGCTCTGAGGCCTGCGTGGAGAATAACCGGCTTAAGACCGGCGCCCTGCGGGAGACGGACTGGGAGAAGATCGCCGGCGCGGCCTCCATCCTCAACACGGTGGACATCCGCATCGACGATAACCCCATGCTCTCCGTGGCGGATATGAACGCCAAGTGCCGCCGGCTGGACAATCTGGGCCTGGTGGTCATCGACTATCTGCAATTGATGACCTCCGCCGGCGGCAAGGGCGGCGGTGGCGAGAGCCGCCAGCAGGTGGTGTCCGATATGTCCCGTATGCTCAAGATCATGGCCAAGGAGCTGAACATTCCGGTCATCTGCCTGAGCCAGCTGAGCCGTGCCAACGAAAAGCGAGACGACAAGCGGCCCATGCTCTCGGACCTGCGTGAATCCGGCGCCATCGAGCAGGACGCGGACATCGTTCTTTTCCTGTACCGGGACGACTATTATAATGAGGATACAGAAAAGCACAACATCGCCGAGTGCATCGTGGCCAAGAACCGCCACGGCGAGACCGGCAAGGTAGAGCTGCGGTGGATGCCGGAGTACACCACTTTCGCCACGCTGGATAACCGCTATGGGGACGATGAATGACCTCGCTCCCGCCAGGGAGTTTCTCCGGCAGCAGTTTCCGGCAGGGGCACGGGTGCTGTGCGCCGTCTCCGGCGGGCTGGATTCCATGTGCCTTTTGTATTTTCTGGATACCTGGGGCCCCTCGGCCGGCTTTACGGCTGCGGCGGCCCACTTCAACCATCAGCTCCGGGGCGAGACGGCGGACCGGGACGAGGAGTTTGTCCGCGTCTGGTGCGGTGAGCGGAACATCCCGTACTATGCGGGCCGGGGCGACACCCGCGCCCTCATGGCATCGGAGGGCCTTTCCATGGAGGCCGCCGCCCGGAAGCTGCGCTACGCCTTTTTGGAGGACACGGCGGAGCGGGAGGGCTATGACGCCATCCTCACCGCCCACCACGCCGACGACAATGCCGAGACCGTGCTGCTGAACCTGATCCGGGGCACGGGGAGCGCGGGCCTTGCGGGCATTCCGGCCCGGCGGGGAAATCTCGTTCGGCCGTTTTTGCAAATTACCCGGGATACGCTGGCGGCCTATGCCGCCGCTCACCACATCCCCTATGTGGAGGACGAGACCAACGCCCGTGCGGACGCGGCGGATAGGAATCTGCTGCGGCTGGAGGTCATGCCGCTGCTGCGGCGGATCAATCCCCGGGCGGCAGAGCATATGAGCGCCGCCGCCGGCCGCCTGCGGGAGATGGAGACCGGACTGGAGGACCTGACGGCGCGGTATCTGCGCGCTGCCTCCCACCAGCCGGGGCGGGTGACCATCCCCCTGGGGAAGCTGGCAGAGATGCCGGAGTTTCTGCAGCCCAAGGTGCTGCTGGGCCTTTTTGACCTGCTGGGCACAGGGCGCCGGGATATCGGCGCCGTCCACCTGGAAGCCATCGGGTGTCTGTGGGCCGGCCACGGCAACGATGCCCGCATCAGCCTGCCCCACGGCGTGACGGCCCGGCTGGCCGCATCCCGCTTGATTTTAGAGACTTTACCGCCGCCCCGTACCCGGGCAGAGCTGGTGATGGACTGCCCCCTGCACTGGGGCGGCTATACGGTGACACTGCTGGACCATCGGGCGGGGGAGGGTGTGGCCCTTTGTCCCGGCCAGGCGGGAGAACGCGTGGCTGTGGCCCCCTGTGATGGAGGCGCGCGGCTGACCCTGCCGGAGACCCACGGCGGCGGGCGCACAGTAAAGCGCCTTTGTCTGGACCGGGGGATCTCCCTTGCGCAGCGGGAATCGCTGCCCGCTATTTATGTGGGAGACCGCCTTGCCGCTGTGTGGGGGCTGGGCGTGGACCTTTGTTTTTTGCCGGAGGGGGATGGCCCCTGCCGGTTCATTCAAATTATGAAAGATACAGAGGAGAAAACTTATGAGAAGTGAGATGGAACAGGACATTTTAAAGGTGCTGGTAACGGAGGAGCAGCTGCGCGAGCGCATCGCGGAGATGGGAGAGATCCTCTATGACCGCTTCCACGACAAAAAGCCGCTGTTTCTCAGCGTGCTGAAGGGCTCTTTCGTGTTCATGGCCGATCTGGTGCGTGCCTGCCAGGTCAAGAGCGACGTAGAGTTCATCGCCGTCAGCTCCTACCAGAACGCCACCACGTCCTCCGGCCGGGTGCAGATCACCCACGACCTCCAGCAGGACATTACCGGCCGGCACCTGATCATTGTGGAGGATATCCTGGACTCCGGCAACACCCTGGCGTTTTTGAAGGAGTACTTCCTCACCAAGGGCGCCGCGTCCATCACCATCGTCACCCTGCTGGATAAGCCCGCCCGGCGGGCCAAGGCCATCACGGCGGACCTGGCCGGCTTTGTGGTGCCCGACGAGTTCGTGGTGGGCTACGGTCTGGACTATGCCCAGCAGTACCGCAACGTGCCCTATATCGGCGTTTTGAAGCCGGAGGTCTATACCCAGCAGTGAGAATCCGGCGGCGCCGGAGCGCGGGAGCTGCCGGGCAGGCGGCGGCCCGCTTGTAAGGAGGAATCGGTTTCGTGACAAAGCAGAACAGAGCGTCGGGCTTCAGCTTCGTCTTTTTGGTCCTGGTGATCGTGGTGTGCCTGAGCTGGCTGTGGCAGGCGGACACCCGGGGGACCCAGCTGGACTATGCCCAGGTCTACCAGCTGTTCCAGCAGGAACGGGTGGAGTCCTTTACCATTGACGCCAACAATACCCTCACCATGAACCTCACGGACGAGCTGAACGGCTCCAAGACCGTGCGCTACCGGCTCCACGACTTCCAGCTCTTTTATGACCAGCTGGATGACCTGGTGAAGGAGCAGAGCGCCAAGGGGATCATCAAAAGCTACGACTATCCCCCGCCGGAGACTACCAACTGGCTGGAGGTGCTGCTGCCGTGGGTGCTGACGGCGGTGGTGCTGGCCCTCATGTGGTATTTCATGATCGCCCGCACCCAGGGCGGCATGGGCGCAGACCGGATGGCCAAGTTCGGCGCGGCCCGTACCCGGATGCTGACGGACAAGGACAAAAAGGTCACCTTTGAGGATGTGGCCGGCGCCGACGAGGAAAAAGAAGAGCTCCAAGAGATCGTGGAGTTTTTGAAAGACCCCAAGAAGTATATCGCCTTGGGGGCCCGCATCCCCAAGGGCGTGCTGCTGGTGGGCCCTCCGGGCACCGGTAAGACGCTGCTTGCCAAGGCGGTGGCCGGCGAGGCGGGCGTGGGCTTTTTGTCCATCTCCGGCTCCGACTTTGTGGAGCTGTACGTGGGCGTAGGCGCCAGCCGCGTGCGGGACCTCTTTGACCAGGCCAAGAAAAACTCCCCCGCCATCGTCTTTATCGACGAGATCGACGCCGTGGGCCGCCAGCGCGGCACGGGCCTGGGCGGCGGACACGACGAGCGGGAGCAGACCCTCAACCAGCTGCTGGTGGAGATGGACGGCTTTGCCGCCAATGAGGGCGTGGTGGTCCTGGCGGCCACCAACCGGGCCGACGTACTGGACCCGGCGCTGCTGCGTCCCGGCCGGTTCGACCGGCAGGTGTATGTAGGTCTGCCGGACATCCGGGGCCGGGAGGAGATCCTCCGGGTGCATGTGCGGGGCAAGCCCCTTGCCGAGGACGTGGACCTCAAGCGCCTGGCCCAGGGTACGCCCGGCTTCACCGGTGCGGACCTGGAGAACCTCATCAACGAGGGCGCGCTGCTGGCCGCCCGCAAGGGCCATCCCTATATCTCCATGGCGGATCTCAAGGAGGCGGAGATCAAGGTCATCGCCGGCCCGGAGAAGCGCAGCCGGGTCATCCCGCCCCACGAGCGGGAGCTGACCGCCTATCACGAGGCCGGTCACGCGGTGGTCATGCACGCTCTGCCCGATCACGACCCCGTCACCCAGATTACCATCGTGCCCCGGGGACAGGCCGGTGGCATGACCATCTCCCTTCCCGAGGAGGACCGTTCCTACCTCTCCAAGCGGTACATGGAGGACCAGATCGTGGCGCTTTTGGGCGGCCGGGTGGCGGAGAAGCTGTGCCTGGGCGATATCTCCACCGGCGCCAGCAACGACATCCAGCGGGCCAGCCAGATCGCCCGGAAGATGGTGGCCAGCTACGGCATGAGCGACGAGATCGGCACCGTGTCCTTCGAGTCTGGCCACGATGAGGTGTTCATCGGCCGTACCATGACCCAGGGCCGCAGCTACTCTGAGGCGGTGGCCGCCCAGATCGACCGGGAGGTCCAGCGGGTGGTGGGCAATGCCTACGACCGCTGCGAGGAGATCCTCCGGGAGCAGAGAGAGGCGCTGGAGACCGTGGCCCGGTACCTGCTGGAGCACGAGACCATGGAGCGCTCGGAGTTTTTGGCCGTGTTTGGCGAAACGGAAGAAAAAGAGCTGCCTCTGTAACCCATAAAAAAAGAACCGCGAAAGCGGTTCTTTTTTTATGGGCTGCCGGCGTTATCCCAGCACCACGCCCGCCATTAAAAAGAGGACGGTCAGCGCCGCAAAGAGGGCAATGAGCTTCCAGGAGAACTTGAGCCAGCGGTCATAGGGCACATGGCCCAGGGCCAAGGCGCCCATGACCACGGCGGCGGTGGGGGTGATAAGGTTTACCAGGCCGGAGGCGGACTGGAACGCCGTCACCACCAACGCGCCGCTCACTCCTGCGAACTTGGCCAGGGGTGCCAGAATGGGCACGGACAGCGTGGCAAGGCCCGACGAGGACGGGATCAGCACCGAGAGGGGCAGATACAGAAGATATACCAGCAGCACGAACTGGATGGGGCCTGCCCCGGAGAGGGCGGCCTCGCCCCAGTGGAGGATGGTGTCGGTGATCTTGCCGTCGTTCATGAGCACAGTGATGCCCCGGCTGATGCCGATGATAAGGGCCACACCCAGAAGGTCGGCACAGCCGGCCACGAAGGTGTCCACCAGTTCCTCCTCCCCCATGCGGTCCATGAGCCCAACTACAATGCCGCCCACCAAAAACAGGGCGCTGAGCTCCGGGAACCACCAGCCCAGGGTGGGCAGGGGGAGGCCCATCTCGTCAAAGGGGATGACGGCGTAGGTCATGATGAGGAAAATGAGGGCGAACACCGCCATGATGGCCTTGCGGCGGGGCGTGAACGGGACGGACTGCTCCATGCTCACCTGGAGCTTGCCAGCGCCCACGCCCACCACGGAGCGGGAGGGATTTTTCTTCACCCGGGCGGCATAGGCGGACACATACCAGATGGCGGCACCCTCAAACACCACCCACTGGATGGCCCGCAGCAAAATGCCGTCGCCCAGGGACACGCCGGCAAAGCCTGCGGCGATGCCGGTGGCAAAGGGGTTCACCGTGGAGCTGATGACGCCGGCGCCGGCGCCCAGCATGATGACGGCGATGCCCACCACCGCGTCATAGCCTGCCGCCAGAAACACCGGGATCAGCAGGGGATAGAAGGCCATGGTCTCCTCCCACATGCCGTAGGTGGTGCCGCCCAGGCCGAAAAACACCATGAGAATGGGGATGAGCCACTGTTCCCGGCCGCCCAGGCGGCGGATGACGCTGCCCACGCCCGCGTCCACGGCGCCGGTTTTCATGACCACGCTCAAAAAGCCGCCCACCATCAAAATGAACACGCAAACGTCCACCGCCTCGTAAAAGCCGGAGAACGCGGCCTTTGCCACGGCGCCCGGTCCCTGGGGGGACGCGGGCGCGGGGCGGTAGGTGCCCGCCTGGGGCACGCCGTCCACATATTCATAGGTGCCGGCGGGAATGAGCCAGGTGGAAATTGCCACCGCGATGATGAGCAGAAACAAGATGGTGTAGGCCGTGGGCATGCGGAACCTGGACTTTTCCAAACGATCAGCTCCTTATTTCCCGATGGTGGCTACCAGCACGGCCTTGATGGAGTGCATACGGTTTTCTGCCTCGTCGAACACCACGCTGTGGCGGCTGCGGAATACCTCGTCGGTGACCTCCCGGATGTCCACGCCCTTGTCCTTCCACTCCTTGGCAAGCTTTGTCTCAAAGTCGTGGAAGGAGGGCAGGCAGTGGAGATACAGCACGTTGGGGTTGCCGGTGGCCTTCAGCGTCTCTTCCGTCACCCGGTAGGGGGAGAGCAGCTCGGCCCGCTTGGGGATCAGATCCTCCTCGCCCATAGAGGCCCAGATGTCGCCGTAGATCACGTCGGCGCCTTTCAAGCAGGCGGGGTCGTGGGTGATCTCGATGGTGGCGCCGGTACCCAGGGCGATGTCCTGCACCCGGCGTACCAGGGCGTCGTCCATCTCCCGGGCCAGCTCCTGGGGGCCAAGGCCCACGAAGTGCATGCCCATCTTGGCGGCGCCGAACATCCAGGCGTAGCACATGTTGTTGCGCACGTCGCCGGGGAACACTACCTTCACCTCCCGCAGGGGCTTGGCGCAGTGCTCCTCGATGGTCATCATGTCCGCCAGGATCTGGGTGGGGTGGTCCGCGTCGGTCAGGCCGTTCCACACGGGCACGCCGGAGTACTTGGCCAGGTCCTCCACCACCTTCTGGGCAAAGCCACGGTACTCGATGCCGTCGAAGAACCGGCCCAGCACCTTGGCGGAGTCCTCCAGAGACTCCTTTTTGCCCATCTGGGAGCTGCCCGCGTCCAGATAGGTCACATGGGCGCCCTCCTGGGTGGCTGCTACCTCGAAAGAGCACCGGGTGCGGGTGGAGGTCTTTTCAAACAGCAGCACGATGTGCTTGCCCTCCAGGGCGTGGCCGGAGATACCGGCTCGGCGCTTTGCTTTCAGGTCGTGGCCCAGGTCCAGAAGATAACGGATCTCGCCGGGGGTGAAATCCTCCAGGGTGAGGAAGCTGCGTCCTTTCAGATTGACTGCCATAGTATACGCTCCTTATTTTCTCAGTTTTGTTTGCCGCAGACCGGGTCGTCCCGCCAAAGGGGCATGGACATGCACCGGGGGCCGCCCCGGCCCCGGCTCAGCTCGGCGCTGGGGATGGTGTGGATGCGGACGCCTGCCTCTTCCAGCGAGCGGTTGGTCACGTAGTTGCGGGAGTAGACCACCACCTCGCCGGGGGCGATGGCCAGCGTATTGGACCCGTCGCTCCACTGCTCCCGGGCGGCGTCGATCTCGCTGCCCTGTCCGCAGGGGATCAGCGTCACGTGATCGAGGCCCAGATGCTCTTTGAGGATGTCCTCCAGACGGCCGTCCTCCTGGCGGATGGTCATCTTCCGGTTCTCATCCAGCTCCATGACGAACACGGTGATGCTGGAGAGGATATTGGGATGGACGGTGAACTTATCGCAGTCCACCATGGTGAACACCGTGTCCAGGTGCATGAACGAGCGGGTCTTGGGGATGTTGAACGCCAGGATCTTGCGGAAGGTCTTGCTGTGGGAGAGCACGGTCTCCGCCAGGGCGTCGATGGAGTCCTCCCGGGTGCGCTGGGAGATGCCCACGGCCAGCACCTGGGGCGAGAGAACCAGAATGTCGCCGCCCTCCAGAGAGGTGGTCTCAGCCCGGTCGTACCAGCGGGGGGCATTTTTGTAGAGGGGATGGTGCTCAAAGATGAATTTGCCGAAGAGGGTCTCCCGGTTGCGGGTGGGGGTGTGCATCTTGTGGATGGAGACGCCGGTGCCGATGGTGGCAAAGGGGTCCCGGGTAAAATAGAGGTTGGGCATAGGGTCCACGGCAAAGGGGTAGCTGTCGGCGGCGGAGAGGTAGTCCCCCAAGCGCGCGCTGCCGGTGCGCAGCTGCTCTTTCCGCACGCCCGCCATCATGGTGGCCACCATCTCCCGGTCCGGCATGGCGGAGAGGTATTCTTCCAGACTTTCCCGCATACGGGCCTCCCGGATGTCCGCCTCGTCCAGGAACTGGCGGATGAAGTCCCGGCGCACATCGCCGTCTGTCAGCGACTCCACCACCAGGTCCCCAAGGTACACCACTTCCACGCCCTGGGCCCGCAGGCAGTCGGCAAAGGCGTCGTGTTCTTTTTGCGCTTCTTTCAGATAGGGAATGTCGTCAAACAGCAGCCGCTCCAGATATTCGGGCATGAGGTTTTCCAGCTCCGCGCCCGGGCGGTGCAGCATCACCTGCCGCAGACGGCCGATCTCCGAGGTATTATGAATCCCGGTTTCCAATCTTGGTTCACTCCTTTTTTTCTCGCAGGGTTTGCTCTGGCATAGGGTCTGTGTTTTTTCCCGTTTCATGCGCGGAAAATAAAAAAAGAACAGGCCGAAGCCTGTTCTTTCCTGTATTGAAATATAGGACCGTATTTGAAATCAGTAGCCGAGAATGAGGCCTTTTTCCATGGCATAGAAGCTGGTGAGGCCCCGGCAGGGGAGGATGTCCACGCTGTGGACAGGCAGGTCCTCGAGGATCTGCTGCTTGAGCTTCAGGGCGCCGGCCAGGTTCTCGCAGTGAGAGATGACCACCTCCGCGCCGGTGCAGTCCTTGCTCTGCCGCATGAGGGCGGTGATGGCCTTATAGGTCTTGGCCTCGCCCCGGGCCTTGTCGGCCACGTGGATGGTGCCCTGAGGCGTGGCGTCAGCAATGACGTGGATGCCCAGAGAGTGCAGCAGCGTGCCCACCAGGGGGCGCATACGGCCGTTTTTGATGAGGTTGTCGAAATTCTCCAGGGTGAAGCAGGTGCGCAGGGCGGCCTGATACAGCCGCAGCTGGTCGCAGATGCTCTCAAAGTCCTCCGGTCCGGCGGCGGCTTCCATCAGCGCCTTGGCCTTGCGGATCAGAAGCACCATGGCACCGGCGGTAGATTTGGAGTCGATGACGCAGATCTTCTTTTCCGGGTGCTCCTCCAGCACCATCTCCCGACCCATGACCGCGGCATTGTAGGTGCCGGAGAGGTTGGCGGAAATGGTGAAGCACACGGTGCAATCCCCGCTCTCAAAAGCGCGGGCGAAGGCCGCCGGAGAGGGGCAGGCGGAAGAGGAGGCGGACTTCTCCGCCGCCATGGCGTCCAGCAGGTCGGGCACTACCAGATCGTCGTTGTCCAGGAACTCCCGTGCGCCTACCTGCAGCCGCAGGGGGACGGTCTCGAATCCAACCAGGTCGCTTTCAAACGCGGACATGCGCAGGTCGCAGCTGCTGTCACTGACAATATTCCAAGTCATATAAAACTCCTTGTAATCTGGTTTTAAAAACCAGATTTTTCTTTAATCATAATACGCTTTTTCGCCTTTGTCAATGACAAAAGCCCGGATGCATTGACAAGAGCGCATAAAAATGCTATGGTAATAAAGTTCTAAAAAGAACAGTTTTAAAAAGAACGAAATGGTGAGGGGGACATATGGAGTTTTACCAGATTTTGCGGGCGGCCCGGCAATTTGAGCGGGCGTTTGCCCAGAGGATCTCCCCGGTTTTGGAGCGGTGGTCGCTGACCACGGGCGAGATGCAGGTGCTGCTGTTTCTGGCCAATAACCCCGGCTGCGATACGGCCCGGGATATGGTGGTGGTGCGGGGCCTGGGCAAGTCCCAGGTGTCTCAGGCGGTGGAGCTGCTGGTGGGCAAGGGCTTTCTCGAGCGCAGCCCCAGCCAGCGGGACCGGCGCATCGTCCATCTGGCCATTACGCAGGCCGGATGGCCTGCGGCCCGGGAGGCCCAGGCAGTGCAGGCTCAGTGCGGCCGGGCGCTGTTTGACGGGCTGACGCCGGAGGAGATGGAGACGCTCCGGGTGATTTTGGAGAAAATGGTGGCCAACAGTGCGCGCTTGGCCGGAGAGGAGCAAAAGCAATGAAGAACAAAGCAGCAAGAGAAAATGTGGATCTGGGCAGCGGAAAGGTGAGCCGGCTGCTGTTTTCCTTGGCCATGCCCACCATCACCTCCCAGATCGTCAACATGCTCTATAATCTGGTGGACCGGGTGTATATCGGCCACATGACGCCGGTGGAAACCGTGGGTAAGCTGGCCCTCACGGGCGTGGGCGTGTGCCTGCCGGTCATCATGGTGGTGTCGGCCTTTGCGGCTTTGCTGGGCATGGGCGGCGCGCCCCGCGCCTCCATCGCCGAGGGCCGGGGTGAGGCAGAGGAGTCCGAGCGCATCATGGGCAACTGCTTTACCATGCTGGTGATCGTATCCCTGCTTTTGACGGTGGTGCTGCGGCTGTTTGCCGAGCCCATGCTGCTGACCTTCGGCGCCAGCGAAAATACCATCGGCTACGCCATGGACTACATGAACATCTACGCGCTGGGCACACTGTTCGTCCAGGTGACCCTGGGCATGAACGCCTACATCACTGCCCAGGGCTTTACCACCGTCAGTATGCGCACGGTGCTCATCGGCGCTATCCTCAACACCATTCTGGACCCCATCTTCATCTTTGGGTTCGATATGGGCGTCCGGGGTGCGGCGCTGGCCACCATCCTCTCCCAGGCGGTGTCCGCCGCGTGGGTGCTGCGGTTCCTGCGGAGCAAGAACACCAAGTGGCGCCTGAAAGGGAAGAACCTGCGGCCCCGGGCCAAGGTGGTGCTGCCCTGCCTGGCACTGGGCCTCTCTCCCTTTATCATGCAGTCCACGGAGAGCCTCATCGCCATCTGCTTCAACTCCTCCCTGCTCAAATACGGCGGCGACATCGCCGTGGGTGCCATGACGGTGCTCACCAGCATCATGCAGTTTGCCATGATGCCTCTCCAGGGCCTGACCCAGGGCGCCCAGCCCATCGTCAGTTATAACTACGGCGCCAGGAAGGCCGAGCGGGTGCGGGAGGCGTTCAAGTGCCTGCTGAAAGCCTGCGTGGTCTACTCCATGGGCCTTTGGATCCTGGTGCAGCTGTTCCCCCGCATGTTCATCCTGATCTTCAACAACTCCCCCGAGCTGGTGGACTATGCCTCCTGGGCCCTGCGGATCTACATGGCGGCCACCGGCGTGTTCGGCGTGCAGATCGCCTGCCAGCAGACGTTCATCGCCCTGGGCAACGCGAAAACCTCCCTCTTCCTGGCGGTGCTGCGCAAGATCATTCTGCTGATCCCGCTCATTTATATTCTGCCTATGTTCTTCACGGACAAGGCATTTGCCGTGTTTCTGGCAGAGCCGGTGGCGGATCTTCTGGCGGTGTGCACCACGGCCACCATGTTCTTCTTCCAGTTCCGCCGCTCCATGGCGCAGCTGGAGCATCCCAAAAGCCTGTGAGATAGAGCGGGCAATGTCGGAAGATTGCATAAAAAAACGGACAGCCGCAGGCTGTCCGTTTTTTATGTAATTGGTTTATGCTCAGGACTTCTTCTCCCGGGGCAGGACCAGGTTCAGCAGCACGGCCATGATGGTAGCCACCACCACGGGGGACTTGCCGAAGATCATGGTGAAGCTGTCGGGGAACTGGCTCAGGGAGCCGGCAGCCTGGGAAATGCCCACGCCCAGAGCGGCGGAGAGGCCCACGATGGTGGTGTTGCGGGCGGAGAGCTCCTGGGAGGCGATGAGTTTCATGCCGGTCATGGCGATGGTGGAGAACACGGTCACGGTGGCGCCGCCCAGCACGCACTGGGGGATCGTGGTCAGGATGGCAGCGAACTTGGGAGACACGCCCGCCAGCAGCAAAAATACGCCGGTCAGAGCGAACACCGTGCGGTTGATGACCTTGTTGGTGGTCACGATGCCCACGTTCTGGGAATACGTAGCGGTGGGCAGACCGCCGAACAGGGCCGTGAGGATGTTGCTGGCGCCGTAGGCGATGATGCCGCCCTGCAGCTCCCGGTCAGTCGGGTCACGGTCCATGCCGCCCACGGTGGTGGCAGTAAAGTCGCCGATGGCCTGGATGGAGTTGATGGCAAACAGCAGTCCGATGGCGATGCAGGAGGCGGGATCAAAGGTTACGCCGAAGTGCATGAACTGGGGCAGGGAGAACCAGGCAGCCTCGCCCACGCTGGAAAAACTCACCATGTTAAAGAACACGGCGGCCACCACGTAGCCGAACAGCATACCGATCAGGATGGAGGCCAGCTTGCAAAGTCCCTTGGCAAAGTGGTTGAGCACGATGACCGCGATCAGCGTCAGGGCAGCCACCAGCCAGTTCTGCCAGGAGCCGTAGATGAGGGACTCGGAGGCACCGGAGGCGGCAATGGCCTCTGCGGTGTTGGCGGTGCCGCCGGCCATGTAGTTGATGGCGGTGGGATACAGGGAAAGACCGATGGTGAACACCACCGTGCCGGTGATGACCGGCGGGAACAGAAGGCGGATCTTCTTAACGAAGATGCCCACGATGATGGCCACTACGCCGCCGACGATCATGGCGCCGGCAATGGCTGCCACACCGCCGCCGGAGGAGGCGATGGCCTGCATACTGGGCACATAGGCAAAGCTCACGCCCAGGATCACAGGCAGGCCGGAGCCGAAGTACCGGCCGATGGGAAACAGCTGCAGCAGGGTGCATACGGCGGACATGACCAGGGACGCCTGGATCAACAGCACCCGGTCCGCCTGGCTGAGGCCGACGGCTCCGGCGATGATGATCGGCGGCGTCACGCAGCCGACGATCATGGCTACCAGATGCTGCAGCGCCAGGGAAACAGAGGTACCAAGAGGGGGTCTGCCGGTAAATTGAAACAGGAGATCACGACCGCGGGGAGAAGATTCCATACTAATGGCTCCTTTCGGTTTGGTTTCTCAGTACAACTGTATCATACCACCAACAATTTGTAAAAGCAAACAAAAATTTTTTTGATAAAACAAAAATTTATTGCGATTTGCTGTGCAATTTGTCAAAGGGCAATGGTGGGCACGGCGTCGGCGGGGATGGGGCACACGTACCCGGCTGCGGTGCGGCGGAGGAACTCTGCCTTTGCCTCCTCCAGCAGCGCCGGCTGGGTAAGGAGGTCGATGACAGAGGCGCAGAGCACCTTGCCTGCGTGGATGGCGGCCTTGTGACCGATGGAGGTACGGTCGCAGGAGACGTTCTGCCAGCTGTGGCCGGGGCAGCCGTTGGGCCAGGCGGCCACTTCGATCTGCGCGGTGGGGCACTGCCAGCTGACGTCGCCCACGTCGGTGGAGCCGGGGCGGAACACGTCTCCCTGGTACAGGGGCAGCAGGAAGCTGTTCATGGCGTGGCCCGCCTCCCGGCGCAGCCGGGCGGCCTGCTCGGCGTAGTCGCTGTCGTACCGGCTGCCGATGCCGGGGGTGGCGTCGCTGCCGGGATAGGTGGCGGCCAGGCGGTCGGCAAAGGACAGCTCTTCCGCCGTGTAGCCGGGCACGCCCAGGGCCTGGAAGTTGTCGTAAAGCACCCGCTCCAGGGCGTGGTTGGTGACGGTGTCCGCCAGGCCGTCAATAAACAGCTTTTCGTAGGTGGTCTCCGTCATGAGGGCGGCGCCCTGGGCGATCTTGTCCACCCGCGCCTGAAGTTCTACTGCCTCAGCAACGTGGTTGGAGCGCACCATGTACAAAACGCTGGCCTTGGGCTGTACCACGTTGGGGCTGCGGCCGCCGGCGTCGGTGATGGCGTAGTGGACCCGGGCCTTATCGCTCATGTGCTCCCGCAGGAACTGCACGCCGATGTTCATCAGCTCCACGGCGTCCAGGGCGCTGCGGCCCCGGTCCGGGGCGCCGGCGGCATGGGAGGCCACGCCGGTGAAGAGATACTGGGTCTGGATGCAGGAGTTGGAGGAGCCGGTGAGCACCTCGTTCACGTCCTCCGGGTGCCAGGTCAGTGCGGCGTCCAGACCGTACCACAGCCCGTCCCGGGCCATGAACGCCTTGGCGGCGCCGCCCTCCTCACCGGGGCAGCCGTAGAGCACCACGGTGCCGGGGGTGCCGGTGGACTCCAGAAAGGCCTTGACGCCCAGCGCCGCGGCAAAGGCACCGGCGCCCAGCAGATTGTGGCCGCAGCCGTGTCCGCAGCCGCCGGCTTCCCGCTCCTTCCGCTCCAGGCTGCCGCCCTCCTGGGAAAGGCCGGAGAGGGCGTCATACTCTGCCAGCAATCCGATGATGGGGCGGCCGCTGCCAAAGGTAGCAGAAAAGGCGGTGGGGATGTTGCAGATGCCCTTTTCCACGGTGAAGCCCTCTTTTTCCAGGACCTCGCAGTACAGGGCGGCAGAGCGCTCCTCCTGCAAAGAGAGCTCCGCGTAGTCCCAGATCTGATCGGCTACGTCCGCAATGAGTCCGGCCTTTGCCTCAATGGCGGCAATGGCCGCATTCTTTTGTTCTGTCATGTGGGTTTCTCCTTTCTTCCAGTGCCCGGAGGCGGATGGCGGCGTCTGCCGCCCGAAAAAATAAGGGCGCGCACGGAAGGTGCGCGCCCTGAAAACGGCGAAGGGGTCACAGCACCTTGCTGAGGAAGTCCTGCAGCCGGGGATGCTGGGGGTTTTCAAAAATATCGGAGGGGCTGCCATGTTCCAGGAGCTTGCCGTCGGCCATGAACAGCACGCGGTTGCCCACTTCCCGGGCAAAGCCCATCTCGTGGGTGACCACCACCATGGTCATGCCCTCCTGGGCCAGCTCCTTCATGACCTCCAGAACCTCGCCCACCATCTCCGGGTCCAGCGCGGAGGTGGGCTCGTCAAAGAGCATCACCTGGGGCTCCATCATCAGCGCCCGCACGATGGCGATCCGCTGCTTCTGGCCGCCGGAGAGCTGGATGGGATAGGCGCCGGCACGGTCCTTCAGACCCACCCGGTCCAAAAGGGCCAGGGCCTTTTTCTCCGCCTGGTCCTTAGGCATGTGCTTGACCTTCATGGGAGCCAGGGTCATGTTGTCCATGATGGTCATGTGGGGGAAGAGGTTGAAGTGCTGGAATACCATGCCCATCTTCTGGCGGTGCTGGTCGATGTCCAGCTTCACCATTTTGCCCTGGTCGTTCCGGATCTTCTTTTTGGTGATATCCACCCCGTCGAAGACGATGGAGCCGGCAGTGGGCTCTTCCATCAGGTTCAGGCTGCGCAGGAACGTGGACTTGCCGGAGCCGGAGGGGCCGATGACCACCATCACGTCTCCCTGGTTGATGTCCACGGTGACGCCGTCCAGCGCCTTGATGGCGCCGTGGTTATAATATTTTTTCAGGTCGGTGACCTGGATGAGATTATCTCTTGTCGCCACGGCTCATTCTCCTTTCAAAGTGCGCAATGATCTTGCTGGTGGGGAAGCACAGGCAGAAATACAGCGCGGTGGCTACCAGCAGAGGCTCCATGATGAGGAACGTTGCGCCGCGGATGTTGTTGACGGCGCCCATGATGTCCTGCACGCCGATGGTATACGTAATGGCGGACTCCTTGATGATGACCACGAATTCGTTGGCGATGGCAGGGAGGATGTTTTTCACAGCCTGGGGCAAAACGATGTAGCGCAGATTCTGCCGCTGGGAAAGACCCAGGGAGCGGGCTGCCTCCGTCTGGCCGCCGTCAATGGACTGGATGCCGGAGCGGATGATCTCGCACAGGTACGCGCCGGAGTTCATGCCCAGAGCAACCACGCCGGGGATGAAGCGCTGGGACTCGATGAACCCGAAAATGCTGAATTTCGGCAGTTCCACCACGCTGAATACGCCCAGATAGATGATGAGGATCTGCACCATCATGGGGGTGGAGCGGATGATCTCCACGTACGTGGTGGCAATAAAGCTGAGAGGATTGAATTTGCTCAGAACCACCCCAAAGCCGCCGTCTTTGAGGTGTCCGTCCTTGGTCAGACCCAGGGAGCGGAAGGGGCGGAAATTGCTCATGCGCATCAGCGCCAGCAGCAGAGCCAGGATGAAACCGATGATAACGGTGAACAAAGCCAGCAGCACAGTGATGGCAAGGCCCTCGGCAAACATCCCGGCGTAAGGTTTCAGTCTTACAAAGTTCTCAAGCTGTACCAGTTGACCCATGTTTTTCTCCTTTCCGGACCGGCAAGGGGGAAATGCAGAAAGCGGCCAATTCCTCCCCCGGCAGGCAGGGGAGGAATTGGGTGGTCCGAATCATCAAATTATTAGTCGGCAACGATCTCGCCGTCCACCAGGCTGGCGGTGCTGCCGGCAGCCAGAGTGGTAGCTTCCTCAACGAACTTGTCCATGGAGCCATCCTCCTGAACAGCGGCGATGGCACGGTTCACGCCCTCCAGCAGAGCGGCGTTGCCCTTGGACACGCCCACGGAGGAGCCGGCCACATCATAGGGGACCTCCAGAGCCAGGCACAGCTCGGGATAGTTGACCTGATAGCTCATGGCGGGCAGGGTCTCGATGTAAGCGGCGTCGATCTTGCCGGCAACCAGCTCGGCAACGATGTCGGTCACCTTAGCCAGAGAGACGATGTTGGCATCGGGGGTGTGCTCCTCAGCCAGGCTCATCTGGATGGAACCGGTCTGAGCGGCGATGGACACGTCGGCGTTGTTGGCGTCTTCCAGAGAGGTGAACTTATCCTTGTTGCTCTCCAGGCAGACGAAGGACTGACCGCCCATGTAGTAGATGTCGGAGAAGTCCATGATGCCCTCACGCTCGGGATCGGGGGACAGGCCGGCCAGACCCAGGTCAGCGTGCTTGGTCTGCAGCTCGGTGAGAACACCGTTGAAGTCCATGGTGTTTACCACCAGCTCCAGGCCCAGGTAATCAGCGATGTACTGTGCCAGGGCGATATCGAAACCGGCGAGGTTGGCCTGACCGTTTTCGTCGATGGCGTAGAACTCATAGGGGGCGAAGTCGGGGCTGGTAGCCACGGTGAGCTTGCCCTCGGTGACGGTGGTGATAGCGGCCTTCAGGTCCTCATCGCTCATGGAGGCGTAATCCACGGTCTCCTCTTCGGCGGGAGTCTCTTCCTTGGACCCGCAGGCGGCCAGGCTCATGGTCATGGTCAGAGCCAGCAGCAGTGCAAACAGTTTCTTCATAACATTCATCCTCTTCCTTGTATGTTACCCGCGGCGGCGGGCTTTCGATAAAGATGGGGAACGGCGTTCCCTTGTGAACATGCCTAACCTTACCACGTCCCTGCATGAATGTCAATACTTTTTCACAAAAAATGAATATTTATTTGTGGACGATGGGTAAAATTTGAAAAAACAACAGAGCAAATCAAGAAAAATCAGGGATGATTAGGCAGAATCACAAAAACGGCCGCTGCATATCATGAATATAAAAATGAATATTCAAAAAAACGGGCCCGCCGGAGGGCGGGCCCGCGCAAAGGGATCATGCCTGCTGGGGCAGACGGTACTTTTCCAGCTGCCCGGCCAGGTGCCGTGCAAAGGAGTCGTCGGTCTTGAGGCTGTGGAGATAGGCGTGGCGGTCCAGGGAGGCGTCCTGCTCTTCCAGCACGCACACGGCGATGTTGGAGCAGTGGTCGGACACACGCTCGAAGTTGGTCAGAAGGTCGCTAAGGATGAAGCCCAGCTGAATGGTGCACTCGCCGGTCTGGAGACGCTGGATGTGGCGCATGCGCACTTCCTCGATAAGCCGGTCGATGGTCTCCTCCAGAGGCTCCACGCTCAAAGCGGCGTGGGCGTCATCGGCGGCAAAGCAGGAGAAGGCCTGTCCCAGAATATCCCGCAGAGCGTCCAGCAGCACGGAGATCTCCGCCTCTGCAGAGTCGGAAAAGCGCAGGCCCTTGTCGTGGAGCTCCTGTGCGGACTCCTGCAGGTTGAGGGCGTGGTCGCCGATACGCTCGAAGTCGCCGATGGCGTGGAGCAGGCGGGAGACGGTGCGCATGTCGTCCATGGACACGCCGTGCTGGGAGATCTCCACCAGGTAGCTGCCCAGACGGTCCTCGTAAATATCCAGCTTGTCCTCGTTTTCCAGGATCTGGGCCTCCCGGGTCTCGCTGTATCCGTTCAGCTGCTCCAGGGACAAAAGGAGGCTCTTGTGGGCCAGAGCGCCCATCTGATTGGTCATGGACACGCACTCGCTGATGGCCACGCCGGGGGTACGCAGCAGCAGGGGGTCCAGGAACGCGAAGCTTTCCTTGCGGCTCTCGCTGCGGACCAGTCTCCGCGCCAGCTTTTCCAGCTGGCGGGAGAAGGGCAGCAGCAGCGCCGTGGTAAAGATGTTGAACACGGAGTGGCAGAAAGCGATGCCCACCACGCTGATGGGATCATTGAGGAAGGTAAAGCCCACCAGGGCGTTGGCGCCGTAGAAGAGCACCATGCACACGGCGGTGCCGATTACGTTGAAGGAGATGTGAACCACGGCCACCCGCTTGGCACTGCGGCTGACGCCGATGGAGCTGATGAGGGCGGTGATGCAGGTGCCGATGTTCTGGCCCATGATGATGGGGATGGCGGCGCCGAAGGAGACGGAGCCGGTGAGGGCCAGAGCCTGCAGGATACCCACGGAGGCGGAGGAGGACTGGATGACGGCCGTAAAGACCATGCCCACCAGCACGCCCAGCAGGGGATTCTGGAAGGCGGTGAGCAGCTCGGTGAAGGCGGGGACCTCGGACAGAGGCTCCACCGCGTCTTTCATCAGGTCCATGCCGTACATCAAAATGGCAAAGCCCACCATGACGCGGCCGATGTCCCGGCGCTTTTGCTTCTTGGAGCCCATGATGAGGATGACGCCCGCCATGGCCAGCAGGGGAGAAAAGCTCTCCGGCTTGAGCATGTTGACAAATACGTTGTCACTTTCGATGCCCGTCAGGGACAGGATCCACGCGGTGGTGGTGGTACCGATGTTGGAACCCATGATGACGCCGATGGTCTGGCTCAGCTCCATGACGCCGGAGTTCACCAGGCCCACCAGCATGACCGTCACTGCGGAGGAGGACTGGATGGCCACGGTGATGCCGGTGCCAAGCAGCAGGCTCTTGAGGGGGTTGGAGGTCATGCGCTTTAAAATGCGCTCCAGTTTGCCGCCGGCCATCTTCTCCAGGCTTTTGGACATGGTGTTCATGCCGTAGAGGAAGAAGGCCAGACCGCCGCAAAGGGTAAAGACGGAAAAAATATCCATGCTGTTGCTCCTTTTTCTTCGTTCGGTAGGCGTTTTTGGGCAAAAAAAATATAGGCGATATTTGCTGCTGCTCCTTTACGGATATGCAGCTTTATCATTATATATTCAAAAAACGGCACTGAGAAGAGGAAACGGAGAATTTTGTAAATTTTGCGTAAAATGTAAGAGAAGAAGTACAACGCAAACGTACAACCTTTGTGAAAAAGAGAAACACCTCCTGGGAAAAGGAGGTGTTTCACGCAAAATTTACGAATTTTGGCCGAACCAGAATTCCCGCACGGCGGGCAGGGCGCTGCGCCCGGCGAAGTAGCCGGACTGCCACAGGGCGCGGACCTTCTCCAGATCCCGCTCCGTCCGGGAAAAACCGGCGGTGGATTCGGGGGCGATCACCAGCACGCGGCCCTGCCGTTCCAGCTCAAAAAGTTCCCGGCGGCACTGGTTGTACCGCTGGGCCCGGCTCTCCATGGTCTCCACAAAGCGGGGGTATTTGCGGAAGGCCCGGCGAATCAGAGGCAGGGACTTGTCCGGCGTCTTTTCATAGTCCCGCTCCCGGGTCAGGACGACCACCACCCGGTCGCAGCCCTCATCAAAGGCGTGCTTCCAGGGAATGGCGTCGGCACAGCCGCCGTCCAGGTAAGGCTGTCCATCCAGATGATAGACCGGGAAGAGGAAGGGAATGGCGCAGGTAGCCTGGAGCAGCAGATTGTGCTCATCCCGCCGGGGCACGGGCAGATACTCAGCCCGACCGGTCTCCAGGTTGGTGACTACCGCCTCCGCCCGGCCGGGATAGGCCTCGAAGGTGTCATAGTCAAAGGGGTCCAGCTCGTTGGGGATGGTCTCATAGGAAAAGCGCAGACCGAAATAGGAGTGGTTGCCCCGGCGCAGATAGTTGCCCATTCCCATATAGCGTGGGTCGGAGGCAAAGCGGGTCAGCACCCGCAGGTTCCGGCGGCTCTGCCGGGAGAGGTAGCTGACGCCGTAGGTGATGCCGGCGGAGACGCCCAGAGTATAGTCCGGCAGGGGCAGATCCCCATCCAAAAATGCGTCGCACACGCCGGAGGAGAAAATGGTGCGGAAGGCGCCGCCCTCCAGAACCAGAGCGGTTTTCATGCAAGGTCACTTCTTTCTTGTATAGATGGCTTTTTGCTTATCATAGCACGGCCGGGACAAAATGAAAAGGCTGCTGATTTCGCAGGGAGATCAGCGGCCTTTTCATTGGGGAGAGTGTGTGGAGAGATACGTTTATGGCTGCGGGGCAGGGCAGCTCGTTTTTCAGATAATCATAAACGCCGCCGTAAACCGCGTCCAGGGGCGCTGCACCGTCAAAGGAGAACACAAAGCACATATAGGTGGGCAGCGTCTTGGGCACGGAGACAGACGCAGAGGCCCTCTTGGTCATGGTGCTTTCGCCTGCATGCATCAACCGGGGAGCCGGATTTTTCTTGCGCATAGCGGTTCGCCTTTCTTGTCCCATTCTCAAAATACATAGAGAAATGTCACGTGATTCAAGGGCAGAACGCCGATTATTTGCGGATTCCCTGGCGGAGCGCCAGGGAGGGCCTCCCGATACGCGTTTGGCGCGGCGAAATGCAAAAACCCTGTAACCATTGCGGTTACAGGGTTTTGCTTGGCGGAGAAGGAGGGATTCGAACCCTCGAGACCCTTTAGGGGCCTACATGATTTCCAATCATGCGCCCTCGACCAACTAGGCGACTTCTCCAAGTGATGCACTTGTTTGCTGCCTGGAAGAGACAGCGTTATTATTATAGCAAAAGAAAGCGGAAAGTCAAGCCCTTTTTTCATCTTTTTTAAAAGAAAATGAGGAGGCCGGGAACTTGCGCTCCCGGCCCGTCCTCAGTGCAGCTCAGAGACGATGCTGTCCACAGCCTCATCCATGGCGACACCCAGCTTGTGCAGGCTCTTGCCTACCTGTGACTTCATGGAATGGCGGTTGCTGGCAGTCATCATCCCCAGCACGGCGCCGGCGGCCATGCCCGCGCCCATACCGACCCAGAATCCGGTATTCGAATGCATCTTCAATCACTCCTTTGCGGCTTGAGGGTAGTATGTCCCGCCGGCGCAAAAAAATCCGCTGCCGGATTTGCCAAAATGCGGTGTCGGCGCTATAATGCCAGAAGAAAAGAAATTGCACAGCCAGGAGGAACCTATGACCACCATCTATCTGATCCGCCACGCGGAGGCGGAGGGCAACCTGTACCGCATTGCACAGGGCCAGTACAACAGCCTGCTCACCGACCGGGGCGCGCGGCAGGTGGCGGCGCTGGAGAAGCGGTTTGCGGACATCCGCGTGGACGCGGTGTATTCCAGCGATCTCTACCGTACCTGCGCCACCGCGGCCGCCATTTATCAGCCCAAGGGGCTGGAATTGCACCGGCGCACGGACCTCCGGGAGATCTGCGTAGGCGTCTGGGAGCAGCGTACCTGGGGTGACATCGCCCGCGCCGACCCGGAGCAGATGGAGAACTTCAGCCTGCACCCCGAGCGCTGGCAGGTGGCCGGCGGCGAGGCGCCCGCCGCGGTGCTGCGCCGGGTACGGGCAGCTGTGGAGGACATTGCCCGGAAAAACGAGGGCAGGACCGTGGCGGTCTTTTCCCACGGCTATGCCATCCGGCTGCTGCTGGCGTCCCTCCAGGGCTACACACTGGAACAGCTGGCCGCCACGCCGGTGGGAGACAACACGGCGGTATCCAAGCTGGAAGTGCGGGATGGAAAGCTGGAGGTGGTGTTCCGGGACGACAACAGCCACCTGCGCACCCCCGAATACCTGGCGGGAGAGACGAAGGGCAAGCGGGCCAACGGCTTGGAGCCGGGTCTGCGCTTTTTGCCGCTGTGCCCGGCGGAGCAGGCAGCGTTTTTGGACCGCTGCGTCCGGGAGACCGGTATGGCGGTGCAGCCGGACGGGCCGACCCTGGTAGGCTATCTGGGCGAGGAGCCGGTGGGCCTTTTGCAGATGGGCGCCGCACAGGGCCAGATCGCCCTGGCGTACATCCAGCCGGAGTACCGGGGCAGGGGCTTCGGCGTGCAGCTGATCGGACAGGCGGTGCGCCTGACCCGGGAGACCGGGGGCGAGACGGTGCTGGTGCGCCCGGGAGATTCGGCGGCTTTCTGGAGCCGGTACGGCTTCCGGCCCGGGACCCAGGCAGACGTCCTGGAAAAGGGCATCGGCTTTGATCCGGCCTATCTGGCCCTTCCGCCGGCAGAGGTGTGAGCGCCCGGCTGAACACATATAATAATAAAAGAGGGGCCGTGTTTACGGCTCCTCTTTTTTGCTTCATTTGCCATCGTACAGCGCCCGGACCACCTGGGCGGTGAGACGGGCGGTCATGCCCCAGACCGCGTGGCCCTGCCAGTACCAGATGGGAATGTCTACCCGGCCCCGGGCCCAGGCATAGTCCCGGGGGATGCCCACGGCCTCGTAGGGGAAGTCCTCCGGCACCCGGGGCAGCAGATCATAGTGCCACGGCTGTGGGGGCGTGTCGTGGAAAAAGGACAGCGGCGCGGTGAATACGGTCTCCACCTCAGCCGGGGAGGGCCGCATGGCCGCAAAGCCCCGGGGGGAGACCACGCCCAGTACCGGCCGCAGCAAAAAGCCCGCCTGGTTGCAGATAAAGTCCGGCGTGCCCAGCAGGGTGATCTCCCGGGCCGGGATGGCCAGCTCCTCCTCCGTCTCCCGCAGGGCACATTCCTCCGGAGACTCCCCCGGCTCCATGCGCCCGCCGGGGAAACACACCTCGCCCCCCTGGCTGAGGGTGTGGGAGCGCACCTCGTAGAGAAAATGCAGTCCGTCCTCCCGCTCCACCAGGGGACACAGCACGGCGTAGCGGCGCTGTTCGCCCAGAAGGGAGGGGGTATGGCCGCCGAAGCGGCGGCGCAGAATGTCCAGTTCTTCTCTCATAACAGCATGGAAAGGGCACGGCAGCGGTTTTCGATGTTTACCACCGGCACACTGGGGGCATACTCCCCATCCAGGGACCAGGGCAGCTGCTCCTCCGTTTCCAGGTGCAGCGAGGAGACATGGCGGAAGATCAGCTCGGGGCTGTCGTACTGCTGGTTCACCAGTGCCAGCAGCAGGTTCTGCAGCTCCAGGGGATTTTTGGGATTGGGGATCAGCAGCATTTCAAACTTGCCGTCGTCCAGCACCACCCGCTCGGGGCTGAGCTTCATAAGCCCGCCGATGGAAGTGGAGTTGCACACGGCGCCGAACAGGTACTCCCCGTCCAGCACCTCGCCGTCCGCCGTCAGGCGGATGTGATAGGGGCGCAGGGTGTTGAGGTCCTTGACGCCCTCCAGGATATAAGCAAAGTGCCCCAGGGCGTTCTTGGCGGCCTGGGAGGCGGCGTAGGAGGTGCGGGTGAACGCGCCGAAAGAGGCTACATACACAAAGCTGCGCTCGTTCCACCGGCCGATGTCCAGGGCGCGGGGCGTGCTGCGGAGCATGGACATGGCGGCGGTGACCGGGTGGTCGGAGATATGGAGGCTGGCGGCAAAGTCGTTGGTGCTGCCCTGGGGCAGATAGCCCAGCAAGGGCCGCTGCTCCAGGCTCATCAGGCCGGTGATGACCTCGTTGAGCGTGCCGTCGCCGCCCACGGCCACCACCAGATCGTAGTTGCCGCCCTCCCGCTGCGCGGTCTGGGTGGCGTCTCCCGGAGCGGTGGTTTTGTGGACGGAGATGAGATAGCCTGCCTCGGAACAAAGCGCGATCACGTCAAACAGCGGACTGCGGGATTTACTGCGTCCAGCCCGCGGGTTTACTATGAAAAGAAGCTTTTTCTGGGTCATAAAGTGCCTCCTGCGCCAAGTGTCAAATTTGTGTAAAGGACAGTATAGCACGGGAAAATCAGGATTGCAATTGCCGGGGGCGCCGTGTAGAATAAAAACATTGGAAGGATGGTGGCAATGAAACAGAGAAAGCCGTATATTCAATTGGGACTGGCGGTTTTTTGTACCGTCAGTTTGATTTTGCTTCTGTATGATACCCTGTTCGGCGGCCGGGCGCTGCTGGCAGTCGGCGGCCAGCTGCTCACGGCGGTGGAGCCCATCCTCTACGGCGCCATGATCGCGTATTTGCTGGCGCCGGTGGTGAATTTCTTCGAACGGAACCTGTTTGCCTCTGCGGTGGCCAAGGCCCATAAAAACGGCCTCATGGCGGCAAAGCTGCCCCGGGCGGCCAGCCTGCTTTTGACGTGGGTGCTGATCTGTGTGCTGGGCTATCTGCTGGCCTCCGTGCTGCTGCCGGAGCTTTACAAGAGCGTTTTGCAGCTGGTGAACAACGTGGAAAATTACTATCTCATCATCACCGGCTGGGTAGAGCATCTGCTGGAGACCAACCCGGAGGTGGAGTCCTGGGTCATGGTCCAGATGGATACCTATTATAAAGATATCCAGACCTGGCTGACCAAGGAGGTTCTGCCCCAGGCGTCCACGCTGATGACCGTCCTCTCCGGCGGCGTGGTGAGCACGCTGGTGTTTTTGAAGAACCTGCTGGTGGGCATCATCGTCTCGGTGTATCTGCTGGCCACCAAGGAGCTGTGTGCCGCCCAGGCCCGCAAGATCGTCCACGGCCTGTTCTCCCGGGAGAATGTGCGCTGGGTGCTGCTGGGCACCCGGAAGGTGGATGAGATCTTCTCCGGCTTTGTCCGCGGCAAGCTGCTGGACTCCCTCATCATCGGTATTATCTGCTTTGTGGGATGTTCCATTCTCAAGTTCCCCTATACGCCCCTGGTGTCCGTCATCGTGGGCGTCACCAATGTGATCCCCTTCTTCGGCCCGTTCCTGGGCGCCATTCCCAGCACGTTCCTCATCATCCTGGCAGACCCCCTCAAAGGTCTCTACTTCGTCCTTTTTGTGCTGGCTCTCCAGCAGCTGGACGGCAACGTCATCGGCCCCAAGATCCTGGGCGACAAGACCGGCCTTTCCAGCCTGTGGGTCATCATCGCCATTTTGGTGGGCGGCAGCTTCTTCGGCATCCCCGGCATGTTCTTCGGCGTACCGGTGTGCGCCTGCCTCTACAGCGCGGCCTCCTTCTTTATTGAAAGCCGCCTGCGGAAAAAGTGCCTGCCGCTGTCCACCGAGGCCTACGGCTCCTCCAGAACCGTGGAAACCCAGGCGGGCCAGGGGCCGGAGGACGGCGTGTAAAATTTCAGAAAGCTCTTGCAATCGAAGAGCCGTTCGTGTACAATACAGCCTTGCGGGACCATTGTTATAAAAATAACGACGTTCCCGCAAGGCCCTTTTCATAGGAGGACCGCCATTCTGCCGGGCGGACAGACTCCGCCCAACACTGACCCGCAGCGGCAGTGATTGTAAGGAGAGAAGACAAATGAAAAAGAGAGCACTGGCACTGATTGCCCTGGTGTGCCTTGCGTGCGCCGTACTCAGCGGATGCGGAGACAGCAGCACGGATGAGACCCCGGAGGCCCGCGCCGCCGCCAACGCCATTGCCGTTGGCATTGCACAAGACCTTGACGACAGTCTTGACCCTCACAAAACCGTGAAGGCAGGAACCAGAGAAGTGATGTTTAACGTGTTCGAGGGGCTTATGAAGCCGACCCCGGACGGAGATCTGATCCCTGCCGTTGCAGAAAGCTACACGGTTTCCGACGACCATAAGACCTACACCTTTACCCTGCGGGAGGGGGTGCAGTTCCACAATGGCGAACCGGTGACGGCGGAGGATGTGGTTTATTCCATCCAGCGCTGCACCGCCGCTACCGAGACTGGCATCGTCCCGGTGGAGGCGTTTTCTGCTATTACGGACATTCAGGCTGTGGATAAGCGGACGGTGACTATCACCCTTTCTGAGCCCAGCAATGAGTTCATCTCCTACATGACCACGGCCATCCTGCCTGCCGACTACGACCAGCAGGATACCGCCCCCATCGGCACCGGCCCGTTCAAGTTCGTTTCCCGGGCGGCCCAGGACTCCATCGTGCTGGAGAAGTTTGACGGCTACTGGGGCACCCCCGCTTCCCTGGACAAGGTGACCTTTAAGATCATTGAGAACGCCGACAGCCTGCTCATGAGCCTGCAGAGCGGCGCCATCGACCTGTGCGCCCATCTGACCAGCACCCAGGTATCCCAGCTGGGTGAGGACTTCACCGTGGCGGAGGGCACCATGAACCTGGTGCAGGCCCTGTACCTCAACAACGCCGAGGAGCCCTTTGACGATGTGCGGGTGCGTCAGGCCCTGTGCTACGCCGTGGACAAGCAGCAGATCATCGACCTTGCCTTCGACGGCTACGGCAGCCCCATCGGCTCCAGCATGTACCCCGCCTTCGGCAAGTACTTTGACGAGAGCCTGACCGATTACTACACCTACGATCCCGACCGTGCCCGCGCGCTGCTGGCGGAGGCCGGCTACCCCGATGGATTCGACATGACCATCACCGTGCCCAGCAACTACCAGCCCCATATGGATACTGCCACCGTGCTGGTGGAGCAGCTCAAGGCGGTGGGCATCAACGCCACCATCCTGCCGGTGGAGTGGGAGAGCTGGGTGGCCGACACCTACACCGGCCGTCAGTTCCAGTCCACCGTGGTGGGCGTGGACGCGTCCAACATGACGGCCCGTGCCCTGCTGGAGCGGTTCACCTCTACCTACGGCTCCAACTTCATCAACTACAACAACGCGGACTATGACCAGCTGTTCGCCCAGGCCATCGCCACCTATGACGATGCGGCCCAGACGGAGCTCTACAAGCAGATGGAGCGCAACCTGACGGAGAACGCCGCCAACGTCTACATCCAGGACCTGGCGGACCTGGTGGCGGTGCGTAAGGGTCTGGAGGGCGTGACCTTCTATCCCATCTACGTGCTGGATCTGGCCGGCATCCGCTATACTGCCTGATATGCGCGGCGGCAAGGAATTTGCCGCTGACGGGGAAGGGAGGCGAAGACCATGAAATACGCGGCGAAACGCATTGCCATGCTGCTGCTGACCATGGTCATCGTCTCCTTCCTTGCGTTTGCGGCCTTTGATGTGATCTCCGGCGACCCGGCCACTGCCATGCTGGGCACCCAGGCCACGGCGGAAAAGGTGGAGGCATTGCGGGAGGAGCTGGGACTCAACCGCCCCCTGCTGGTCCGCTACGGTGAGTGGCTCACGGGCTTTTTCACCGGGGACCTGGGCACGTCCTACAGCTACCGCCAGCCGGTGTGGGACCTGATCGCCCCCAAGGTGGGCGTGACGCTGTGCCTGAGCGCGCTGAGCTTTCTTTTGATCGTGGTGGTGTCCATCCCCCTGGGGGTGCGCGCCGCCGGACGGGAGGGCGGCAGACTGGATGCTGCCGCCACCGCCTTCAACCAGCTTTGCATGGCGGTGCCGCCCTTCTTTACGGGCATCCTTCTGACCTGGATCTTCAGCACCATCCTCCATGTGTTCGTCCACGGCAGCTTCCCCTCCCTGGAGGACAACTTCGGCGGCGCGCTGGAGTATCTGCTGTTCCCGGCGGTGGCCATCGCTATTCCCCGGGTGGCCATGACCGTGCGGATGCTGCGCAGCACCATCCGCCAGGAAATGGGCCGGGCCTATGTGCGTACGGCCATCTCCCGGGGCAATGACCGCCCCGGCGTGCTGTACGGCCACGTGCTGAAAAACTCCCTGGTGCCGGTGGTCACGTTCCTGGCCCAGACCATGGCGGAGATCGTGGCGGGCAGCATCGTGGTGGAGCAGGTGTTTGCCATTCCGGGCCTTGGACGGCTGCTGGTGGCCTCCATCGGCAGCCGGGACTACCCGGTGGTGCAGGCCATCGTGGTGATCCTGGCGCTGTGGGTGGTGCTGGCCGGCACCGCCGCGGACCTTATCAACCAGCGCATCGACCCGCGGCTTCGGCTGGGAGGTGGCGCATGAAACGAAGAAATGGATTTTTGCTGGCGGGGCTGATCCTTACCGGCATCCTTACCGCCATGATCCTGGTGAGCTTTTTCTGGACGCCCTACGACCCCAACGCCATGGAGGTGGGCCCCAAGCTGGCGGGGCCGTCCCTGGCCCACTGGATGGGGACGGACAGCTTCGGCCGGGACATCTTCAGCCGGGTCATGCAGGGCGCGGGCACCACATTTGCCATCGCCGTGGCCACCGTGGCCATCGGCGCCGTGTGCGGCACGGCCATCGGCGCACTGACCGGATACTTCGGCGGCGTGGTGGACGAGGCCCTCATGCGGCTCAACGACGCCCTTACCGCATTTCCCAGTATTTTGCTGGCCCTGGTCATCATCTCCGTGGTGGGACCGGGCAATAAATATAATGTAGTGCTGGCCCTGGGACTGGTGTTCATCCCCAGCTTCGCCCGGGTCACCCGGACGGCGGTGGCCGCCGTGCGGGACGCCAACTATGTCAAGAGCGCCCGGCTCATGGGCGCGTCCAGTGCACGCATCATCGTTGTGCACATTCTGCCCAATATCATGCCGGTTTTGCTGCCGGCCATGACCATCGGCTTCAATAACGCCGTACTGGCGGAGGCCTCCATGAGCTATCTGGGCGTGGGTGTGACGCCGCCGGACGCGTCTCTTGGCTATATGCTCTCCGAGGCCCAGGGCATGATCACCGCCGCGCCCTGGTATGTGATCTGCACCGGCCTTACCATGGTGCTGCTGATCTTCGGCGTGGGGCTCATCGGCGAGGGCCTCCAGCGCCGCGGCGGGGAGGTGGTCTGATGCTGGAGATCCGAGATCTGCATGTAAAATTCCATAACCGCACCAGAGAGGCCGTCTCCGGCGTGTCTCTCACCATCCATGACGGGGAGATTTTGGGCCTGGTGGGCGAGTCCGGCTCCGGCAAGTCCGTCACCGCCATGAGCGTAGCGGGACTGCTGCCCCGGCGCCAGTGCGACTATACCGGCTCCGTCCTGCTGGACGGGGTGGACCTTCTGCATATGGAGCGGGCCGACCTGCGCAAGATCCAGGGCCGGTGCATCGGCGTGGTGTTCCAGGAGCCTATGAGCTGCATGGACCCGCTGATGAAGATCGGCGACCAGGTGGAAGAGGTCCTGCGGCTGCATACGGACCTGACACCTGCCCAGCGGCGGGAGAAGGCCCTTGCCGCCCTGGCGGCAGTGGAGCTGCCGGATGTGGAGGCGGTCTATGAGAAGTACCCCCACCAGCTCTCCGGCGGTATGCTCCAGCGGGTGATGATCGCCGCGGCCATCGTCATCCGGCCCAAGCTCTTGCTGCTGGACGAGCCGACCACTGCCCTGGACGTGACCATCCAGGCCCAGATCCTGGAGCTTTTGAAAAAACTCAATGCCGAGTCCGGCATCTCCATGCTGTTCATCTCCCATAACCTGAACGTGGTGCGCAAGCTGTGCGCCCGGGTGGCGGTGATGCAGCGGGGCGTGCTGGTGGAGGAGGGGGACACAGAGCAGGTATTTTACCATCCCCAGCACCCCTATACCCAGCGTCTGGTGGCGGCCATCCCCACCCGGCGGCGAAAGGAGGAGCGGCCATGAGCGAAGAGCTGGTGCTGTCGCTGCGCCATGTGACCAGCGGCTACCGGGAGGGCGGCCCCTTCCGCCGGGGCACCTATCAGGAGGTGCTCCACGATGTGACGTTTGACGTGCGCCATGGGGAGATCCTGGGCCTTGTGGGCGAGTCCGGCACGGGCAAATCCACCCTGGCCCGGACCATCCTGGGCATGGTGCAGCCGGATGAGGGGGAAGTGATCCACTATACCAAGCGCCCCCAGATGATCTTTCAGGACCCGTACAGCTCTTTAAATCCCGCCTATACGGTGGAGTGGATTTTGGAGGAGCCCCTGCGGATCTTCGGCAAGTACGACGCCGCGGAGCGCCGTCGGCGGGTGCGGGAGATGCTGGGGCGGGTGGAGCTTCCGGAGGAGTGCCTCACGGCAAAGCCCTCGGAGCTCTCCGGCGGCCAGCGCCAGCGGGTGAGCATTGCCACGGCGCTCATCCAGCGGCCCAAGTTCCTCATTGCCGACGAGCCGGTCAGCGCCCTGGATGTGACCATCCAGGCCCAAATCCTGGAGCTTCTGCGGACGCTGCGCTCTGAGCTGGATCTGAGCTACCTGTTCATTTCCCACGATCTGAACGTGGTGTATCAGCTGTGCGACCGGGTGCTGGTCATGAAAGAGGGCCGCATCGTGGAGCAGGGCACCGTGGACGAGATCTTCGACCATCCCAAGGAGGAGTATACCCGGCAGCTTCTGGCTGCGGCGGAGTGACCGATGCGATTCTTTCTGAGACATAAAAAACTGCACATGGTGCTGGCGGCGGAGCTTTTCCTGCTGGCGCTCTATCTTTTTTCCCGGCAGTTCCGGCCGCTGATGAACTTTCTGGCTTCTCATGTGACCGTGCCGCTGCGGCGGGGCATCGGCAGCATCTGCTATCTGGTGGATTTCTCCGTGGCGGAGGCACTGTGCGTGGTGCTGGTAATCGCCGGAGCGGTGTATCTTATCTGGAGCGTCGTAGCGGTGTGCCGGGCACGGGGACGCCGAGCCGGGCGGGCGTACAGCGCGGTTTTGGGGCTTTTGTGCGCGGGCCTTGGCATCTATGTGGGCTTTTGCTTCCTCCTGGGCATCGACAGCTATGCCGACGGCTTTCAGGAAAAGTCCGGCATCTATGCCCGGCCGGTGGAAGAGACCGCCCTGCGGGATGTGACGGCGTACTTTGCCGAAGAGCTGCGTGAGGCGGCCGGAAAGGTGGAGCGGGACGAAAACGGCCTCTTCGCCGTGCCCCGGGAGGAGATCCTGGCGGGCAGCACCGGCGTCTACGACGCGGTGGAGCAGCAGTTTCCCTTCCTTGCCTTTGACGACCCCGGCGTCAAGCCGGTATACTTTTCCCGCGTTCTGAGCGCCCTGGACTTTACGGGCATCTACTGTCCCTTTACCGGGGAGTCCAATGTGAATATGGCGAGCCCCGCCTGCCTGCTGGGGTCCACCGTGGCCCACGAGCTGGCCCACCAGCGGGGCATCACCTCTGAGCAGGAGTGCAACTTCCTGGCGGTTCTGGCCTGTACCACCTGCGGCGACGACGTGTACGCCTACGCCGGGTGGCTCATGGGCTATATCCATCTGGGGAACGCCTTGTATACGGTGGACCAGGAGGCCTACTGGGCCATTCGCGAGACGCTGCCGGAGACGGTGGAGGCGGACCTGGCCGCCCAGAGCGCCTACTGGGACCAGTTCCGGGACAAGACGGTCCAGAAGGTCTCCAATCAGGTGTACGACCGCTTTTTGAAAAGCTACGGCCAGACCCAGGGCATCCGGTCCTACGGCACCGTGGTGGACCTGCTGGTCACCTACTATCAGGATAAAATTTAAAGGAGCGCCCATTGGGCGCTCCTTTTTTCTGCGTCCCCGCTGCGGGGGCGTTTTTTTATTTCATCAGCTCGCACACCAGATCCGTGTAGCCAGAGGGGTCCTCCAGGGGGAGACCTGCGATCAGCAGCGCCTGGTTATAGAGCAGGGCGGCGTACTTCTTGGCTTTCTCCGGGTCGGCGGTGACGGCGGATTCCAGCGCGGCAAAGGCCGGGTGCTCCACGTTCAGCTCCAGGATGCGGTCAGCTTTGATACCAGAGTCCGGCTGGACGGCCTGGAAGTACTTCTCCATTTCAAAGGAGAGGCCCTCGCCGGCGGTCAGGCATACGGGATGGGACTTGAGGCGGGTAGAGGCTCTGACCTCCTTGATCTGGTCGCCCAGGGCTTCCTTGACGAAGTCGAAAGCGGCCTTGTGGGCGTCCTGGGCCTCCTGGGCCTTCTCCTTGGCGCCCTCTTCCACCTCCTGATCCAGGATGGAGCGAAGCTCCTTTTCCTGGAACGTGTGGAGGATCTGGGCGCAGAACTCGTCCACCTCTTCGGTGAAGTACAGGATCTCCGTGCCCTTTTCCTTCAAAAGCTCGGTCTGGGGGAGCTTGTCGATCTTGTCGGGAGACTCGCCGGCGGCAAAGTAGATATACTTCTGGTCCTCCGGCATCCGGGAGACATACTCGGCCAGGGTGACGGGCTTTTTCTCCGTGGAGGAGTAGAACAGCAGCAGGTCGCTGAGCTGGTCCTTGTGGGCGCCGTACTCGCTCACCACGCCGTACTTGATCTGGCGGCCGAAGTTCTTCCAGAACTTCTCATAGCCCTCCCGGTCCTCCTGCAGCAGCTTGAGAAGGTCGGCCTTGATCTTCTTTTCCAGGTTGGAGGCGATGACCTTCAGCTGCCGGTCGTGCTGTAAAAGCTCGCGGGAGATGTTCAGGGACAGATCGGGGGAGTCCACCACGCCCCGGACGAAGCGGAAGTGCTCCGGCAGCAGGTCGGCGCACTTGTCCATGATGAGCACGCCGCCGGAGTAGAGCTGCAACCCCTTTTCAAATTCCTTGGTGTAGAAGTCGAAGGGGGCGGCGCCGGGGACGAACAGCAGCGCCTTGTAGGTGACGGCGCCCTCCACGGACACGGGGATCACCCGCTGGGGGTCGGCGTAGTCGTGGAACTTGTCCCGGTAGAACTTGTTGTACTCCTCCGTGGTCACCTCAGACTTGCTCCGCTGCCAGATGGGCACCATGGAGTTGAGGGTCTCCTCCTCCGTGTAGGTCTCGTATTCGGGCTTGTCGTCGGGGCTGCCCTCCTTGCGGCGGGTCTTGGAGACCTCCATGCGGATGGGGAAGCGGATATAGTCGGAGTACTTGCGCACCAGCTCCTGCAGCCGCCAGGACTCCAGGAACTCAGAGTAGTTTTCCTCGTCGGTGTCGGGCTTGACGTGCATGATGATGTCGGTGCCCACGCCGTCACGGTCGCACTCGGTGATGGTGTAGCCGTCAGCACCGGAGGACTCCCAGCGCCAGGCGGTGTCCGCGCCGAACTTCTTCGTCACCACGGTGATGTGGTCGGCCACCATGAAGGCGGAGTAGAAGCCCACGCCGAACTGGCCGATCACGTCGGTGCCCTTGGCGTCGTCTCCCACTTCCTGCTTGAACTTGTAGGACCCGGAGGAGGCGATGACGCCCAGGTTGTTCTCCAGATCGTCCTTGTCCATGCCGATACCGTTGTCGCTGACGGTGATGGTCCGCGCGTCCTTGTCCACGCTGATATGGATGGCAAAATCCTTGCGGTCCATGCCCACGGAGGAGTCCGTCAGGGCCTGGTAGCTGAGCTTGTCGCAGGCGTCGCTGGCGTTGGAGATGATCTCCCGCAGGAAGATCTCCTTGTGGGTGTAAATGGAGTTGATCATCAGGTCCAGCAGCCGTTTGGACTCGGCTTTGAATTGCTTTTTGGCCATAGAAAATGCACTTCCTTTGTTTCTTTTTTCACAACATTGCAAGTATATCACATTGAACAAAACAAATAAATGACCAATTTGTAAATTTCAGGATAAAGCGGTTGTGCGCCGCCGCATTTGCGAGTAAAATAAAAAAAATAAAAAAACGGCGCGCTTGCGCCGGAAAGGAAGATGTACACCATGGGAGTGTTCCGTCAGGCTGCAAATGCGATCACCCGGTTCATGTACGGACGCAATGGCGTCGATGCGCTGAACCGGGCGCTGCTGTGGGTGTATGTGCTGGTGTGTCTCATCCGGGCCGTTGTGGCGTCCGGACTGCGCAGTCAGGTAGGGGCGGCCATCTGTGATGTGGCGCTGTGGGTCTTGATGCTGCTGATCTTTTTCCGCATGTTCTCCAAGAACCTCTACAAGCGGCGGGAGGAAAATCAAAAATGGGTGAACTGGTGGTGGGGCGTCAAGAACCGGGGCGCCGGTGCCCGGGCTCGCCACGCCGATAAGGAGCACCGCTACTTCACCTGCAAACAGTGCAAGACCATCTGCCGGGTGCCGGTAGGCAAGGGGAAGATCATCATCACCTGCCCCAAGTGCGGCGCCAAGATCCAGGGAAAGACCTGATCCAGACCCAAAGAACAAAAAAGCTCCCGGAACGAAAGTTCCGGGAGCTTTTTTATGATTTTGGATACGCTGGCGCTCAGCCCTTGCACACGGGGACGATCCAGCCCTTGGTGTCGGGAATCTTGCCCCACTGCATGCCGGTCATGGTGTCGTAGAGCTTCTGGGTCAGGGGGCCGATCTTGCCCTCGCTGATGAACACCTTGTCGCCCTTCCAGTCCAGCTCCTTGACGGGAGAGACCACGGCGGCGGTGCCGGTGCCGAAGACCTCTTCCAGGGTGCCGTCGTGACCGGCCTTCATGACGTCGGCGATGGCCAGGGGGCCCTCCACCACGTCGTAGCCCCAATCCTTAAGCAGCTCGATGCAGCTGCGGCGGGTGACGCCGGGCAGCACGGTGCCGTCGCAGGCGGCGGTGTAGACCTTGCCGGAGATCTTGAACATGATGTTCATGCTGCCGACCTCTTCCACGTACTTCTTCTCCACGCCGTCCAGCCACAGAACCTGGGCAAAGCCCTTCTCCTCGGCCAGCTCGCCGGCCTTGATGGAAGCAGCGTAGTTGCCGCCGCACTTGGTAAAGCCGGTCAGGCCGGGAGCGGCACGGATGTACTCATCTTCCACATAGATGCGCACGGGGTTGATGCCCTCGGCGTAGTAGGCGCCGGAGGGGGAGCAGATGATGCAGAAGATGTAGGTGGGGCTGGCATGCACGCCCAGGCCCACGTCAGTGGCGAAGATGAAGGGGCGGATGTACAAAGAGGAGCCGTCCACATGGGGGACCCAGTCCTTCTCCACTTCCACCAGGGCCTTGACGGCCTGGATGTAGTCGTCCACGGGGATGGTGGGGATGCACAGCCGGTCGCAGGAGTCCTGCATACGGGCGGCGTTGCAGTCGGGACGGAACAGCTGGATGGTGCCGTCCACGGCCCGGTAGGCCTTCATACCCTCAAAAATCTCCTGGGCGTAGTGGAAAATAACGCAGGCGGGGTCCAGGACGAAGGGGGCATAGGGAACGATCCGGGCGTCGTGCCAGCCCTGACCGCGGGTATAGTCCATCAGGAACATGTGATCGGTAAAGATCTTGCCGAAGCCCAGCTTGTTCTCATCGGGCTTTTCCTTGAGGGACGTACTTTTAGTGATCTTGATATCCAACATATCCGTAACTCTCCCTTGCTGACTAAATTGAAGCTATAAAAAAAGACCTTCGCGCAATCCTGCTGTAGACAGGAGAGGCGAAAGTCACACTTCCGTGGTACCACTCTCATTGCCGCCGGAAAGGCGGCCACTCAAAGCCCCGATATCGGAGGGCAGCCGGTTTGCGTACTGGGCAGAGCTGTTCCGCGCACTGCTCCCGGGTGACTCCCGGCCGCCGCTGCTTCCTGCCTTGCACCAACCGGCAGTTCTCTGCAAGCGCGTACGATCGGACATGTCCCGTTCATCGCATTTACTGATAATTACTTATTTTATACGCTGATAATGTGGTAAAGTCAATGGGTAAAATGCACAGAAAGGCGGCGGCTGGGCCTATACAAATCAGCGGCCCGGCACATAGCCGGGCCGCCGTTTGTTTTGGGGAGTGTTACAGGAAAGGTTTTGGTAAGAAGCAGGATGTGCTCAGCGGACGCACTGGCAGCCGCGGCGGAAGGCCTCAATGTTCAGGGGAACGAACTTGGCCTTGGCGCCGGTGAACATCTCCTGGATCATCTGCTCGATGGTCTCGGGCTTGAGGATGCCGGTGCCGGCCACATAGGCGCCCAGCATCACCATGTTGGAGACCTTGGGATTGCCGATCTCGTCGGCAATGGTGTTGCAGGGGATGTAGTAGGCAGTCAGATCGGAGCGGGAGACCTTGTCGGTGACCACGTCGCTGTTGATGAACACCTGGCCGCCGGAGACCACGCCTGCCTCAAACTTCTCCAGAGAGGGCTCGTTGAGGGCGATGAGCTCGGTGGGATGGGCGAACACGGGGGAGCCCACGGGCTTGTCGGACAGCACCACAGAGCAGTTGGCGGTACCGCCGCGCATCTCGGGACCGTAGGAGGGGGACCAGGTGACGTTCAGTCCCTCGGCCATGCCGGCCTCTGCCAGGTTCTTGCCGATGGCCAGGCCGCCCTGGCCGCCGAAACCGGAAATGATGATCTCTTTTTTCATGTTACTTCACCTCCGCGCTGGTTTCCTTGATGACACCCAGAGGATAGTAGGGGATCATCTTCTCTTCCAGCCACTCCTTGGCCTTCAGAGGCGTCATGCCCCAGTTGGTGGGGCAGGTGGACAGGACTTCCACGAAGGTGAAGCCCTCGCCGGCCATCTGCTTTTCAAAGGCCTTGCGGATGGCCTTCTTGGCCTTGTTCAGGTGGGCGATGTCGGTGACGCACACCCGCTCGGCGTACACGCAGCCGTCCAGGGTGGAGAGCATCTCCGCCACACGGATGGGCATACCGGCCTGCTCCACGGTACGGCCCAGGGGGCAAGTGGTGGCCTTCTGACCGATGAGGGTGGTGGGGGCCATCTGGCCGCCGGTCATGCCGTAAATGGCATTGTTGACGAAAATGGTGGTGAACTTCTCGCCGCGCATGGCTGCGTGGACGATCTCCGCCGCGCCGATGGAGGCCAGGTCGCCGTCGCCCTGGTAGGTGAACACCGGCTGGGTGGGATGGGTGCGCTTGATGCCGGTGGCCACGGCGGGCGCGCGGCCGTGCGCAGCCTCCTGCATGTCGCAGTTGAAATACTTATAGGCAAAGACGGAGCAGCCTACGGGGCACACGCCGATGGCGTCGTCCAGCAGTCCCATCTCCTCCAGCACTTCCGCCACCAGCTTGTGGATGATGCCGTGGTGGCAGCCGGGGCAGTAGTGGAGCTCGGCATCCGTCAGGCCCTTGGTCTTTTGATATACGATCGCCATGTTACTGTGCCTCCTTCAAAGCCTTCTTGGCCGATTCCACGATTTCTTCGATGGTGGGCATCACGCCGCCTGCGTGGCCCAGATAAGCGATGGGCTTCTGGCCCTCGACGCTCAGACGGATATCGTCGATCATCTGGCCGCCGGCGCTCATCTCCACGTCCAGGAATGCCTTGACGTGGGACTGGGATGCCAGCTCATGCAGGGGCTTTTCGGGGAAGGGCCACAGGGTGATGGGACGGAACAGACCGGCCTTGATGCCCTGGGCGCGCAGGGTCTCCAGTGCGCTGAGGGCGATACGGGCGGGGGTGCCGTAGGCAGTGATGACCAGCTCGGCGTCCTCGCAGTCCTTCATCTCCCAGCGGACTTCCTTCTCGGAGATCAGCTTGTACTTGGCCTCCAGGTCGGCGTTGTGATGGTCGCACTCCTCGGGGTCCATGTACAGGGAGTTGATGACGTTGGTGTGGTCACGGCCGTGCTTGCCGGTGGTGGCCCAGTCCTTGGGGGGCAGCTCCCGCTTGGGGATCTCGTGCCACTCGATGGGCTCCATCATCTGGCCGATGAGGCCGTCCATGACCACCATGACGGGGTTGCGGTACATGTCGGCAATGTCAAAGGCCTCCTGGGTGAAGTCCACGGCCTCCTGGATGTTGGAGGGAGCCAGCACCACGGTGCGGTAGTCGCCGTTGCCGCCGCCGCGGGTGGCCTGGTAGTAGTCGCCCTGACCGGGCTGGATGGTGCCCAGGCCCGGGCCGCCGCGCATGCAGTTGACGATGACGCAGGGCAGCTCGGCGGCTGCGATGTAGGTGATGCCCTCCTGCTTGAGGCTGATGCCGGGGGAGGAAGAGGAGGTCATGGCCCGCATGCCGGCACCGGCAGCGCCGTAGACCATGTTGATGGCCGCCACCTCAGACTCGGACTGGACAAAGACCTTGCCGTGCTGGGGCATATGCAGGGACATATACTCGGGCACTTCGCTCTGGGGAGTGATGGGATAGCCGAAGAAGCAGTCGCAGCCGGCGCGGATAGCGGCCTCGGCGATGGCTTCATTACCTTTCCAAAGTTCCTTTTCCACTGTGAATGACCTCCTTCTTCAGAACTTTTCTACGGTGATGATGGAATCGGGGCAGATCTTGGCGCAGCTGGCGCAGGCGATGCATGCCGTGATGTCCGTCACCGTGGCGGGATGGTATCCCTTGCGGTTGATCACCGTCTGATCGATGGCAACGATGTGCTTGGGGCACACGGACGCGCACAGCTCGCATCCTTTGCACCGGTCAGAGTCAAAGGTTACTTTCGCGGTCATATTGGATAACTCCTCCTTTTTCCTCTTGCGTGGTCATTCCCACGGCTTTTTCATTTGTATGGTAATCGGAAAAACGGGTTCCGACAGGTCGGACAGCTCCGGGGCGAACCGGTCCAGGGCCACATGGCACAGTACCGGGATGCCGGTCTTTTCGGACACCTGGGCAGCCAGCGCCGCGCCCTTGCGGACTTCATCCGGTGTAGTCTCGCCGCAAAGGTGGGTGTTGTTGACGATGCCCGTGCAGGTGAGGCCCGTGACGGCCTCGATGGAACGCAGGTAGTTCACGGCGGCGTCCGCCTGGCGGACCTCCGGCCGGTTGGCGTTGAGCACGTAGATGAGCTGGTAGTCCTCCGCCGTGATCTTTTCATGGAAGCGGGCCAATACCCGGGCGCCCACCGGATCGCCGCCGATATCCAGCACGCCGGTGACCTCCCGGTTTTCCAGAATGGTCAAAAGCTCCGCAGGCAGGGCGGGCACGTCCGCGTCCGTACAGGCCTGGGAAGAGGCCACCAGACGGATGCCCGCGTTTTCCAGGACGGCCTTGCGTTCCCGGGAGCGGAAGTAGGGATTGACGATATCGAGATCCGCCAGCATCACCTGCTTTTGGCACGCTGCCAGCTGCAGCGCCAGGTTCACGGCAAACTCGGTCTTTCCGGTGCCGTAGTGCCCGGTGATGATGGAGACGCGGTGGGTGCAAATCTGATCTGCCGTCAAACGAGGATCGCCTCCTGTTGGGAAAATTTTCTCGAACAAAGTGTTGTATTATTTTTTGCTTTGTTGTATGATGTCATTGTACTCTTAAAGAAATATGATGTCAAGAGGATTCTGCGGCGCCGGGAGAAATCTGCGGCGCCGGGCCGGCGGCGACGCTGACCGTGCGTCCTGCAGGCACAACGGAGGGATCGAAATGGAAGAGACCAGAAAAGTCAAACTGTCGGAGCGGACGGCGGACCGGCTGTATGAGATGATCGTGGATGAGGGACGCTATGCCCCCGGCAGCAAGCTGCCCAACGAAAATGAGCTCAGCGAGGCGCTGAACGTCAGCCGCACCACGCTGCGGGAGGCCATTTCGTTCCTGGTGGCCCAGGGCGTGCTGGAGATCCGGCGGGGCCGGGGCACTTTCGTGGCGGAGACGCTGCCTGCCGGCGGCGTGGACCTGACGGTGCTGGCGGGGCTGCGGTCCCGGGTACGGGCCAAGGACCTTTTTGAAATGCGGCTCATTTTTGAGCCGGCCACCGTGGCGCTGGCCTGTCAGCGGGCCAGTGACGAGGAGCTGGAGATGATCCGCAAAAAGGCCGAGCGTGTGGAGCGGGTGGCCGCGGAGGGCGGCGACTGGCCCCTGGCGGACCAGGAGTTCCACTGGGCCATCATCAAGGCGTCTCACAACGAATATATGCGGCGGCTCTATCCCATCATCAACAGCGCCGTCAATGAAATCATGCAGATCTCCCAGAACCGCCAGCATATGCAGGACACGGCCCTGGGAGACAACCGCACCATTTTGGAGTTTTTGCTTCAGCGGGATGAGGCCGGTTCCCGGCACGCCATGAGCATCCACATCCGCCACCTGATGAACATTCTCCGCTCTTAACGGGAATGATAAAATCTTAACAGCCGCCGGGCTTTGCCCGGCGGTTTTTTTGTGCGCGGACCGAGGGCGGGTGTTCTGCAAACAAATACAGAAAATGTGCATAATATACAAAAAATAAGAACACATATTATTGAATAAGCCGAAAGAATTTCGGTTTTGCTGGACTGCCCCCAACGAAATACACAATCCTGTAGGAGGTATTCACAAATTATTCACAAAATTGGGCGTTCCCTCTTAACAAAGTCTGAACAGGGGTGTATAATGACACCCGAAAGCGGAGGTCGGCCTTTAACGGTTTCTTTGCGAGAGGACGTAATCCTTTAACAAGGGGATATCACGGTAAAGACCGAACTTTGCACCGGCTCCTTTTTCAGCGGGAAGGGAGCCGCCGGAAATAAGAAGGGAGCGTTTGAAAGAGCAAGGTTCTGTTCGCATTTCCAACAAATGCCGGCGAAACCGGCTGGCGGAGGCGGTTTATCCGGGGAGACCTCCGCTGTGTCCCAGGCATTTTCCCTCAAGAGAGTGAACTAGAAGGAGTGTGTGTTAATGGCTACATTTATTCTGGGTCTCGTGATTCTGTTCGTGGGCGCTGCCATTTACGGCAAGTTCTGCGAAAAGGTCTTTGGACCCGACGACCGTGAGACTCCCGCCTACTCCAAGCAGGACGGCGTGGACTACATCCCCATGAGCAGCTGGAAGAATATGCTCATCAACCTGCTGAACATCGCAGGTACCGGCCCCATCTTTGGACCCATCCAGGGCATCCTGTTCGGGCCCATCGCGTTCATCACCATCCCCATCACCAACATCATCGGCGGCGCCATGCATGACTATTTCTCCGGCATGATCTGCCTGCGTGACGGCGGCTCCCAGATGCCTGCCATGATCCGCAAGTACTCCAACAAGGGTGTTTACGGCGTGTATCAGGTGTTCTGCTCCTTGCTGCTGCTGCTGGTGGGCGCTGTGTTCATCTACACCCCCGGCGACATCGCCGCCACCCAGGTGTTCGGCTTCTCCGGCAAGGCGGATGACCCCACCACCTGGATCATCTACGGCGTGATCTTCGTTTACTACCTGGTCGCTACCGTGTTCCCCATCGACGCCATCATCGGCAAGATCTATCCCGTGTTCGGTGCCATCCTGCTGTTCTCCGCTGTGGGCGTGTTCATCGGCATGTTCGTCAAGGGCTATCCTCTGCTGAACGTGTGGGACACCTGGGAGGCTCCTCTGGCCTTCACCATGGTGGACGGCGCTCAGACCACCTTCAGCTATCAGGATTATTTTGACGCCAACCACTTCATCCCCATCTTCTTCATCACCGTGGCCTGCGGTATGCTTTCCGGCTTCCACTCCACCCAGACTGCCATCATTTCCCGCACTATGAAGAGCGAGAAGGAAGGCCGCAATACCTTCTACAACATGATGGTTCTGGAAGGCTTCATCGCCATGGTTTGGGCTGCTGCCGCCATGGGCGTGTACAACCTGGGCCTGCAGGAGGCCAACGCCTCTCTGGCTACCGCCACCGTCGGCGTGGTCTGCAAGGACATCCTGGGCAAGGTGGGCGGCCTGATTGCTCTGATCGGCATCATCGTTCTGCCCATCACCTCCGGCGATACCGCTCTGCGCGGCCTGCGTCTGGCCATCTCTGAGGCTCTGCACATCGACCAGAGCACCAAGACCAAGCGCGTGGGTCTGTCCGCCATCATCTTCGCTCTGGTGGCTGTGATCCTGGTATTCGCCAAGATGAACTCCGAGGGCTTCAACATCCTGTGGCGTTACTTCGCATGGTCCAACCAGACCCTGTCTCTGTTCGCCTTCCTGGCCATCACCGTGTGGATGTTCGAAAACGGCAAGAGCAAGTTCGTGTGGGTTCCCATGATCCCCGGTGCCTGGTACACCTTCGTGACCATCACCTACATCATGAACGCCAAGATCGGCTTCAACATCCCCTGGAACATCTCCTACATCATCGGTGTTGTGGCTGCTGTGGCCTATGTGGTCGTGATCTGCGTCTACGGCAAGAACCGCGCCGCCCGTCTGGCCCGCAAGTAAGCTCCCCTCCCGCTATCTGATCCCTTCTTATGAGCACCGCCGCACTTGTGCGGCGGTGCTTCTTTTACGGCGTATCAAAGCGCAAAAAAAGCGGCCCCCGGCTTCATGCCGGGGGCCGCTTTTTTCTTATCCGAGTTTTTCACACAGCAGCGCCAGTGCTTCCAGATAGCCCCGCAGCCCGTGGCCCCGGATGGTGGCCGTGCAGGCGGCGCGGATGTAGGATACGTGCCGGAATTCCTCCCGGCTGTCCGGGTTGGACACGTGCACCTCCACTGTGGGGATGCCCACAGCCTTCACCGCGTCCAGAAGGGCTACGCTGGTGTGGGTGTAGGCGGCAGGATTGATGATGATGCCGTCCACATGGTCGAAGTAGGCCTGCTGGATGGCGTCTACCAGGGCGCCCTCGTGGTTGGACTGGAAAAAGCGAATCTCCACGCCCCGCTTTTCCGCCTCCTGCCGGAGCATGGCGCAGAGGTCCTCGTAGGTCTCATGGCCGTAGATCTCCGGCTGGCGGATGCCCAGCATGTTCATGTTGGGGCCGTTAATCACCAGAATACGCACAAAAATCCCTCCAGATGGCCTGGGCGGTCTCCTCCGCCGGGCCGTTGTTGTCGATGACTGTGTCCCGGAAGCGCTCATAAAGGGGCTTGCGCTCCCGCCACATGGCCGCAAGGTCCGCACCCTGGGAGAGGGGGCGGCCGTCGGTGGGCAGGGTTCCCACGTCCCGCAGCAGGTGGTAGATGCGGCCGTTCTGCCGCAGGGCGCCGTAGTTTTCCGGCGTTTTCACCGCGCCGCCGCCGGTGAGCAGGATGCAGCCGGTGCGCTTGCCGGCTTCCGCCGTGGCCTCACGCTCCAGGGCGCGGAATTCTGCCTCGCCGCCCCGGGCAAAGATCTCCGGAATGGGGCAGCCCGCCCGGCGCTCGATTTCCGCGTCGATATCCACAGCCTCCCGGCCGGTCAGGGCGGCCAGGGCTGCGCCTACGGTGGATTTGCCGCACCCGGGCATGCCGATGAGCACGATGTTTTCCGTCTCATGGCGCAGAGCCGAGAGGATGCGCTCCGTTTCTCCGTCGGGAATGGAGCGGGAGAAGAAGTGCTCCTCCGCCGCCTTGGCTTGGGCCACCAGCATGGCAAGCCCGTCGGAGCAGGGAATGCCCAGTGCCTGGGCCTGGAGCAGCAGGGCCGTGCGGTGTGGGTTGTAAATAACGTCCAGCACGCCCCGGCACCGGGGAAAGGCGGTGAGGTCCACCGGCGCGGCCCCGTTGCCGGGGTACATGCCCACCGGCGTGGTGTTCACCACGATGTCCGCGTCCGCGTGGCGGGAGAGGTTTTCGTAGTTGTCCGGCCCGGAACGGGAGATGACCACCACTTCCCGGGCGCCCAGCTGCCGGGCGCAGGCCACGGCGGTGCGGGAGGCACCGCCGCTGCCCAAGACCAGGACTTTCCCGCCGTGAAAATCCACACCGGCCCGCCGGGCCATGAAGCAAAAGCCGTCGGCATCGGTGTTGAAGGCCAGGAGCTTTCCGTCCCGGCGCACGATGGTGTTGACGCTGCCGATGGCGGCGGCCCGGTCATCAATGCTGTCGCAAAGGGGCATGACGTCCATTTTGTAGGGGATGGTCACATTGAGCCCGCCGATGTCCCCCCGGGCGAGGAAAGCGGGCAGCTCCTCGGGCTCCAGCTCGATGAGCCGGTAGCCTGCACAGCCCAGGGCGGTGTGGATGGGCACGGACCAGCTGTGGCCCAGCTTCCGGCCCAAAAGACCGTAAACCAGTGTGCCCATGGTCACACTTCCGCGTAGCTGCCCAGGAACTGGAAGCTCTCACAGCTGCGCTCCAGCTCCTCCAGCATGGGCAGCACGCCCGGCTCGTGGACGGAGGCCTCCAGCTCCAGGAAGAAGATGAACTCGAAATTCCGGCCGGTGACGGGGCAGGACTCCAGCTTGGTCATGTTGATGCCCAGGGCCGCCAGCTTGGAGAGAATGTCGTACAGGGCGCCGGGCTTATTGTCGCAGGCGATGATGAGGCTGATGCGGTTGGCGCCGGCGTAGATGACCGGGTCCTTGGTGATGCAGATGAAGCGGGTGTAGTTGTTGTCGCTGTCCTGAATGTCGTCCCGGACCATCTCCAGGCCGTACAATGCGGCACAGGGGTGGGAGGAGATGGCGGCGGCGTGGCGGCTGCCGCTCTCAGAGACCATCTTGGCGGCGGCAGCGGTGTTGTCGCAGGGGATGACCCGCACGCCGTTCAGGCTGCCCAGGAACTTGCTGCACTGGCCGATGGCCTGCTCGTGAGAATAGATCTCCGTGATGTCGTCCATCTTCACGCCGGGCAGGGCCAGCAGCTCGTGGCGGATGCAAAGGCGGGTGGAGCGGACGATGGAGAACTTCTTGCGCTGGATCAGATCATAGATGGCGCGGACGGAGCCGTTGGAGCTGTTTTCAATGGGCACCACGCCGAAGCGGCACAGGCCGGACTCCACGGCGGAGAACACCGCCTCAAAGCTCTTGACGTAGACGATGTTGCCCCGGGGCACGATGCGGTCGCAGGCCACCTGGGAGTTGGCGCCCTCCACGCCCTGGCAGGCCACCAGGCCCGTCTGGGGGAACACCTCGCTGCCGGCGGCCAGGGAGGCCTTCACCTGGGCGGCCACCCGGGTGGGAGCGGAGATGAGCTCCGCCTGCCGGGAGCGGGACAGCTCCAGCAGCGTGGAGAACAGGTGGTAGGCGTAGCGCTCCTTGTCGCCGGACTGCTCCGTCACCTTGGAGAGGATCTCCCGCTCCCGCTGTTTGTTCAAAATGGGGAGGTGGTGCTCGTTTTTGTAGGCGGCGACGGCTTCGGACAGCTCCATGCGCTGTAAAAACAGCGACAGCAGCTGCTCATCCACGGTGTTGATCTGTTCGCGAATCTCAGAAAGTTCCATGATTTCCCTCCAACAGTAAATCTAACAGCACGGCGGCAGTGACCGCCTCGACAACAGGGACAGCCCGGTGGGCGATGCAGGGGTCATGACGGCCCCGGATCTGAAGCTGGGTATTTTCCATAGCGGAAAGGGATACGGTCTGCTGGGGCTTTGCGATGGACGGCGTGGGCTTGAACGCCGCCCGCAGCACAAGGGGCATGCCGGTGGTGATGCCGCCCAGGATGCCGCCGGCGTGGTTGGTCTTGGTGACCACGGCGCCGCAGTCGACCGCAAAGGCATCGTTATTTTCCGACCCGCGGGACTGGGCAGCGTCAAAGCCTGCGCCGAACTCCACGCCCTTAACGGCGGGGATGCCGAAAAGTGCCGCAGCCAGGCGGCTCTCCATTCCGTCGAACATGGGGTCTCCCAGCCCGGCGGGGAGGCCGATGGCGGCGCACTCCACGATGCCGCCCAGGGAGTCTCCCTCGGACCGGGCGGCCAGAATGGCCTCCTGCATCCGCGCGCCTGCCTCGTCAGAGAGGACGGGGAAGGCCTTGGCGGCCACGGCTGCAAAGAGATCTGCCGTGGGGTGCAGGGGGAAGGCGTCGTCCTGCTCCGTGCCCACGGAAGAAAGGTGGGCACCTACATGGATGCCCCGGCGGGCGAGGATCTGCCTGGCGATGCCCCCGGCGATGCACAGCGGGGCTGTCAGCCGGCCGGAGAAGTGTCCGCCGCCCCGCATGTCCGCCGCGCCGCCCCACTTGACGGCGGCGGTAAAGTCCGCGTGGCCGGGGCGGGGGGTGTCTGTGAGACCGGCGTAATCGGAGGAATGCTGGTCGGCATTTTCGATGACGGCACAAAGGGGCGCACCGCAGGTTTTGCCGTTTTCAAGGCCTGAGAGGAATACGGGTACGTCCCCCTCCTTGCGGGCAGTGGAAAGGAGGGAGCCGCCGCCTCTGCGGCGATTCAAAAAGGTTTGCAGTTCCTCGGTGTCTACAGCCTCTCCGGCGGGAAGCCCGTCGATGACCACGCCGATGGCCTTTCCATGGGATTGGCCGAACACGCTGATTTTGATGAGCTTTCCAAACTCAGAGGACATGGACTTCACCTCCCAAGGACTGGTAGACCTCCCAGAAGTCCGGGTAGGATTTTTCTACCGCCTCGGCGCCTAAAATGGTGACGGGGGCAGCGCAGGCGGTGGCGGCAATGGCCGCCGCCATGACGATGCGGTGGTCGTTGGCTCCGTCCACGGTGCCGCCGGTGAGGGTGCCGCCGGTGACGGAGAGGCTGTCCGGCCCCTCCTGGCAGCTTCCCCCCAAAGCCCGCAGCATGGCGCAGACGGTAGAGAGCCGGTCGCTCTCCTTCATCCGCAGCCGCCCGGCGTTGACAAAGCGGGTGGTACCGGAGCGGACTGCCGCCATTACTGCCAGGGGCGGCAGCAGGTCTGGGATGCCGGAGACGTCGATCTCCAGATCCCCGGGCTGGGTCAGACGCAGGAAGTGGGGCACCACAGCCATGTCCCCCTGAACAGAAAAGGCGTTGAGCCCCTCCAGCTCCAGCTGGGAGCCCAGGGCGATGGCGGCGTACCAGAATGCTGCCTGGGACCAGTCCGCCTCCACGGCGGCTTCAAAGGGTGCGTAGTGCTGACGGCCGGGGATGTGAAGCACATCGCCCTCCCACCGGCTCTCTACGCCGGCCAGCTCCAGCACGCTGCGGGTCATCTCCAGATAGTCCCGGCTCTCCAGGGGCGTGGTGGGCACCAGGGTGGAGTCGCCGTCCAGCAGAGGGAGAACAAACAGGAGCCCGGTAAAAAACTGGCTGGAGACGTTGCCCGGCAGGCGGTATTCCCCGGGGGAGAGGGCGTAGTCATCATACCCTTTCCCACCGTCCACGGAGAGGACGCCGTCCTTGAATGACCAGGCGATGCCCTTTTCCCGGAAGAGATTTTCGTAGGGACCCTGGGGCCGCTCCATGAGCCGCCCGTGGCCGACAAAGCAGGCGCTTCCGTTTACCAGCAGGGCCAGGGGGATCAAAAAGCGCAGGGTGGAGCCGGACTCCCCACAGTCCAGAATGGGGGCAGGCCCCGCCTCTACGATGGCATTACCCAGCCCGCAGACCTGGACGGTATCCTCGTCCGCATCGTCGATCCTGGCGCCCAGGGCGGAGAGGCACCGGCGGGTGGCCAGGATGTCCTGAGAGTCTGCCAGGCCGTGGATCACGCTGACACCGCTATTGATAAGTGCAGCCGCGATGAGCAGCCGGTGGGCCTGGGACTTGCTGGGCGGCGGCGTCACGGCGCCGGAGAGCTTTTTTGGTGTGATGCGAATGTCCATCTTATCCCTCCAGTCCCGCGGCGATGAGGGTTTCCAGCTCACTTACCGGCAGGGGCCGCAGCGAACATGCGCCCATGCGCCGGGGCACCACGATGGTGATGGTGTCGCCCGCCCGCTTTTTGTCGGAGAGGGCCGCCCGGGCCAGGTCCGCGGCGGAAAAGCCGGTGCCGGTGGGAAGATCGTTTTTCGCAAGGCAGGCGGCGATGCGTTCGGCGATGGGGCCGTCCGTCCAGCCCATGCGCTGGGCGGCACGGGCCATGATGGCAAGGCCAGCTGCCACGGCATGGCCGTGGGGGATGGCGTAGCCGCTGCACTTTTCAATGGCGTGGCCCACGGTGTGGCCCAGGTTCAGAAGTTTCCGCTCTCCCTGCTCTTTTTCGTCCCGCTCCACGACGCCGGCCTTGTAGGCAACGCACCGGGCGATGACCTCCGCCGGGGCGGCGGTGAGGGTGCCGTCCTCAAAAAGGGAGAAGAGGGACTCGTCGGCCAGGACGCCGGTTTTGATGGCCTCGGCGGCGCCGTCGGCAAATACGTCCCGCGGCAGCGAGGCAAGGCACTGCGTGTCGCAGAGCACGGCGGCGGGCTGCAAAAAGGCACCTGCCAGGTTCTTTCCGGCGGCAAGGTCGATGGCGGTCTTGCCGCCCACGGAGGAGTCCACGGCGGCAAGGAGGGTGGTGGGCAGCTGCACATAGCGGATGCCCCGGAGGTACACGGCGGCGGCAAAGCCCGCCATGTCCCCTGCCACGCCGCCGCCCAGGGCGGCCACGCAGTCTGTGCGGGTCAGATGCTCCCGGGCGAAAAATTCCAGAATGGCGGAGAGGGTTTCCATATTTTTGTGGGCCTCGCCGGCGGGGAACACATAGGAGATCACGGAAAAACCGGCGCCGGTGAGACTGGCGGTCACCCGCTCCAGATAGAGGGGCGCCACGGTGGAGTCCGTGACCACGGCCACCCGGCAGGGGGAGAACACGTCCCGCAGCAGCGCACCGCACCGGCCCAGCAGGCCCGGGGCGATCTGCACCGTGTAGGCGGGACTGGTGCGGACGGGGATGGTTTGGATGGAGTCGGACATAGGGAAAACTCCTTTTATATAGTGTAGGGGCGGCGGCCCCGGAGCATCAGTTGCCGCCGGCAGTGGCCTTTTTCTCCCGGCCGTCCCGCAGCAGGGCACGCAGCTGCTCCGCGTCCCGGTTTTTCAGGGCGTCCAGATATTCGTTCAGGTGGCCGACCAGCACCTCCAGCTCGCTTGTGAGGTAGTCGGCGTCAGCCAGAAACAGCTCCGTCCACATGTCCTCGTCCAGCCGGGCCACGCGGGTCATGTCCTGGAAGCTGCCGGCGGAGAAGCCCCGGCGGCGCTGGGCCTCCGGCGACTTGACGTAGGCGCTGGAGGCGATGTGGGCCAGCTGGGAGGTGAAGGCGATGATGCGGTCGTGCTCTTCCGGGGTGGAGAAGGTGAGACCCGCAAAGCCCACGTCCAGGAAGAAGGCCTTCAGCGTCTCCAGAAGCTGCATGTCCGTGCGCTTGTCCGGCGTGAGGATCATGGAGGCGCCTACGTAGAGGTCGTCCGTAGCGGCGGTGAAGCCGCCCCGCTCCCGGCCGGCCATGGGGTGACCGCCGATGTAGGCAAAGCCATACTGCTCCGCCACCGGGGCGATAGCCGCCACCACGCTGCGCTTGACGCCGCAAAGGTCCACCACGATGGCGGACTTGGAGATGGCGGCGGCGTGGGACTTCACCCAGTCGATGGCGGCCTGGGGCCGGATGGCGATCAGGATCAGGTCACAGGCACCGAGATTATCGTCTGTCAGCGGGGCGTCGATGGCGCCGCACATGCGGGCCATGGTCATGGTCTCGGCACCCAGGTCCACGCCGTAGACAGTGTGGCCCGTGCGGGCCTTGATGCTTTTGGCCATGGAGCCGCCGATGAGCCCCAGACCCACGATTCCCACGTTCATACCTTACTCCTCCAGGGCCTTGACGGCCTCATGCAGCTTGTAGAGCTTCTTTGCCAGGGCGTCGAACGCCTCGGGCTTGAGGGACTGGGGGCCGTCGCACAGGGCGTGGGCCGGGTCGTTGTGGACCTCGATCTGGAGGCCGTCGGCACCGGTGGCCACGGCGCCCATGGCCAGGGGCTCCACCAGCCAGCTCTTGCCGGTGGCGTGGCTGGGGTCGATGATGATGGGCAGGTGGGTCAGCTTGCGCAGGACGGGGATGCAGGCCAGGTCCAGCGTGTTGCGGGTGTAGCTCTCGAAGGTGCGGATGCCACGCTCGCAGAGGATGACGTTTTCATTGCCGCCGGCCATGACGTACTCGGCGCTCATGAGCCACTCCTCATAGGTGGCGGACATGCCACGCTTGATCATAACGGGCTTTTCCTGCCGGCCCACGGCCTTGAGAAGGTCGAAATTCTGCATGTTTCTCGCGCCGATCTGGATCACGTCCACGTCCTTGAACAGGGGCAGCTGGCTCAGGTCCATCAGCTCGGTGACGATGGGCAGGCCCGTCTCCTCCCGGGCTACCTTCAGGTACTCCAGGCCTGTGGCACCCAGGCCCTGGAAGGAGTAGGGAGAGGTGCGGGGCTTGAAGGCACCGCCCCGGAGCATGGTGGCGCCGCTGGCCTTCACGGCCTTGGCAATGGCCACCACCTGCTCCTCGCTCTCCACGGAGCAGGGACCGGCCATGATGGTGAGATTGCCACCGCCGATCTGGGTGTTGCCCACCTTCACCACGGTGTCCTCGGGGTGGAACTTGCGGTTGGCGTTCTTGTAGGGCTCCTGCACCCGCTTGACATCCTCCACGATGTCCAGCGCGGCGATCAGGTCGATGTCCAGCTGGGAGGTGTCGCCCACCAGGCCCAGAATGGTGTGGGCCTCGCCGATGCTGGTGTGGATGATGATGCCCTTGTCCTGGAGCCAGGCGATGAGGCTTTCCAGCTGGTCACGGTTGGGGTTATGCTTCAAAACGACGATCATAGAGAATCCCTCCTGATGAAAATGGTCCATGAATAAAAAAACGTCCGCAGCCGGTTGGCTGCGGACGAAGATGGACGGATTGCGATATAGCGCCCCATCAATCACATGCACGTTCAGCACAACCGAAATAAGCCTTACCATAAAAGTAGGTAAAGCTAAAGTAACGGTATTCAGCTGCGAACATGGTGTGGTTCATACTGCATTCCTTTCGGGCACTTTAGATATTTAAAGGATAGCACTCGCAAGGGGAAAAGAAAAGTGACAATTCTGACAAACACGCAGAGAAAATCTGGCGCATTTTCACAGAAAAAACCAACGGCCCGGTCAGGCGGCCTTGGGGCACACGCCGGCCATGAGCATGGCAGTGGCCTGGAGGATGTACTGTACGTCCCGCTGCATGGAGGACTGGGCGGTCATGTACTGCCGGTGCAGCTCCTCGATGGCGGCGGCCAGGTCCGCGCGGCGCTGCTGGCTGCGCAGGCTGCGGAAGCGCAGATACTGGGCAAGGTACGAGCGCAGGTCGTCCTCATACTGGCGGTGGGCGATCAGGCTCTCCGTGTAGTTTTCATTGTGGGGATAGGTAAAGGCGTCGGCCAGATAGTGGGTGAGCTTACCCAGGGTATAGTACTGCCACATGGTCCAGCGCTGCCGGTTTTGCAGCTTGGCGATGCGGGAGGCGATATAGGGCTGGGAGTTGGAATAATTGTGGCCCCGGAGCTTGCGGGCCCGTCGGGAACCCTTCAGATAGGTCAGGGGATTGCAGTCGGGCTGAAAGGAACCGAACAGGAAAGCCAGTTCAAAGCGGCGGGCAGAAAAACCGTCCTGGGCGGACAAAAGCGTGGAAGCAAGAAGCTTGTGGCTGCGTTTTTGCACGAGGCACCTCCATACCGATTTTTACAACACCCTGAGTATAGCACGGGGGCTTTGGCAGGTGCAAGCAGAAAAATCTAAAATAAATGTTAACAGGATTTTAGCATCGGGGGGCGCCGACTTGCGGCGAAACGCTGAAAATAGAAGCATGGGCGTCAGGGGGTTTGACTTCCGAAAGGGAAAAACCTAGAATAAAAAAGAATTTTTTCCAAAGGTGGAGGTTCCCTATGAAGATCATTTTGCAAGTGGCGCTGCTGTTCGGCATCTGCTGGCTCAGTCAGTGCGTGGAGGCGGTACTGCCCTTTTCCCTGCCGGCCAGCATCATCGGTATGGCCGCGCTGCTGGTGCTGCTGGGTCTGGGTGTGATCCGCACGGAGCATATCCAGGAAAAGTCGGACTTTTTGCTGGGAAACCTGCCGTTTTTCTTTGTGCCGGCGGTGGTGTCCATTATGAACTATGTAGATGTGCTGCGCAGCAATCTGGTGGCGCTGCTGGTGATCTGCCTGGTGTCCACGGTGGTGACCTTTGTCGTTACGGTGTGGGCCGTGCGGCTGACGATCCGGTGGATGGAAAGGGGGAAGCGGTGATGGCCGAGCTGACATCCTCTCCCTTTTTCGGCATCGCCCTGACGGCCCTTTGCTATGTGCTGGGCGTGAAGATTCAGAAAAAGACGGGCCTTGTGATCTGCAACAGCCTGGTGCTGGCGGCCCTGATGGTCATCGCCGTGTTGACGGTGTTCCACATCCCCTACGAAAACTACAACGCAGGCGGCAGCCTTATCAACCTCTTCTTGTCCCCGGCCACCGTGTGCATCGCCATGTCCATCTATGCCCAGCGGGAGACGCTCAAGCGCAACCTGCTGCCGGTACTGGTGGGATGCACAGCAGGCGCCGTGGCTTCCGTGGGCTCGGTATGGGCGCTGTGCCGCCTGTTTGGACTGGACGCAGCCCTGACCGTGTCGCTGCTGCCCAAGTCCGTCACCACGCCCATCGCCACGGCCATCTCGGAAGGACACGGCGGCATGGTGCCCATTACGGTGGCGGCGGTGATCGTCACGGGCATTGCGGGCAATCTGTGTGCGCCGCTGCTCATCCGGCTGACGAAGGCGCAGGGACCCCTGGAAAAGGGCCTGGCCATCGGTGCGTGCAGCCATGCCCTGGGTACGGCCAAGGCCCTGGAACTGGGCGAGGCGGAGGGCGCCATGAGCGGCATCGCCATTGGCCTTTGCGGCATCGTCACCACCATTCTGGCGCTGTTTTTCAATCTGATCCTGTGATCGCGCGGAAAAAGCCGCCCGCTCCCGAAAGGAGCGGGCGGCTTTTTTATGTTTTGTTGGCTCACACGGAGAACAGCAGGTCGGAGTACACCGGGAAGGGCCAGTAGTCCTTGGCGGTGAGAGTCTCCAGCTTATCGGCGATCCGGCGGGCCTCCTGCATATCCGGCGTCAGCACGTCGTGGCTGTAGACCATGGCGGGCGTGGCCTCGGCGGGGGTGGCGGCAATGTCGCGCTCCAGCTTGGTGCAGATGTCGGAGAGCTGATCGGCCAGCTTGGAGATCTCGGCAGCGGCGGAGGTCTCGAAGCCGCAGGAAACACCCAGGGACTTCTTTTCCGCAGCACGGCTGCAAAGCACGCCGGAATAGGCGGACACGGCAGGCAGGATCTCGTGGCGGATCATATCCACCATGGTCTTGGCCTCGATGGAGAGGACGGTGGTGTAGTTTTCAATGTGGATCTCCGCCCGGGCGTTGATCTCGCCCTCGGTGTAGATGCCGTGCTTGACGAACAGGTCGATGTTCTTGCGGGCGGTGTACATGGGCAGGGCGTCCACGGTGCAGGTGAAGTTGGAAAGGCCCCGGCGCTCCGCCTCGGCGATCCAGGCATCATCGTAGCCGTTGCCGTTGAAGATGATGCGCTGATGCTCGGTGAAGGTCTTTTTGATAAGGGCCTGCAGGTCCTCCTGGAAGTTTTCGGACTTTTCCAGCTGATCGGCGAACTGCTCCAGCTCCTCGGCCATGATGGTGTTGAGGGCGATGTTGGGGCCGGAGATGGACTGGGAGGAGCCCAGCATACGGAACTCGAATTTGTTGCCGGTAAAGGCCATGGGGGAGGTGCGGTTGCGGTCCGTGTTGTCCTGGCTGATGGCGGGCAGCACGTCCACGCCGATCTGCAGCGTGCGCTTGCCGGTCTCCTTGAACTCGGTGCCGTGGATGATGGAGTCCACCACGGCGCCCAGCTCGGTGCCCAGGAAGATGGACACTACGGCAGGGGGCGCTTCCAGAGCGCCCAGACGGTGGTCGTTGCCGGCAAAGGCCACGGTGGCCCGCAGGAAATCCTGATACTCGTCCACGCCCTTGATGAAGGCGGCCAGGAACAGGAGGAACTGGGCGTTCTGACGGGGGGTGGAGCCGGGGCGGAACAGGTTTTTGCCCGTGTCGGTGCCCAGGGACCAGTTGTCGTGCTTGCCGGAGCCGTTGACGCCGGCAAAGGGCTTTTCATGGAGCAGGCAGACCAGGTCGTGGCGGTCGGCTACTTTTTTCATCATCTCCATGGTCAGCTGGTTTTTGTCGCAGGCGTCGTTGGCGTCCGTATAGATGGGGGCCATCTCGTGCTGGGAGGGAGCGGCCTCGTTGTGCTTGGTCTTGCTGAGCACGCCCAGGGCCCACAGCGTCTCGTCCAGGTCCTTCATGTAGGCGGCCACCCGGGGCTTGATGGCACCGTAGTAGTGGTCGTCCAGCTCCTGGCCCCGGGGGGGCTTGGCGCCGAAGAGGGTGCGGCCGGTCATACGCAGGTCCATGCGCTTTGCGTACATGGCCTTGTCGATGAGGAAGTACTCCTGCTCAGGGCCCACCTGGGGGGTGACGCGCTTGGTCTCCGTGTCGCCGAACAGGCGCAGGATGCGCACGGCCTGGCGGCTCACTTCATCCATGGACCGCAGCAGGGGCGTCTTTTTGTCCAGGGCCTCGCCGCCGTAGGAGCAGAAGATGGTGGGGATGCACAGCGTGCCCTCCTTGATGAAAGCGAAGGAGGTGGGGTCCCAGGCGGTATAGCCCCGGGCCTCAAAGGTGGCGCGCAGGCCGCCGGAGGGGAAGGAGGAGGCGTCGGACTCGCCGCGCACCAGCTCTTTTCCGGAAAATTCCATCATGACCTTGCCGCCGCCCACAGGGGAGATGAAGCCCTCGTGCTTTTCCGCGGTGATGCCGGTCATGGGCTGGAACCAGTGGGTGAAATGGGTGGCGCCCTTTTCCACGGCCCACTGCTTCATGGCCTCCGCGATCTCGTTGGCGGTGGCCAGATCCAGCGACGTGCCGTCAGTGATGCATTTTTTCCAGGAGCTGTAAGATGCAGTGGAAAGCCGGTCCTTCATGGTCTCTTCATTGAAAACCATGCTCCCGAACAGCTCGGGAAGCTTGGGTGTGGTGCTCATACGTTCATCCTCCTCTGTTTCTTACTATAAAGAGTACCATAAAATCGCCGGAACGCAATGGGTAATACCTATAAAAATCGCGGCGTTCACTTCCCGCTCTCGCCGTAGTTTGACAAACAGCGGGCGGAGGGATCGTCCACGTCGCAGCCGGGCCAGCTGCGGTTGGGCATCCAGTAGCCGCAGATCATGGCTGCCTGGCCGGGATAGTATTTTTCAAAGATCTCACGGTAGAGGAGGCTCTCCTTGGTAAAGGGGGTGCAGTAGGCGTACTTGCGGCGCCGGGCTTCGAACTCCGCATCGGTATACCGCTCCTCGGCGTAGGCTTTCAGGTCGTCCACCATGGAGTGGCCCACGGCGTCGGAGAAAGCGGCTTTCTGCCGCCAGAGAATGGAGTCGGGCAGCAGATGGTCTTTTTCAAAGGCGCGGCGCAGCAGGTATTTGCCCATGCCGTAGGTGTTGCGCTTCATGGCCGGGTCGATGGACATGACATAGCGGACAAAATCTAGATCGCCAAAGGGGACCCGGGCCTCCAGAGAGTTGACGGAGATGCACCGGTCGGCCCGCAGCACGTCGTACATGTAAAGCTCCTCCAGGCGCTTTTTGGCCTCCTGCTGGAACGCCTCGTCGCTGGGAGCGAAGTCCGTGTACTTGTAGCCGAACAGCTCGTCGGAGATCTCGCCGGTCAGCAGCACCCGCACGTCGGTGCGCTGATGGATGGCCTTGCAGCAAAGGTACATGCCGATGCTGGCCCGGATGGTGGTGATGTCCCAGGTGCCAAGCAGGGCGATGACCTCTTCCAGGGCGTCCAGCACCTCCTGCCGGGTCATGGTGACCTCCGTGTGGTCGGCGCCGATATAATCGGCGGCCTCCCGGGCGTACTTGAGGTCGATGGGATCGGTGTCCATGCCGATGGCAAAGGTGCGGATGGGCTTGCCCAGCACCCGGCCAGCGATGGCGCACACCAGCGAGGAATCCAGTCCGCCGGAGAGCAGGAAGCCCAAGGGGGCATCCGCGTCCAGCCGCTTATCCACGGCGGCGATGAGCCGGTCCCGGATGCCCTTGCACACCGTGTCCAGATCGCCGCGGATGTAGTGGTCCACCGCTGTCAGGTCGGCGTAGCGGACGAACTTGCCGTGGGCGTAGTAGTGGCCCGGGGGGAAGGGGCAGATCTCGGCGCAAAGCCCCACCAGGTTTTTGGCCTCGCTGGCGAACACGATGCCGCCGTCGGTGTCGTAGCCGTAGAACAGGGGGCGGATGCCGATGGGGTCCCGGGCGGCGATCAGCTCGCCGGAGGCGCCGTCGTAGAGGATGAGGGCAAACTCCGCGTCCAGCATGGAGAACATATCGAGGCCATGTTCCCGGTACAGGGGCAGCAGCACCTCGCAGTCGCTGCCGCTCTGGAACGTGTAGCCCTGTTCCATGAGACGGCGGCGGAGGGCGCGGAACCCGTAGATCTCGCCGTTGCAGACCACGTAATCGCCGTCCAGGGAGAAGGGCTGCATGCCCGCCTCTGTCAGCCCCATGATGGCCAGCCGCTGGAAGCCCAGGTAGCCGGTGGGCGTTTCGATGATGCGGGCCATGTCCGGGCCCCGGGAGTGGGTGCGCTCAAAGTAGGGGCGGATGTCCGATACGGAGCGGGTCTTCTTGGAAAAGCCGATGATGGAACACATAAAAAAGCACCTCCGGATATAAAAAACGCAGCTTTCTCCTAAAAAATTTTAGGACGAATAGCTGCGATCCGCGGTGCCACCTAATTTGCCCCCGTAAGGGCCCCTTTCCCGGCTCTATCAAGCCTGTGTGATGTAACGGTCACAACCCGTCGCACCTACTGGCGGTCTCCCGCGTTCGGATTGCGGCTCCGGAGTGTTCTTCCCGCCGGTTCTTTGGTACGGGGTTTCCACTCTCCCCCGCTCACTGGACCGGAACGCCTGCGGTACTTTTCTCCATCCACGCTTTTGGCTATGCATGTTTGATGGTTGGAAGTGTAGCACTTCCGGCCGGAAGCTGTCAACGGCAAATAAAACAAACCTGCCGCCGGGAAAACCGGCGGCAGGGGAGAAAAAATCATCGTTTTGCACAAGGACACTTGTCCACGCGCTGAGGAGCGCAGTTACAGGGCGATGTCCGGGGTGTCGTTGGCAGCCTGGCTCAGCAGGGGGCGGACCTTAAGAAGGAACGCGTCCACCTGGCTGGGGCAGCGGCCGATGTAGGCGGAGGGAGTCAGCACAGCCTCCATCTCCGCCTCCGTCATGCCGAAGGCGGGCTGGGCTGCCAGACGGCTGAGAAGGTCGCACTTTTCGCCCTCCTTCATGCGGGCGGTGGCGGCCATGGAGCACTGGCGGATGATCTCGTGGAGCTCCTGGCGGTCGCCGCCCCGCTTGACGGCCTCCATCATCAGGTTCTCCGTAGCGATGAAGGGCAGGTACTCCCGCACGGTGGACTCCACCACCTTTTCGTTCACATGCAGCCCGTCGGTGACGTTCTGGCAAAGGCGCAGGATGGCGTCGGCGCAGAGGAAGCCCTCCGGCATGGAGATGCGGCGGTTGGCGGAGTCGTCCAGCGTCCGCTCCATCCACTGGACGGAGGCAGTCATGGGGGCGTTCATGGCGTCGGCCATGAGATACCGGGCCAGGGAGCAGATGCGCTCACAGCGCATGGGGTTGCGCTTGTAGGCCATGGCGGAAGAGCCGATCTGATTTTTCTCAAAGGGCTCCTCCACCTGCCGGTCGTGCTGCAGCAGGCGGATGTCGTTTGCCATGCGGTAGCAGCTCTGGGCGATGGCGGACAGGCACGAGAGGATGCGGCTGTCCACCTTGCGGGGATAGGTCTGGCCGCACACGTCAAAGCACTTGTTAAAGCCGAACTCGGCGCTGATCTGGCGGTTCATCTCGTCGATCTTGGCCTCGTCCCCGTCAAAGAGGTCCAGGAAGCTGGCCTCCGTGCCGGTGGTGCCCCGGCAGCCCAGGAATTTCAGGTTGTCCAGAACAAAGTCCAGCTCCTCCAGATCAGCCAGGAAATCCTGCATCCAGAGGGTGGCCCGCTTGCCCACGGTCACCAGCTGGGCGGGCTGATAGTGGGTGTAGCCCAGGGTGGGGGTGGCCTTATAGGTTTCGGCAAAGCGGCTGAGGTTAGCGACTACTGCCAGCAGCTGGCCCCGCAGATATTTCAGGCCCTCCCGGTAGATGATGAGGTCGGCGTTGTCGGTCACATAGCAGCTGGTGGCGCCCAGGTGGATGATGCCCGCGGCCTCAGGGGCGGCCTTGCCGTAGGTATAGACGTGGGCCATCACGTCGTGGCGGACTTCTTTTTCACGCTGGGCAGCGGTCTCGTAGTCGATGTCGGTGATGTGGGCCTCCAGGGCTTCCACCTGCTCGGCGGTGATGGGCAGGCCCAGGTTGTGCTCGGCCCGGGCCAGGGCTACCCACAGACGCCGCCAGGTCTGGAAGCGCATGTCGGGGGAGAACAGATGCAGCATGAACGCGGAGGCGTACCGGGACGCCAGCGGGGATTCGTAGCGGTCTTTGGACATGGCAATGCCACCTTTCTTCCGTTTATAAAGTTAAGGAGGCACCCGGGTGGGTGCCTCCGAAGGGATCGTCGGTTTCGCCGGAGGCGAAGCGATTGGATCAGAGCCATCATGGAATCCGTTTTTGTCGGGGCGTGTACCTGACAAAAACCCCTTGACTCAAGCGCCTTGGGCGCGTTCACCGGTGAGCGATGTCACTGGTGGTGGGGGAGATCGAGGGGGAGTTTACTCCCCCTCGAAAAATCAGCGCAGGATGATGGCTTCACGCTCGGCGCCCACGGACACGTAGGTGATGGGGCAGCCGATGGCCTTTTCCACATACTCCACATAGTCACGGGCGGCCTGGGGCAGATCCTCCCACTTGCGCACGCCGGAGATGTCGCACTTCCAGCCGGGCATGGTCTCCCACACGGGCTTGGCGTCGGGCAGCACGGCGGGGAAGGGGAAGTAGTCGATCTGCTCGCCATTCAGGGTGTAATGAGCGCAGATGGGGATCTCGTCCATGTAGCTGAGCACGTCCAGCTTGGTCAGGGCGATGTCCGTGGCGCCCTGGCACTGCACGCCGTAGCGGGTGGCAACCAGGTCGATGGGGCCAACCCGGCGGGGACGGCCGGTCTTGGCGCCGTACTCGCCGCCGGCCTGACGGAGCTGCTCGGCCTCCTCGCCGAACCACTCGCAGGTGAAGGGGCCCTCGCCCACGCAGGAGGAGTAGGCCTTCACCACGCCCACGACCTTCTCGATCTTGGCCTCGGGATAGCCGGAGCCCACGGGGGCGTAGGCGGCGATGGCGTTGGAGGAGGTAGTCATGGGATAGATGCCGTAGTCCAGGTCGCGCAGGGAGCCCAGCTGAGCCTCAAAGAGGATGGACTTGCCGGCCTTGTTGGCCTCACGCAGGAAAGCGCCGGTGTCGCAGATGAAGGGCTTGATCTTCTCGCCGAAGTCTGCCACCCAGGCCTTCAGGTCGTCCATGGTGTAGGGCTTGGCGCCGTAGACCCGCTCCAGCGTCAGGTTCTTCCACTCCAGGATGCCCTCCAGGTGCTCCCAGAGCTTTTCGGGATAGAGCAGCTCGCCGGCCATGACGGTCTTTTTCTGATACTTGTCAGAGTAGAAAGGTGCGATGCCCTGCTTGGTGGAGCCGTATTTCTTGTCGGCCAGACGGGCCTCCTCCAGACCGTCCAGATCCCGGTGCCAGGGCAGCAGCAAAGAGGCCCGGTCGCTGATCTTCAGGTTCTCGGGGGTGATGGACACGCCCTTGGAGGTCACGTCCTGCATCTCGGTCCACAGGCTCTCGCAGTCCAGCGCCACGCCGTTGCCCAGGATGTTGACCACGCCCTTGCGGAAAATGCCGGAGGGCAACAGGTGCAGGGCAAACTTGCCCAGCTCGTTGACCACGGTGTGGCCGGCGTTGCCGCCGCCCTGGTAGCGGACGACCACGTCATAGTCGCTGGTGAGCAGATCCACCATGCGGCCCTTGCCCTCGTCGCCCCAGTTGATGCCTACGATGGCGCAATTTGACATAATAAAAACCCTCCCGGTTTTACATTTACGGGTGTAATGTATTGGGCCATAAGCGCCCAACCTAACTTATTATATCGGGTGTTTTTTCATAAGTAAAGAACAAAGTCGTAATACCGGGAATAAATTTCCCTAATAGGTCGACCTTTTTTTCGGCGCCCGCCGCCGGACAAAGCCCTTTCCAAACGGGCCGGGCTGTGATATACTTTTGCAGAAAATATGAGGAGAGGTCGTGCGTTACCTATGAGAGCCATCGGGTTTGATAACCAGAAATACCTGACCACCCAGTCCGAGCAGATCAAAAAGCGGATCGCCCAGTTCGGCGGCAAGCTGTATCTGGAATTCGGCGGCAAGCTGTTTGACGACTACCATGCGTCCCGGGTTCTGCCTGGCTTTGAGCCGGACAGCAAGATCCGTATGCTCCAGCAGCTGAGCGACGACGTGGAGATCGTCATCGCCATCAACGCCTCGGATATTGAAAAGAACAAGGTGCGGGGCGATCTGGGCATCACCTACGATGACGACGTGCTGCGGCTGATCGACATCTTCCGCCAGCTGGGGCTGTATGTGGGCAGCGTGGTCATGACCCGGTACAGCGGCCAGGCGGCGGCGGACGCCTTTTTGAAGCGGCTCACCGCCCTGGGCATCCGCTGCTACCGCCACTATCCCATCGCCGGCTACCCCTCCGACGTCCAGCATATCGTCAGCGACGAGGGCCTGGGCAAGAACGACTATATCGAGACCAGCCGCTCTCTGGTGGTGGTGACGGCGCCGGGCCCCGGCAGCGGCAAGATGGCCACCTGCCTTTCCCAGCTCTACCACGACAACAAGCGGGGCATCACCGCCGGCTACGCCAAGTTCGAGACGTTCCCCATCTGGAACCTGCCCCTCAAGCACCCGGTGAACCTGGCCTATGAGGCGGCCACGGCGGACCTCAACGACGTGAACATGATCGACCCGTTCCATCTGGAGGCCTACGGCAAGACCGCCGTCAACTACAACCGGGACGTGGAGATCTTCCCGGTGCTGAGCACCATCTTTGAAAAGATCCAGGGCAAGTCCCCCTACCAGTCCCCCACGGACATGGGCGTGAACATGGCAGGCAACTGCATCGTGGACGACGCGGTGTGCTGCGCCGCCAGCCGCATGGAGATCCTGCGCCGGTACTACACCGCCTGCGTGGAGCGGCTTCAGGGCAAGAGCGGGGACGAGCCGGTGCGCAAGCTGGAGCTGGTCATGCAGCAGGCGGGCGTCACGCCGGAGATCTGTCCGGCGGTGTCCGCGTCTCTTCTGAAGGCGGAGACCACCGGCGGCCCTGCCGGCGCCATGGTGCTGCCGGACGGCCGGGTCATCACCGGCAAGACCTCCGATACCCTGGGCGCGGCCTCTGCCCTGCTTTTGAACGCTCTCAAGGCCCTGGGCGGCATCGACGATCAGTTTGAGCTGATCTCTGCCCAGGTGCTGGAGCCTGTGTGCAAACTCAAGACGGAGTATCTGGGCCACAAGAACCCCCGGCTCCACACGGACGAGGTGCTCATGGCCCTGACGATCTCCGCCCTGACCAATCCTCTGGCGGAGCTTGCCCAGCAGCAGCTGCCCAAGCTTCGCGGCTGCGACGCCCACTTTACCGTGGTGCTCAGCGAGGTGGACGAGAACCTGCTGCGGCGGCTGGGCATCCTGGTCAGCTGCGAGCCCCGGTACGAGACGAAGAAGCTCTATCATAAGTAAGAGAAAACAAGCGGCGGCGCCCGGAACAAAGGACGCCGCCTTTTCTCCCGCCGGAGGGCGGGGGACGGCGGAAAGGAGCACTATGGATCGGATCATTGAACAAATCGCCCGGGAGCTGGGCAAGGAGCCCCGGCATGTGGAAAACGTGGTGCGCCTCATGGACGAGGGCAATACCATCCCCTTCATCGCCCGCTACCGCAAGGAGCTTCACGGCGCCATGGACGATACGTCCCTGCGCACTCTGGAAGAACGCCTCAAATACCTGCGGGGGTTGGAGGAGCGCCGCGAGAGCGTGAAAAAATCCATTGCCGACCAGGGCAAGCTGACGGAGGAGCTCTCCGCCGCTCTGGACGGGGCCGAGACGCTGGCACAGCTGGAGGATCTGTACCGGCCCTACAAGCAAAAGCGCCGCACCCGTGCCACCATCGCCCGGGAGAAGGGCCTTGCGCCTCTGGCGGAGCTGCTGTTTGCCCAGCGGGCGGACTGCCCGCCGCCCATGGAGGCGGCCGCGGCCTACGTGGACGCGGAAAAGGGCGTGGAGACGGCGGAGGATGCCCTTGCCGGCGCCAGCGACATCATCGCCGAGCAGCTCAGCGACGACGCGGCACTGCGGGGCAAGCTGCGGACGCTGCTGGAGAAAAACGCCGTGCTGCACAGCACGGCGGCCACGGAGGAGGACACGGTCTACCGGCTCTACTACGAGTTCACCCAGGCTATCTCCAAGCTCCAGGGCCACCAGGTGCTGGCCATCAACCGGGGCGAGCGGGAGGAAAAGCTGAAGGTGAGCGTGGAGCTGGACCGGGAGCTGGCGCTGCGGACCGTGCGCCGCCACGCCGTCATCCCTGGCAGCGCCGCCATGGAGTTCGTCAAGGCCGCGGCGGAGGACGCCTATGACCGCCTGATCTTCCCCTCGCTGGAGCGGGAGGTCCGGGCAGCACTGACGGAGGCGGCCGGCGAGGGTGCCATCGGCCAGTTTGCCTTGAACCTCAAGCCCCTTTTGATGCAGCCCCCCGTCAAGGGCAAGGTGACCATGGGCCTGGACCCGGGCTACCGTATGGGCTGCAAGGTGGCGGTGGTGGACGGCACCGGCAAGGTGCTGGATACCGCCGTGGTCTATCCCACCTACGGCGAGCGCCAGAAAAAGGAGGCCATCGCCACCCTGGCAAAGCTCATCCGCCGCCACGGTGTGGAGCACATTGCCATCGGCAATGGCACCGCCAGCCGGGAGACGGAGCAGATGGCCGTGGAGCTGATCCGCCAGGTGAACGAGGCGGGGGCCCATGTGAGCTATATGATTGTCTCCGAGGCGGGCGCCAGCGTGTACTCCGCCAGCCCCCTGGCGGCGGAGGAGTTCCCGGACTACGACGTGAACCTGCGCAGCGCCGTGTCCATCGCCCGGCGGCTCCAGGACCCGCTGGCGGAGCTGGTGAAGATCGATCCCAAGGCCATCGGCGTGGGCCAGTACCAGCATGACTGCCCCCAAAAGCGGCTGGACGAGGCCCTGGCCGGCGTGGTGGAGGACTGCGTCAACGCCGTGGGCGTGGATGTGAACACCGCCTCGCCGTCCCTTTTGCAGCACGTGGCGGGCCTTACCGCCACCACGGCGAAAAACGTGGTGGCCTACCGGGAGGAAAACGGCCCCTTTGCTACCCGCCGTCAGCTTTTGAAGGTGCCCAAGCTGGGGCCCAAGGCCTTTGAGCAGTGTGCGGGCTTCCTGCGCCTGCCCGGCGGCAAGAACGTGCTGGACAACACCGCCGTCCACCCGGAGAGCTACGCGGCGGCGGAGCAGCTGCTTACCCTCACCGGCCACACCCTCGCCGACGTGCAGGCGGGGAACCTGGGCGACCTGCCGGCGCGGCTGAAAGATTACGGAGAGGAAAAGGCCGCGGCGGCGTGCGGCGTGGGCGTGCCCACCTTGCGGGACGTGGCCGCGGAGCTGATGAAGCCCGGCCGGGACGTGCGGGATGAGCTGCCCAAGCCCATTTTGCGTACGGACGTGCTGGAGATCAAGGACCTCAAGCCCGGCATGGAGCTCACCGGCACCGTCCGCAACGTCATCGACTTCGGCGTGTTCGTGGACATCGGCGTCCACCAGGACGGACTGGTGCACATCTCCCAGGTAGCGGATAAGTTCATCCGTCACCCCTCGGAGGTAGTCTCCGTGGGCGATGTGGTGAAGGTGGTCGTGCTGGAGGTGGATGAGAAGAAAAAGCGCATCAGCCTCAGTATGCGCCAGGCGGGCAAGTGACGCCTTTGGAAAGGAGTGGTTTCCATGGTGCTGACCATTGACCGGGTGAATGATCTTCTGGACGAGATGGCGGAGGAGTTCCCCGAGGCCCTCTTTGACGGGCTCAACGGCGGGGTGAATCTCCTGGAGGAGGCGGTGCCGGACCCGGATTTCCCGCCGGGAGAGATGTACATTCTGGGAGAGTACTGCCACGATCTTCTGGGCTGCTACATCAATCTCTACTACGGCTCCTTTGCGGCGCTGGCGGAAAAGGAGGACTGGGACGAGGATACCTGGGCCGACGAGCTCTACACCACCCTCTCCCATGAACTGACCCACCACATGGAGGAACGGGGCGGGCTTCACGCCCTGGACGACCGGGACGCGGAGGAGCTGGAGCAGTACCGCCGGGACATGGGCCTTTCTGAATAAGCAAAAAGCAGGGAGCTGACCCATGGGTCAGCCCCCTGCTTCATTATTTATATAGGTATGGTGCACTTCTCAGCGCAGACGGTCCACCAGATAGGGGATGGCGGCCTCAAAGTCCACACCGTACCAGGCGTGGTCGGCACTGGACAGGGTGGCACGGATGCACTCCACGGTGTAGTCCGCCGCCAGAGCCAGGGCGTCGCCCAGGGACTTGCCCCGCATGAGGGCGCCCACACAGGTGGAGGCGAACACGTCGCCGGTGCCGTGGAAGCTGGCGGGCAGATGCTCGGCAAAGTAGCTGCCGTACTGGCCGGTCTGCTGGTCGTAGTACATGACGCCCAGCTTGCCCTCCTCGAAGCTCACGCCGGTGAGTGCCACATACCGGGGGCCCAGCTTGGCCAGGGCCTGAAGCATCTGGCTGATGTAGTCCTCGTCGTACTCGGTCTTATAGGGCAGGCCCGTCAGCAGGCTGGCCTCCGTCAGGTTGGGGACGATCAGGTCGGCCTTGGCGCAGACCTTGGCCATCTCGGCGGGGAAGTCGGCGCCGAAGGCGGGATAGAGCTTGCCGTTGTCAGCCATGACCGGGTCCACCACGATCAGGTTTTTATCGGTCTTGAACTGGTCGAAGAAGGCGCACACGTCGCCGATCTGCTCCTTGGAGGCAAGATACCCGGTGTAGATGGCGTCAAAGCCCAGCTTCTCGGACTTCCAGTGGGCGGCGATGGGGCCGATCTGGTCGGTGAGGTCCTTGCAGGTGAAATTCTGGAACATGGTATGGGTGGAGAGCACGGCGGTGGGGATGATGGAGCATTCCACGCCCATGGCGGAAATAATGGGCAGAGCCACGGTCAAAGAGCACTTGCCCAGACAGGAGATATCCTGGATGCTGACGATGCGCTTCATAAACGGCACTTCCTTTGCTTGTTTTGCCTCATTATAGCAGGGACACTGACCTGCCAAAAGAGCCAGTTTTTGAATTTGAAATAAGGCCAGATGGGGCGGCGGTTTCAGAGCATGCAGGAAAAGGCCCGGTCCGCAGCGGCGAACTGCGGGCCGGGCCTTTCCATATGGAAAAGAGAGGGGAAAAGAGTGATATCAGGCTTTGCAGGGGGTCTCGGCCTCCACGTTGATGTGGTGGCCGCTGTAATTGCCGGCAATGACCTTGGCCTGGTCCTTGGCGGCAGCGAGGAGTTTGGAGAAGGAAATGCCGGTGTCATAGCCCATCTCATTGAGCATCCAGACCATATCCTCCGTGGAGAGGTTGCCGGAGGCACCGGGGGCGAAGGGGCAGCCGCCCAGGCCGCCCAGGGCGGACTGGATCTTGGTGACGCCGGATTCGATGGCGGCCATGGTGTTCACCATGCCAAGGCCCCGGGTATCGTGGAAGTGGACCATCAGATCCAAAGAGGGATAGGCCTCCTTCACGGCGGCAATAACGGCCTTGACCTGAGCGGGATCGGCGATGCCGATGGTGTCGCACAGGCAGCAGGTGGTCATGCCGGCGTCCACGTAGTCCTTCAAAAACGCCACTACGGCGGCGGGGTCTTCGTACTTGCCCTCAAAGGGACAGCCAAAGGTGGTGGCCAGGTCCACGATCACGTCCAGATCGGGATAGGCCGCCCGGATCTCCTTGTAGGCTTCCAGGGACTGCTCGTGGGTGCGGTTGATGTTGGCCTTGTTGTGGCTCACGCTCAGAGAAACCACGTAGCAAACCTTTCTGAGGCCCAGCTCATAGGCGTTCTGGGCGCCCCGCAGGTTGGGCACCAGGGCAAAAAGGTCCACGTCGGGGTACTTCTTCAAAACCACCTCGGTGACGTCCTTGGCATCCGCCAGCTGGGGGATGGCCTTGGGGCTGACAAAAGAGGTATATTCCAGATGCTTGACGCCGGCGGAAACCAGATCGTCAATGACTTTGAGCTTCTGCTCTGTGGTGATCTGGGCGCACTTGACGCTCTGGAAGCCGTCCCGGGGGCCCACTTCGATCACTTGGATCTTCTGTTTTTCCATGCTGCGCCTCCTTTAAATAACGCCCTTTTCCTTCAGCTCGGCAAGGCGTGCCTCGTCAAAGCCCAGCATCTTGCCGAAGATCTCGGCGTTGTCCTCGCCCAGCAGGGGCGCGGCCTTGCGGGGGCAGGACTTGGTGCGGGTGAGCTTCTGGGCGGTGGCGGTGATGTGCAGCTTGCCGATGCCGGGCTGGTCGATCTCGGGGAACATGTCCCGGGCGCCGGCGATCTGGGGATCGACCACCATGCGGTCGATGGTGTTCACCGCGCTGGCAGGGCAGCCGGCGCCGTTGAGCATCTGGTCGATCTCGGCGATGGTGTAGTTCTGGGTCCAGGCGGAGACGATCTCCCGCAGGGGCTCATGGTTGGCCACGCGGTCCTTGACCTCCAGGAAGCGGGGGTCCTCCTTCAGCTCCGGCTGACCCATGACGTCGCACAAAATGGCGAAGAGCTTGTTGTTGCCGGCGGCGATGATGACGTTGCCGTCCTTGGCGGGGAAGGAGTCATAGGGATAGGTGGACTCGTAGCGGTTGCCGATGCGCTGGGGGATGCGGCCGGTGGCCTGATAGATCATGGTGATGTTCTCCATGGCGGAGACCACGGAGTCCACCAGAGCCACGTCCACCTTTTCGCCCAGGCCCGTCTTCTGCCGGTTCACCAGAGCGGCCAGCACACCGATGGCCAGGTTCAGTCCGCCCAGCACGTCGCCCATGGGGGTACCCACACGGGTGGGCTGTCCGCCGGGCCAGCCGGTGGTGCTCATGAGGCCGCCCATGGCCTGGCCCACGATGTCATAGCCGGCCCGCTTGCTGAAGGGGCCGGTGTGGCCGAAGCCGGACACGGCGCCGTAGATGATGGCGGGATTGACCTCCTTGAGCACATCGTACCCAAGGCCCAGCTTCTCCATGGTGCCGGGGCGGTAGTTCTCGATGACCACGTCCGCCTTCTTGACCATCTCCTTGAAGATCTCCTTGGCCTCGGGGTCCTTCAGGTTCAGGGTGCAGCCGATCTTGCTGCGGTTGAAGTTGGCGTAATAGACGCTGTTGCCGTTGACGAAGGGGCCCATTTTCCGGGTGTCGTCGCCGCCCTTGGGATTTTCCACCTTGATGACCGTGGCGCCCATATCCGCCAGGATCATGCCGCAGTAGGGTCCGGCCAGAACGCGGGTCAGATCCAGCACCACAACGCCGTCAAGCAAGCCTTTTTCCATTTCCATTGCAGTAACCTCTTTTCAAAATCGATTCACGAGTTGGTTCCAAAGCTTTTGCAAAACAATAAAGCAAAAAATATGCCAACTATAAACAGGGAAAAAACCGGGGGAAAGAGGGGAGCACAGGGGAAAATGTATCATGTCATGTTGCTGGGTGATACAAGGATATGTTGCATGCTGTAACGTTTCACGGGGGCGATTGTCACGGGCCGGGATGTCTGGTATAATTTTTCCGCGCCGCGCTGCGGCGGAATCTGAGACTGCGAGGAACGAGCATGGAACATTTCTTTACAGGTACGGGGCAGTATGTGGCATCGGCGGAGCTGATGAGCGCCGTGAACGTGGCCATCACGCTGGAAAAGCCCCTGCTCATCAAGGGCGAGCCGGGCACGGGCAAGACGCTGCTGGCCCAGGCGGTGGCGGACGCGCTGGGAGAGGAGCTGCTGGTGTGGAACGTGAAGTCCACCACCAAGGCCCAGGACGGACTGTATGTCTATGACGTGGTGCAGCGGCTCTACGACAGCCAGTTCGGCACCGGCGGCGTGGACGACATCGCCCGCTATATCAAGCTGGGCAAGCTGGGCGAGGCGTTCCGCTCGGAGAAGCGGGTGGTGCTGCTCATCGACGAGATCGACAAGGCCGACCTGGAATTTCCCAATGACCTTTTGTGGGAGCTGGACCGGATGGAGTTCTACATCCCCGAGACCGGGGAGACCGTGCGGGCTCGGCAGCGGCCGGTGGTCATCATCACCTCCAACGCCGAAAAGGAGCTGCCCGACGCATTTTTGCGCCGCTGCGTGTTCCACTATATCGAGTTCCCCGACCGCGCCCAGATGGAGCAGATCGTCCGTGTCCACTTCGGCGACCTGGAGCAGAACCTGCTGACCCAGGCCCTGGAGGCCTTTTACTGGGTGCGGGGCCTGCGGGACATCGAAAAGCGGCCCAGCACCTCTGAGCTGGTGGACTGGCTGCGGGCCCTGGCGGCCGGCGGCGTGGCGCCGGAGCGCATCGCCCGGGAGATCCCCTTTGCCGGTGTGCTGGTGAAAAAGGACAAGGATCTGCGGACGCTGCGCAAGGCGCTGGGGTGAGCGATGTTCGCGGAGTTTTTTTACCTGCTGCGCGCCCGGGGACTGGATGTGTCCCTGGGAGAGTGGCTGACGCTGCTGGAGGCCCTGGAGCGGGGGCTGCATCACTCATCCCTGACAGGGTTCTATCAGCTTTGCCGCATGGTGCTGGTGAAGGATGAGGCGGACTATGACCGGTTCGACCGGGTGTTTCTGGAGTTTTTCCGGGATGTGCCCTGGGACGGGGAGCTTCCCCCGGAGCTGCTGGAGTGGCTGGCCCACCCGTCGGAGGACCTGGGCCGCACCATTGCCGACCTGCGGCGCCAGGGCGTGCCGGACGAGACGCTGGAGCAGCTGATGGCACGGCTCCAAGAGCGATTGAAGGAGCAGACGGAGGAGCACAACGGCGGAAACTACTGGGTGGGCACCCAGGGCCGCTCCCCCTTCGGCAACAGCGGCGTACATCCCGGCGGCATCCGCATCGGCGGAGAGAGCCGGCACCGCACGGCGGTATCCGTGGCGGGGGAGCGCCGGTTCCGGGACTTCCGGGGGGACGCCACACTGGATGTCAGCCGCTTCCAGACGGCGTTCCGCCTGCTGCGGCAGATGTCCTTCCAGTCGGACGGGGAGCCGGAGGTGGACGTGGACGGCACCATCCACGATACCTGCGACCACGGCGGCACGCTGTCCATCCGTTACCGCAGGCCCCGGAAAAACGCGGTGAAGGTGCTGCTGATGATGGACTCCGGCGGCTCCATGGAGTATTACGCCGGATTGTGCGGCGCCCTGTTCCGGGCGGCCACCCGGTCCAACCACTTCAAGGAGCTGCACGTCTACTACTTCCATAACTGCGTCTATGACAAGCTCTATCTGGAGCCCTCCCTCCAGTGGGGCGGGGGCGGAGCGGTATCGCTGGACTGGGTGCTGCGCAATTATGACAGCAGCTACAAGCTCATTCTGGTGGGAGACGCCGCCATGCATCCCTATGAGCTGACGGAGCCCATGTACGACTGGGGCAGCCGGTCCTACGGGCCGTCGGGCATTTGCTGCCTGGAGCGTCTGAAAAACCAGTTCCCCCATCTCATCTGGCTCAACCCGAACCCCATGCCCCAGCGACGGGATTACTGGAGCCAGACCCACTGGGACCTGAGCAAAGTGTTTCCCATGTACGAACTGACAGCGGAAGGACTGGCGGCCGGAATGCGCCGATTGATGCAAAAACGGTGATTTTTCCCGGCGAGCATGTCAAAAAAATGCCGCTTTTTTTGCTCGCTGCCTACACTTTGTGCGCAACTGTTTCCGATATAGAGACACTTCGTCAAAAGGTAGTATTTCCCTAAAAAACAATTGGAAGAATTGTGCATTGTATTTGCAGGATACAGATTATATAATGTTAGCAGAAAATGAAAAACAAAGAAAAAAGAATTTGTCTTTCATTCGAGGACAATCTTCTTGAATTGACCAACTGCATCCGCTCTTGATCGTGGAAGAATTGTTGAAAAGGCTGAAAAGCAAAAATGATTGGGAGGTTATTTTCATGCTCACATTGGAAATGATCCAGGACGCCCAGAAGGCACTCAAGGGCATCGCCCGCAGAACTCCTCTGGATGCCGCGTCCAAGATCGCTGACAACCTGTACATCAAGGCGGAGAACCTGCAGCTCACCGGCGCCTTCAAGATCCGCGGCGCCTACAACAAGATCCGCTCCCTGACGCCGGAAGAGGCGGCCAAGGGCGTCATCGCCTGCTCTGCCGGCAACCACGCCCAGGGCATCGCCCTCTCTGCTACCAAGCTGGGCATCAAGTCCATCATCTGCATGCCCGCCGGCGCCCCCATCAGCAAGGTGGAGGCCACCAAGAAGTACGGCGCTGAGGTCGTGCTGGTCCCCGGCGTGTATGACGACGCTGCCCGCGAGGCTGACCGTCTGGCCAAGGAGCATGGCTACACCTTCGCTCATCCCTTCAACGATCCCTATGTTATGGCTGGCCAGGGCACCATCGGCCTGGAGATCCTCGAGCAGTTGCCCGAGGTGGAGCAGGTTGTCTGCCCCATCGGCGGCGGCGGCCTCATCAGCGGCATCGCTCTGGCTATCAAGAGCCTGAAGCCCTCCTGCAAGGTCATCGGCGTTCAGGCTGCTACCGTGCCTTCCATGTATGAGTCCTGCAAGGCTGGCAAGATCACCACTGTGCCCGACGGCGACACCCTGGCCGACGGCATCCACGTGCTGACTCCCGGCAACATGACCTTCGAGATGTGCCAGAAGTACGTGGACGAGATCGTCACCGTCACCGAGGACGAGATCGCTGCCGCTATCCTGGCTCTGATGGAAGGCCAGAAGACCGTGGCCGAGGGCGCCGGCGCCACCACCGTGGCTGCCTGCATGTTCGGCAAGGTGGACATCTCCGAGAAGAAGACCGTGTGCGTCGTCTCCGGCGGCAACGTGGACGTGACCACGCTCTCCCGTATCATCACCAAGGGCCTGACCAAGTCCGGCCGTATCGCTGAGATCACCACCAAGGTGGTGGATAAGCCCGGCAGCCTGATCCAGGTTCTGCAGGTGGTGTCCGGCTGCGGCGCCAACATCCTCAGCGTCAACCACGAGCGCGAGGCCAAGGACTCCGACGTGGGTGCCTGCCTTGTGACCATGGTGCTGGAGACCCGCAACGAGGCTCACGTGGAGGAGATCAAGGCCGCGCTGCAGGAAAAGGGTTATTCTTTGCTGGGTTAAAAGCCGGCAATTAATAAAAAATAAAAGGAGGGGGATCTCCGGAGTAGGAGCCCGGAGATCGAAACAACAATGGAAAAGCAAAAGAAAAAGTTGGGCCTGCTGCCCAAGCTGGTCATTGCTATTGTCCTGGGCCTGATCGTCGGTACGGTCTGCCAGAGCATGGGCGATGCCGGTGAGCTGATCATCCAGATCGGCGCAACCTACAACAGCATCTTCGGCAACTTCCTGAACTTCTGCATTCCCCTGATCATCATTGGCTTCGTCATTCCTGGTATCGCTGACCTGGGCGAAGGCGCCGGCAAGACCCTGGCCCAGACCACCGGTGTGGCCTATCTGTCCACCGTTATCGCTGGTTCTCTGGCGTTTGCTGTGGATATGGCTCTGTTCCCCAGCCTGGTGCACGCCGACATGTTCATGGCCGATGCCCAGAACGCTGAAGAGACCGCCCTCAGCGGCCTGTTCACCATCGAGATGCCTCCCATCATGGGCGTTATGGAAGCCCTGCTGATCTCCTTCATCCTGGGCCTGGGCCTGACTCTGGTCAAGGACAAGACCCTGAAGGTTGCCATCGATGACTTCGCCGCCATCATCACCAAGCTGGTGGCCAGCGTCGTGATCCCCCTGCTGCCCATCCACGTGTACGGCATCTTCGCCAAGCTGACCTATGCCGGCACCATCATGGAGCTGATGACCTCCTTCGTGAAGGTGTTCGCCGTGATCCTGGTGCTGCACGTTGTGATCCTTCTGTTCCAGTACACCGTTGCCGGTACCGCTGCCAAGAAGAATCCCTTCGGCCTCATCAAGAACATGATCCCCGCTTACACCACCGCTATCGGCACTCAGTCCTCCGCTGCCACCATCCCCGTGACCGTGGAGTGCACCAAGAAGAACGGCGTGTCCGATGCTATCGCTGAGTTCGTGTGCCCCCTGTGCGCTACCATTCACCTGTCCGGCTCTACCATCACTCTGACCAGCTGCTCCATCGCTGTCATGATGATGATGGGCCAGCCCGTCACCTTCGGCAAGATGTTCCCCTTCATCCTGATGCTGGGCGTGACCATGGTTGCTGCCCCCGGCGTCCCCGGCGGCGCTGTTATGGCTGCTCTGGGCATCCTGCAGTCCATGCTGGGCTTTGACGAGACCATGCAGGGCCTGATGATCGCTCTGTACATCGCTCAGGACTCCTTCGGCACTGCCTGCAACGTCACTGGCGACGGCGCTATCGCTGTGTTCATGGACGCTATCACCGGCAAGAAGAAGGACAAGGCTGCGGTCTGATCGTCTATCCATCACTCTCCCCGGATATGAAAAAGCCAGGCGCTCCGCATTTGCGGGGCGCCTGGCTTTTTGTGTTGCGGAAAGGCATCCGGCTGGGGCGGGAAAGCACGGTCCCGGTTTTGTCGGCGATGGTGCATACTTGTAAGATCCGCTGGATACATCGACCGAAATACGGACAGCAATGGCCCGCGGCACATGCGCCGCGGGCCGTGGTGTAAAAAAAGAAAGTGTTTGCGCTCAGGTGCCCGGCTCTTCCAGGGAATAGCGGTTGAAGAGGGAGAGAAGCTCTTCCATGCCGGTGGCTTTCTTTTCCGCGCCGCAGCGGTCCAGCACGATCTTGCCCCGCTGCATCATCAGGATACGGTCGCCGTACTGGGCGGCGTGGCGCAGGTTGTGGGTCACCATCATGGCGGTGAGCTGCTTTTGCCGGACGATCTTGTCCGTCAGGGCCATGATGACCTCGGCGGTCTTGGGGTCCAGGGCGGCGGTGTGCTCATCCAGGATCAAAAAACGCAGAGGCGTCATGGTGGCCATCAGCAGGGAGACTGCCTGCCGCTGACCGCCGGAGAGGGCGCCCATTTTCACGTCCAGCTTATCCTCCAGCCCCAGGCCCAGTTCCCGGAGCTGCTCCCGGTAGGCGTCCGCCCGGCGGCGGTTCACACCCCAGCCAAGGCCGAAGGGTTTGCCCTTGTTGTCCGCCAGGGACAGGTTTTCCAGCATGGTCAGGTTGGGGCAGGTGCCGGCGGAGGGGTTCTGATACACCCGGCCCATGTCGGCGTAGCGGCGGTAGTCCTTGAGCCGGCGCACGCTTTTGCCGTCGATGAGCACGTCGCCGCCGTCCATGGGGATGGAGCCGCAGAGAATGTTTAAAAGGGAGGTCTTGCCGCTGCCGTTGCCGCCTACGATGGTGACGAACTGCCCGGTCTCCACCGTCAGGGAAAAATGGTCGAACAGCCGCTGCTCGGCCACGGTGCCGGGGTTGTAGACCTTGGTGATGTCCCGGATCTCAAGCATGGATGATCGCCTCTCCTTTCCGGCCGGAAACCACCAGCACCAGCAAAAACAGCACGGCGGTGGCCAGCTTCATCATGTTGGCAGGCAGGCCTGCGTTCAGCGCCGCCTGGATGCACAGCTTGTAGAGGATGCTGCCCAGCACCACGGCAGTGGTGCCCTGAGGGGATGCCAGCAGCCGCAGCACCGGCTTGCCCCGCAGGAGCCGGCCGGGTCCGGCGGCATAGAAGTTCATGAGGGACACGCCGATGATGACGGCAGCCAGACCGTAGACCAGCTGGCCGGTGCCCATGGTGGCGGAGAAGCTGCGCTGCTCGTGGCACACCTGTCTCTTATACACATCTCCGAGCCCACGAGACCGGAGCCTATCTCG